>NZ_JBIMER010000003.1:0-345838 GCF_051262515.1 Arthrobacter arnarulunnguaqae | reverse complement strand
CGACCTCGAAGTCGCGCTTTGCCTTGGTGAGCAGATCAGCGGCGTAGACGCCCGCGGGACCGGCGCCAACGATGGCCGCGCGCAGCGGACGCGCGGAAAGCGCGGACGGCGTCGCGGTCTCTGCGGTGTGGTGGTGGCGGTTCGTCATGGGTTCTCCTGGTGCTGTGTTTTTGGGGTCTGTTTGCTGGGTGTGATTGTTCGCTGGGGCCGGTCAGCCGACGGCGACGGGTTGCCTGACGTCGTTCGTCGCGGCGGACGCTCGGCCGGCGATCCGGCCGACGGCGTGCGGACTGAGGCGGACCACATCGCCGATGACCACCACGGCCGGGTTTTCCACGCCGACCGACTCTGCCGTGCGCGCGATTGAATCGAGCCGATCGATGGTGACACGCTGCTCGGGGGTCCAGCCGCGTTCGACAATGGCGACGGGGGTGTCCGGCGGGAGTCCCCGACCGAGGAGGGTCGCGGTGTTCTGCCGGAGCCGGCGCACTCCCATCAACAGCACCAGCGTATGGTCCGGTCGGGCGGGCAGCTCGGCGAGTTCGGCGTGACCCGTGGCCATCGAGAAACCGGCAGCAAGCCCGCGGTGGGTCACGGGGATTCCGGCGGCCGCGGGCACGGACACGGCACTGGTCACCCCGGGCACCACCTGGACGGAGACACCGTGTTCGCGGCAGAATGCGGCCTCCTCCCCGCCGCGGCCAAGGACATAGGGGTCCCCGCCCTTGAGACGGACAACGCGGTGTCCGGCGCGGGCTTCGGCCACGAGCACGGCATTGATTTCGTCCTGCGTGGCGAGGTGGTCGCCGGGAGCCTTGCCCACCTCGATGATCCGCACGCCGGCGTCCAGCTCGCGCAGCAGCGACCGTGGGCCGAGACGATCCGCGACGACGACGTCGGCGGCGGCCAGCAGGCGGCGTCCCATCACCGTGATGAGGCCGGATTCCCCCGGCCCGCCACCGACGAGCGCCACGGATCCGGTGCCCTTGCGGCGCCTGCGCAGCGGGAGAAGCCCGGTGTCCGCGGCCAACGCTATGGCGTTGCGCAGTCCGGCCGCCCGCCGTGGGTCCCCGCCACCCGTGACGGCCACGGTGATGCCGTCTCCGATGCGCGCGACCGCGGGGGTCCAGGCGCTGGACGCCGCCTGGTCGGAGGCGTTGACGCACCAGATCCGCCTTTCATCGGCGTCCGCCGCAACGGCCGCGTCCGTGTCGCCGTCACCGGTCGCGGTGTGGGCGAGCCAGACGCCGTCGAGGTCCCCGGGACGGTAGGCGCGGCGTTTCCAGGCCAGAAGTCCCGCGGACGCCGCCTCGGCCAGGGCCGGCACGGCGTCCGGCGCGACGACGGTGATTTCGGCGCCGGCGTCGAGCAGTTGGGAGACGCGTCGTTCGGCGACGGGACCGCCGCCGACGCACAGCACGGCCTTGCCGGACAGCCGAAGGGCCAGGGGATGCACGGGTTCCTGTTCGGGCGCTGCCGAACGCGGGTGAAGATCTGTCATCGGGGTCTCCTCGGTTCGGAGGTGGGTGTCTTGGGGTGGAAGTCCGTTCATCGGGTGCCCCCCGGGGCGAGTCCGCGGCGCCTGAGCAGGCTGCGTTCCAGCGGGGCGAAGACCAGCAGTTCGATCGCGATTCCGATGGCGAGGATCGCCAGAATGGCGGCCATGACCACGGACATGAGCGATAGGTCCCGCCCCTGTTGGAGCAGCGATCCGAGGCCGTAGCCGATGCTGCCGCCGATCGCGATGATCTCTGCGGCCATCAACGATCGCCACGAGAAAGCCCAGCCCTGCTTGAGCCCGGCCACGTACCCCGGCAGGGCCGCCGGCAGGACGATCCGCAGCAGCTGTTGGGCGCGGCTGGCCCCCAGCACCGTTCCCAGGCGCCGGAATTGCGGTGGAACCTGGTCGACTCCGGAGAGGAATCCATTGATGATCGACGGCGTTGCACCCATCAGCACCACGAAGAAGACGGTGGCGTCCGTCAGCCCGAACCAGATGATCGCGGCCGGTACCCACGCGACGCTCGGCAGGACCTGCAACCCGGAAATCAAGGGTCCCAGACCCCTACGCAGGGTCGTCGAGGCGGAAAGCAGCAGGCCAGCGGGTGTGCCGATGGCCAGGGCCAGCAGGAAGCCGAGCACGCCGCGTTGCAGCGAGGTGGCGACCGCTTCCCCCAGGCGGCCGTCCGCGGCCAGGCCGACGGCGCCCGCCCACACGTCCAGCGGTCCGGGAAAGAGGTCGGCGCGCGGGGAGCCGGCCCAACTGGCAAGCTGCCACAGACTCACCAGGGCGGCGAACGTTCCCAACGGCAGCAGCACCTTGCCCCAGGGGCGCCTCGGCGGTGCCCCCGAGTCCTGCAGGCGGTCCAGCCCGGCCTCGAGCTCACCGAGCCGGTCGACGGCGACCCCGGCAGTCGCGGTGGTTCTAGTGGGCATGCTGGCGGATCTCCTCGCGTAGCCTCTGGGTGATTTCCCGGGTCAGGGCGGTTTGGGCCGCGGGGTCCTCGCGGACGGCGGGATCGATGGACCATTCGGCAGCGACCCTCCCGGGGCGGGAGGAGAGCAATAGGACCCGCTGTCCCAGCCGCACCGCCTCCCGGACGTTGTGGGTCACGAAAACCACGGTGCGCCGGTCGGCCCGCCAAAGCCTTTCGAGTTCGTCGTGAAGCAGATCGCGGGTGATGGCGTCCAGTGCCGCGAACGGTTCGTCCATGAGCAACACCGGCCTGTCTTGTCCCAGCGCGCGCGCCAACGACGTGCGCTGGCGCATGCCGCCGGACATCTCGTGCGGGCGCTTGTGGCCGGCGTCGGAGAGATGCACGAGGGACAGGAGTTCGTCCGCCCGGCGACGCCTCTCCGTCCTGCCCAGTCCGCGCAGCTCGAGCGCGAGTTCGATGTTGGCCCGGGCCGTCAGCCACGGCAGGAGCGCCGCGTCCTGGAACATGAAGGCCGCCCCGGCCGACGGGATGGTCACGCTTCCCGCGCTGGGGGCCTCGAGCCCGGCGACGATGTTCAGGAGGGTCGATTTGCCGCAGCCCGAGGCGCCGAGCACGGCGACGAACTCGCCCTCGGTGATTGTGGTGCTGATCCCCTCAAGCACGGGCGCCGCGCCGAAGTCCTTGGACAGGCCGTCGATCACGATACTCACGACGCTGTCTCCTTGGCTTTGGCACGGAGCAAGGGCTCCCCGTCGACGAGTCCGTCGAGTTCGCCGGGTTCCGCCAGCCCCGCCGCCACCGCGTCCCTGAGCAACCGCGGATAGGCGCCGGTGAGCGGATCGGCGGTGAAGTGCAGGCGGTCCAGTGCCCGCCCCATGACGCGGGCGTCCAACCTTGCGCCGGCGATCTCCGCCAGGCGGTCGTTCAACGTGGCGGAAACGGTGTCCCTGTCCGTGCGGTGGATCCAGTCCAGCGCGGCCAGGTGACCGCGCAGGAGGGCTTCAACGGAATCCGGGTGGCGGGCCGCGAAATCCGGCGACACGGCCAGGACGGTGGTCGGGAAGAGCCCGCGGGTTCCGGTTTCCGAACCGTCCCAGAGGTCCGCCTCGTCAACCAGGACCTCGGCCCCGGCTTCGACCACCAGGCGGGAGGCCCAGGGCTCGGGCAACCATGCGCCGTCGATCTGCCCGGAACGGAAGAGCTCGAGCGACTGCGCGTTGGCGGTGGGCGCGATGGCCACATCCCCTCCGCGCAAGGTGGCGGACAACTGCCCCCGGGCCAGCCACGAGCGAAGCGCCACGTCCTGGGTGCCCCCGAGCTGGGGGGTGGCCAGCGTTCGGCCGGCCAACGCGGCGGGGCTGTCGATGCCGGGACGCACCACGAGTTGGGCCCCCCCGGCCGCGGCCCCCGCGAGGATCCGCAGGCCCCGTCCGCCGCTGGACACGTAGGCCGCGATCGCCGGGTTGGGCCCGAGGTACGCGGCATCGATGGCGCCGGCGTTCAGCGCCTCGACCGCGGCCGGTCCCGCGCCAAAGACGCTGGCCCTGAAGGCCGTGCCCTCGCCGCCCAGCTCCTTCTCAAAGAGGCCGAGGCCCGTTCCGACCAGGGCCGGCGCGTGGGTGAGGTTCGGGAAGAAGCCCAGCCGCAACCGCTCCGCCGGACCCTGGGCGGAGGCGACCGCCGCACCCGGGCGCGGCTGGGTCGTGGTGGCGGCGGCCCCGCCGACCAGCAGCCCAAGCAACCCGCTGCCCGCGGCGAGGAAGGCGCGGCGTCCGGGACCGGAATGCCGGCTTGGTGGCGTGTGGCGGATGGTGTCCATGGCATTGTCCCCTTTCGCGGAGGTGGGTGGTGGGGCCCGTGTCGGGTCTGGTGGTCGGGGTTTAGTTGGCCGGGCGGTCGGCGACGAGACCGGCGGCCAGCGTGTTGCCGGACTGCGGGTCGATCACCAGGAACGCACCGGTGCGGTGCTGTGCGGTGTATGGCTCGGTGGGCAACTCGCTCGCCAGCCGGAGGCGCACCTGACCGATGTCGTTCAGCTCCAGTTCCGCTGCGGGAACCAGTCCGAAGTCGTCGAGGTCCAGTCGGCCCTCGATCCCGGCCACGCGCGCCCGGACGGTCGCGGTGCCGTGTTTGACGAGCACGGTGGCCCCCTGCCGCAGCGGCTCCGGAGCGAGCCAGCACAGCTGGGCGTCGAGATCGGCCGAGGAGGCCGGGAGCGTGCCGGCGGCAGCCAAGGTGTCGCCGCGGGCGATGTCCAGTTCATCGGACAGCCGGATCGCGACCGACGCCGGTGCGGTCGCCCGCTCCAACGAGCGCCCCGCGACGTCGATGCCGACCACGCGCGAGGTGCGCCGCGGCTGGCCGGCGGTGGCGACCGTAACCGGATCCCCGACGGCGATGGAGCCCGCGGCGATCTGTCCCGCATACGCCCGGTAGTCGCGGTACGCCTCCGCGTCCAGTCCGGGTGCCAGCGCGCCCTGCGGACGCAGCACCAGCTGGACCGGGAAGCGGAAGGCGGCCCCGGCCTGCTCCTGATCGTCGCGGGTGGGCAGCGTTTCGAGCAGCCCCAGCAGCGTCGGCCCGGTGTACCAGGGGGTCTGCGCGGAACGCTCGACGACGTTGTCGCCGAGCAACGCAGACACCGGGAGCGTGTGCGGAACGGGCAACCCGAGTCCCGCGGCCACGCGTTCGACGTCGGCGGCGATCTCGGCGAAGCGCTGGGCGTCGTAGCCGATGAGGTCGATCTTGTTGACGGCGACGACCACATGGGGCACCCGCAGCAGTCCGATGGCCCCGAGGTGTCGCCGCGTCTGTTCGAGCACGCCCTTGCGGGCATCGATCAGGACGATCGCGGCGTCCGCCGTTGAGGCGCCCGTGACCGTGTTGCGGGTGTACTGCACGTGTCCGGGGCAGTCGGCGAGGATGAAGGAGCGCAGGCCCGTGCCGAAGTAGCGGTAGGCGACGTCGATGGTGATGCCCTGTTCGCGCTCGGCGCGCAGGCCGTCGGTGAGCAGGGCCAGGTCCAGGCTGCCGTCGCCTCCACCGAAGCCGCGGTCCGCGGAGGCACGGGCCACGGCGTCGAGCTGGTCGACGAGCACTGCTTTGGCGTCATGCAGCAGGCGACCCACGAGGGTCGATTTGCCGTCGTCGACCGAGCCGGCCGTCGCGAAGCGAAAGAGGCCGCCGCGTCCGAGCACCGGGATGTCGGTGTGGGACTCGGGGGTGTTGGTGTCCAGGATGGTGGTGCCCATTTTAGAAATACCCGTCCTTCTTGCGGTCTTCCATGGCCGCCTCGGAAATGCGGTCGTCGGCGCGGGTTGCCCCGCGTTCGGTGAGGGTGGTGGTGGCCACCTCGCGGATCACGTTCGCGACGGTGGAGGCGTCGGACAGCACCGCACCGGTGCAGGACATGTCCCCCACGGTTCGGTAGCGCACGGTTCTGGTTTCGGTGGGAACCCCCGGCGCGGGCTGGCTGAACTCGCCGACCGCCCGCCACATGCCGGAATGTTCGAAGACCTCGCGCTCATGCGCGTAGTAAAGCGGAGGAAGCTCGATGCCCTCGGCCTCGATGTAGCGCCAGATGTCCAGTTCGGTCCAGTTGCTGATCGGGAACGCACGCACGTGCTGGCCGACGGTGTGGCGGCCGTTGTAGAGGTTCCACAGCTCCGGTCGCTGGTTGCGCGGGTCCCACTGGCCGAACTCGTCCCGCAGGCTGAGGATCCGCTCCTTCGCCCGGGCCTTGTCCTCGTCGCGGCGGCCGCCGCCGAAGACGGCGTCGAAGCGGTGTTCGGCGATCGTGTCCACGAGCGGTGTGGTCTGCAGCGGATTCCTCGTGCCGTCAGCCCGCTCGGCGAGGCGGCCGTCGTCGATGTAGTCCTGAACGCTGGCCACGACGAGGCGCAGGCCAAGGCGTTCCACGGTGTTGTCGCGGAACTCGATCACCTCGCCGAAGTTGTGGCCCGTGTCCACGTGGAGTACGGGGAACGGGATGGCGGCGGGCCAAAAGGCCTTCGCGGCAAGGTGGAGCATGACCACGGAGTCCTTGCCGCCGGAGAACAGCATGGCGGGCCGCTCGAACTCGGCCACGACCTCACGCAGGATGTGGATGGATTCGGCCTCGAGGGCCTCCAGCACGCCGGGGGTGGCGCCCGGCACCGGCGCAACCGGTGATGCTTCGGGGATCGCTGCCGTGTGCGTTTCCGCGCTCATCGGTCTCTCCTTTGGTCGGTGGTGCAAGTTTTGTGGGCGGATGGTGGGTGGGGGTCTTGCGGTGCGGTGGCGTCAGGCCGGTTCGGCTAGGTGTGGATGCCGCACTCCGTCTTGGCCAGCCCGGCCCAGCGCCCCGCCCGAGGGTCCTCGCCGGGGGCCACCGGTCGGGTGCACGGTGCGCATCCGATCGAGGGGTAGCCGTTGGAAAGGAGCAGGTTCACGGGGACCTTGTGGTCCACTGCGTATCCCGTGAGATCGTCGAAGCTCCAGCCCGCCAGCGGGTTCACCTTAATCAGCCCGTGCGCCTCGTCCCAGACCACAAGAGGCGTGTTCGTCCTGGTGGGGGCCTCGTCGCGGCGGACTCCGGTGAACCAGAGCCGGTAACCGGAGAGCGCCTTGGCCAGCGGCGCCATCTTTCGCAGTTGGCAGCAGGTCGCGGGATCGCGTTCGTACAGCCGTGCCCCGTGCGCCGCATCCTGTTCCTGGACCGTCTGTTCCGGCAGGACATCGACGATCCGGACGTCCAGGGTGGATTCAACCTGGTCGCGGGTGGCCCTCGTTTCCGCGAAGTGGTAGCCCGTCTCCAGGAACAAGACATCGACCCCGGGGAGCTCACGCGCGACGACCGCCGGCAACACGGCGTCTGCCATGGAACAGGCCACGGCTACCTCCGCGGGTGCGAAGCTTCGGGCCACCCACGCGATGACATCGGAGGTCGCGGCGTCGAAACCCAGTTCAGCGGCGCCGGCGGCAGCGAGTTCGCGGTCTGCGGCTGACCTATCGGAGTTGCGGTTGCCGGGCACCGTGCTAGGTGTGTTCGCCGGGGCGCTCATGCGACATCCCCGTCCTTGGCGCGGTGCGCCCATTCGGCGAAGGACTCGCCCTCGTTGCTGCCTGCCGAGTAACTCTCGAGAACGCGCTCAACGTAGTCCGGCAGGTCCGCGGCGGTGACCTTCAGACCGCGGACCGTCCGACCCAGCCCGGCCTCGCCGCGGGAGGAGGACGCGAGTCCCCCGCCCAGGTGGACCTGGAAACCCGGCGTTTGGCCCCCGTTGCCGTCCGGCAGGAGCTGTCCCTTGAGCCCGATGTCGGCGGTCTGGATGCGTGCGCAGGAGTTCGGGCAGCCGTTGACGTGCAGGCTCAGGCTTTCGGGCAGCCTCACCGCGCTCTTGTCCGCGAAGCGGCGCTCGAGTTCGGAGACGGCTGCGATCGTCGTGTCCTTGGTGTCCACGATGGCGAGCTTGCAGAATTCGATCCCGGTGCAGGCGATCGCGGACCGGCGGAACAGGGAGGGACCGGTCTCCAGGCCGAGCGCGTCCAGTTCGGCGGCGGCAGCCTCGACGGACTCCGCCGGGATGTCCAGGGCAAGTAGCTTCTGGTGCGGCGTGGTGCGAAGCCGGGTGGAGCCGTGCCGCTCGAGCAGGTCCGCAAGCTGGAGCAGAAGTGTTCCGGAAAGCCGGCCGGCGCTGGGGCTGGCGCCGATGAAGTAACGCCCGTCCTTCTGTTCGTGGATGCCCACGTGGTCGCCCGGCGTGGTGGCCGCGGCCGGCCCCGGGCCGTCCGGCATCGCGTATCCGAGGTATTCCTCCTCGAGTACCCGCCGGAACTTCTCCGGGCCCCAGTCCGCCAGCAGGAACTTCAGCCGGGCCTTGTTGCGCAACCGCCGGTAGCCGTAGTCCCGGAAGACCCTGCATACCCCGTGCCACACCTCGGCGGCCTGCGACGGAAGAACAAACGCGCCCAGACGTTCCGCCAAACGCGCGTTGGTCGAAAGCCCGCCACCAACCCACAGGTCGTAACCCGGGCCAAGCTCCGGGTGGACCACTCCCACCAGGGAGATGTCGTTGATTTCGTGCACCACGTCCTGGGACGGATGACCGGTGATCGCGGACTTGAACTTGCGCGGCAGGTTCGCCAGTTCCGGATCCCCGATGAAGCGGTTCGCGATCTCGCGGATGGCCGGCGTCGGGTCCAGAATCTCGTCCTTGGCGATGCCGGCGACCGGCGAACCCAGGATGACGCGGGGCACGTCGCCGCAGGCCTCCGTGGTGTTCAGGCCCACGGACTCCAGTCGGCGCCAGATTTCGGGCACGTCCACGACATCGATCCAGTGCAGCTGGATGTTCTGGCGGTCGGTGACATCGGCGGTGTCGCGGCCGAACTCCTTCGAAATCCCACCGATCGTGCGCAATTGCTCCACGTTGAGGGCGCCACCGTCGATGCGGACCCGCAGCATGAAGTAGCGGTCCTCGAGCTCGTGCGGCTCCAGGGTCGCTGTCTTGCCGCCGTCGATCCCGGGTTTGCGCTGCGTGTACAGGCCCCACCAGCGGAATCGGCCGTGCAGGTCGTCCGGGTCGATGGAGTCGAATCCGTCGCGGGCATAGATGGTTTCGATGCGCTCGCGCACGTTCAGCCCGTTGTCCTCCTGTTTGAACGCCTCGTTGGCGTTCAGGGGGTCGGTGCCGTCGATCTTCCACTGTCCGTGTGGCTTGGACGCCGGGCGGGCTGGCCGTGTGCGGGCCGGGGTGTCGGTTGCCTGAGTCATGACTGCGAGCCTAGGGAGGCTCCCGTGGGACCGCGACCCCGCCCCGACCCACTGCGTCATGCCGGAACATGGCGACTTATTGGAATGCCGCGGACCCCCCGAAATCGGATTCCGCGAGTCTTCCGGCGACACATGACGCGATTGTGACGGACGGCAGGAGCGGCTCCGAGACGTAGTCGGCGCCCACCGTCGACAGCCGGTCGTGGAAGAAACCCGGCGCCAGCAGGTGGCTGGCCACGCCCACCCGTGCGGCTCCGGAGGCACGGGCATCTGCGACCGCGGCCGCGACGGAGGGCGACGCGGCGGAACAGAACGCCGGCGTCACGGGTTGCCCGAGCCGTTCGGCGAGCAGGTCGGCCACGCGGCGGGCCTGCTGCTGCCCGGCTTCGATTCTGGTGCCCGCGGCCGCCAACACCACGGCGTCCCCCGGAGCGAAACCCGAGGCGAACAGACGCTCGGCCAGCACCTCGGCCACGCGCGGATCGGCGCCGATGGGCGCCGCGGCCGTCGTTCCGGCGCGTCCGGCCACCGCTTCCGCGATATCGACCCCGGTATGGAAACCCTCGGACAGGAGCAGCGGGGCGACCACCGCGCGATCCCCCGCCGGCAGGGCGGCGAGGACGTCCGGGAGCGCCGGCTGCTGGACGTCGACGTAGGCCTCGTGGACAACGGCGTGGATACCTGCCTCGCGCAGGGCCCCGGAGAGGTCGTCGCGGAGCCCGTCGACCAGCCTCCGGCCGTCTGGATTGTCGGTTCCGTGTGCGCAGGCAACGACGTGTAGCGCAGGCCCGGGCGCGGTGCGTTCGGGGCTCACGCCTGTCCGCGGACGACCTTGTGCGCCGCGGCCTGGGCCACGGGGCGGACGACGATCTCGTCGAGGTTGACATGGTGAGGCGCGTTGACGGCGTAGGAGACGATGTCGGCGATGTCGGCGGCCACGAGCGGTTTGGCGACACCGGCGTACACCGCCTCGGCGCGTTCCGTGTTGCCGAGGCGCCGCAGCGCGAACTCCTCGGTTTGCACCATGCCGGGGAGGACCTCGATGACGCGGAGGTTGTTGCCGACCTCCTCGAGTCGCAGGGCCTGGGTCATGGCCCGCTGCGCGGCCTTCGCAGCGTTGTACCCGGCCCCGCCCTCGTAGCTGACCAAGGCAGCGACGCTGGTCAGGTTCAGCACGGTGCCCTCCCCGTTGGTCCGGAGCATGGGAAGGAAGGCCCGGGTCACCTTCATGGTGCCGAGGACGTTGACGCGGTACATCCAGTCCCAGTCCGCCGTGTCCGCATCCCCCACCGGGTCCGCGCCCCGGGCGCCGCCGGAGATGTTGACCAACGTGTCGATTCCGCCGCCGGATTCAACCTCGCGGAGGAGCGCGGCGACGTCGTCGTCGTCGGTGATGTCGGTGGGCACGGCGATGGCACCGGTTTCGGCGGCCAACGTGGCGAGGCGCTCGGCCCGTCGCGCCACCGCGTAGACGGTCCAGCCTCTTGCGGTCAGTTCGCGGACGGTGGCATCGCCGATTCCCGTGGAAGCGCCGGTGACAACTGCTGCATGCGTGGTGTTCTGAGTCATGAAACCAGCCTAGTGTGGCGTGTTGTTCCGTTCGAGGTCACGCGAAGCAAAGACAAGCACGGCTCCGGGGGGAGGCCGGCACATCGGCGTGAAAGAATGGTGCCCATGGCTGAAGACACCTTGGGCACAGACACGCCCGCGACCGTTTCCGTTCCCGACAAGCCGGCGCTGGAGGGCCTCGAGGAGAGCCTGGGCCGCCGCTGGCGCGACGAGGGCACCTACAGGTTCAATCCGGACACCACCCGGGAGGAGGTCTATTCGATCGACACTCCCCCGCCGACCGCCTCCGGATCGCTTCACGTGGGACACATGTTCTCCTACACGCAGACGGACGTGCTGGCGCGCTACCAGCGCATGTGCGGCAAGAACGTCTTCTACCCCATGGGCTGGGACGACAACGGACTGCCCACCGAGCGCCGCGTTCAGAACTACTACGGTGTGCGTTGCGACCCGAAGATCGCGTACGACGCCGCCTACCGCCCCCCGGCGCAGCCTGCCAAGAACCAGCGCGACTGGGACGCCGTCTCCCGCCGGAACTTCATCGAGTTGTGCGAGGAACTGGCCGTCGAGGACGAAAAGGTCTTCGAGCACCTCTTCAGCACCCTGGGCCTTTCGGTGGACTGGGACCTGACCTACCGCACCATCGACGACACGTCGAGGGCCGTCTCCCAGCGCGCCTTCCTGCGAAACCTGTCCGCGGGCGACGCCTACATGGCGGAGGCCCCGACGTTGTGGGACGTGACGTTCCGGACCGCCGTCGCGCAGGCCGAGTTGGAGGACCGCGAAGTCGCCGGCGCGTACTACCGCTATCCGTTCTTCGCCGAGGACGGCACCAAGATCTTCATCGAGACAACGCGTCCCGAGCTGCTGGCCGCGTGCGCGGCCCTGGTCGCGAACCCGGACGACGAACGCTACAAGCCGCTGTTCGGCAAGAAAGTGACCTCGCCGGTGTTCGGTGTCGAGGTCGAAGTCCGTGCCCACCCGCTGGCCAAGCCGGACAAGGGCTCGGGGATCGCCATGGTGTGTACCTTCGGCGACCTGACCGACGTCACCTGGTGGCGCGAACTCGAGTTGCCGACCCGTGCCATCATCGGCCGTGACGGTCGCGTGGCGTCCGACGTTCCCGAGTGGATCACGGACGAGGCGGGCCGCGAGGCGTTCGCCGAGATCGCGGGGAAGACCGTGTTCTCCGCCAAGGAAGCCGTGGTCCGGCTCCTGGCCGACGCGGACCTGCTCGACGGCGAGCCGAAGAAGATCGTGCACCCGGTGAACTTCTTCGAGAAGGGCGACAAGCCCCTCGAGGTCGTCACCTCCCGCCAGTGGTACATCCGCAACGGTGGCCGCGACCCGGGTCGCCGCGAGCGACTGATCGGCCGCGGCTCGGAGATCGAGTTCCACCCGGAGTTCATGCGGTCCCGCTACACGAACTGGGTCAACGGCCTCAACGGCGACTGGCTGGTGTCCCGCCAGCGCTTCTTCGGCGTGCCGATCCCGGTCTGGTATCCGCTCGATGCCGCCGGCGAACCGGACTACGAACGCCCGCTCCTGCCGGGCGACGACCAGTTGCCGGTCGATCCGGCGGCCGATGCCGCACCCGGATTCATGCCGGAGCAGCGCGACCAGCCGAACGGATTCATCGGTGACGCCGACGTTCTCGACACCTGGGCGACGTCGTCGCTCACTCCGCAGATCGTGGGTCGCTGGAGTCGCGACGAGGACTTCTTCGCCAAGGTCTTCCCCTTCGACCTGCGTCCACAGGGACACGACATCATCAGGACCTGGCTCTTCTCGAGCGCCGTCCGCGCGGATGCGCTGCATGGTGCGGCGCCGTGGAAGCATGCGGCCATTTCGGGGTGGATCCTCGACCCCGACCGCAAGAAGATGTCGAAGTCCAAGGGCAACGTCGTCGTTCCGACGGATGTGCTCAACGAATTCGGTTCCGACGCGGTCCGCTACTGGGCCGCATCCGCGAAACTGGGCGCCGACACGGCCTACGAGATCGCGCAGATGAAGATTGGCCGCCGCCTGGCCATCAAGTTACTGAACGCGTCGAAGTTCGTCCTGAACCTGGGCGCGACCGAGGCCAATGTCCTCACCGGCGACGCCGCGGTGGTGACGAACGGCTTGGACAAATCGCTGCTGACGCGTCTATCCGACGTCATCGAGCAGTCGACCAGGGCCTTCGAAGCCTACGACTACGCCAGGGCCCTCTCGATCACCGAATCGTTCTTCTGGTCGTTCACCGACGACTATGTCGAGCTCATCAAGGACCGTGCCTACGGGGCGCGTGGCGACGAGGAACAGGCGTCGGTGCTGGCCGCTCTGGCGACGACGCTGGACGCCGTGCTCCGATTGCTCGCACCGTTCCTCCCGTTCGCGACAGAGGAAGTCTGGGGCTGGTGGCGGTCCGGGTCGGTGCACCGTGCCGAGTGGCCCGGCGCGGAACACCTGACCGCCGCCGTCGAGGGCGCCGACGCGAGCGTATTGCCCATCGTTGGAATCGCGTTGGGCGGGATCCGGAAGGCCAAGTCCGAGGCCAAGGTGAAACAGCGCACGGAGGTTCTCGCCGGGATCGTCACGGCACCCGCGCCGCAACTGGACCAACTGCGTGCCGGACTTGGCGACCTGTTGGCTGCCGGAAACGCACGTGACCTGACCCTGGTCGCCGGCGAAGGCGAACTCGCTGTCACCGGCGTCGAGCTGGCGTCCGCGGAGGAGCAGGTGCAGGCCTGAGCCGGATCCGAGGCGGGCGACAAGGGCCCCCTTAACGAGGGGAAGCCCCTTCGGCGTTTCCGCGTCGGAGGGGCTTCGACTCATCATGGTTCTGTTGTAACGATTGTCGAACCGGACGATCTCCTGGTCCTACAGGTCCTGCCGCCCCGTTACTGGCGGTCGGTCTGGAGAGGATCTCTCCATTCCGTCTCTGCGGAATTGGTGATCGTTCCCGCATCTTATGGGGATGCGTACGTATAGTTCTACCCCCGGGGCTGGCTGGACACAACCCCCGGGCGAAGTTTTCGTGGCTTCCCCGGCGTGTCCCAAAAAAGCATTGTGGGACATCCCTCTTGACGAATGTCGCGAGGTCAGGAGTTTGCGGCGGTGGTGTCCAGGGCCGAGAGATCGAACTCGGGGCTCTCGGTGCGGGTGCGCTTGAGCTCGAAGAAGTGCGGGTAGCCCGCGAGGGTCACGGCCGCGTCGAACAGCTCGCCCGCTTCCTGACCGGAAGGTACGCGGGTGATGACCGGACCAAAGAAGGCCGTGCCATTGAGCGAGAGCACCGGCGTGCCGACGTCCTCCCCCACTTGGGAGATGCCCGCATTGTGGCTCTCGCGCAGTGCGCCGTCGTGGGCATCGGAATCGGCAGCGGACGCCAGCTCGGCGGGAAGGCCTACAGTCTCCAGCGCCCGGACGACGACCTCAGAGCGATCTTCGACCTTCTCGTGGTGGAAGAGCGTTCCCATGGCCGTGTAGAGCGGTCCGACGACGTCATCACCGTGGGCGGCGGCGGCCGCGATGACCACGCGCACGGGCCCCCATGCGTTGTCCATGGACTTACGGTAGTTTTCCGGGAGGTCGCGGCCTTCGTTGAGCACGGCCAGGCTCATGACATTCCAGGAGATGTCGATGGGCCGGACCTTCTCGACTTCGAGGATCCAGCGGGATGTCGCCCAGGCGAACGGGCAGATCGGATCGAACCAGAAATCAACGTGGGTGCTCTCGGACACTGTGCCTCCTCGGCTTCGTGCGCGTGCGGCCCATGGGACGCCCGCGGGCTGGCGCACGGCATGTGGTGCCGCACGTGGGTGCAACGCCGCCGCTAGGCGGATTTGTTCCTTCGCTTGGTGGCGACCTGGTGGGAGATGAGCGTGGCTTCGGATCCGTTCATCACCACGTCGGCCGTGATGACGACCTCGGCGACGTCGTCACGGCCCGGCAGGTCGAACATGACGGTCCCGAGCGTCTCCTCCAGAATCGCCCGCAGCCCGCGGGCGCCCGTGCCGCGTTCAAGCGCCATGTCGGCGATGGCGTCCAAGGCGCTCTCGTCGAAACTCAACTCGACGCCGTCGATTCGGAACATCTTCTGGTATTGCTTGACCAGGGCGTTCTTGGGCTCGGTCAGGATCTTGATGAGGGCGTCCTTGTCGAGCTTCTCCACGGTGGTGATCACGGGCAAACGGCCGATGAACTCGGGGATCAAGCCAAACTTCAGCAGGTCCTCTGGACGGACGTCCGAGTAGGACGCGGCCTCGCTTTTCAGCGCGGTCAACGGCGCGCCGAAACCGATGCCCTTGCGACCGGCCCGCGATCCGATGATCTCCTCAAGCCCGGCGAAGGCGCCGGCGACTATGAAGAGGACGTTCGTGGTGTCGATCTGGATGAATTCCTGGTGGGGGTGCTTGCGCCCTCCCTGGGGTGGCACCGAGGCCACAGTACCCTCGAGGATCTTCAGCAGCGCCTGCTGCACCCCCTCGCCGGAGACGTCACGTGTAATGGAGGGGTTTTCGCTCTTACGGGAGATCTTATCGATCTCATCGATGTAGATGATGCCCTGCTCGGCCTTCTTCACGTCGTAGTCGGCGGCCTGAATAAGCTTGAGGAGGATGTTCTCCACGTCTTCACCCACGTAGCCCGCCTCCGTCAGCGCGGTGGCATCCGCGACGGCGAAGGGGACGTTGAGTCGACGGGCCAGGGTCTGCGCCAGGTACGTCTTGCCGCAACCGGTGGGGCCGATCAACAGGATGTTGGATTTGGCGACCTCCACGTCGTCGAGCGCGTGGGCCGGATCCTCGCCCAGACTCGCGGCTTTGGGCGCGGTTCCGGCTTGGATGCGCTTGTAATGGTTGTAGACGGCAACAGCCAGCGAACGCTTCGCGCCTTCCTGGCCGATCACATACTCCTGCAGGGAGTCGAAGATCTCGCGCGGGCGGGGAAGTTCGAAGTCGACGCCCTCCTCGACCTCGGCCAGCTCCTCCTCGACGATCTCGTTGCACAGTTCGATGCACTCCGTGCAGATGTACACACCGGGGCCGGCGATGAGCTTCCGAACCTGCTTCTGGCTCTTGCCGCAGAAGGAGCACTTGACCAGATCTGAGCTCTCACCCATTCGTGCCATCTCGCTCGACCCCTAACTTGATACCGGTCCACGGCCCGAAACGGCCGCGGAATTCAACACAACCAACTGTAGGTCAGGTCACCGACAGTTTGGGGGAAGGCGGAGCGGGTTGCCGCATTCGCCGGTCCGCCCCCCGCACTGGCCGCTACGTCGTAATCGGCTGTGGCTTGATCTTTCGCGGTGTCAGGACCTCGTCGATCAGGCCGTAGTCCTTGGCGCCGTCCGCCGTCATATACAGGTCGCGCTCGATGTCCATCCCGACTTGTTCGGCGGACTTGTTGCTGTGCGAGGACAGCGCGTTCTCGAGCCAGGTGCGCATCCGCATCACTTCCTCCGCCTGGATCTGGAGGTCCGTGGCGGTGCCGCGCTCGCCTCCGCCCATGGCCGGCTGGTGGATCAGGACGCGGGCGTTCGGCAGCGCGAGCCGCTTGCCCGGGGCTCCGGCGGCCAGAAGGACGGCGGCGGCGCTGGCGGCCTGCCCGAGGCAGACCGTCTGCACCTCGGGACGGATGAAGAGCATCGTGTCGTAGATGGCGGTCATTGCGGTGAACGACCCGCCGGGCGAGTTGATGTAGAGCGTGATGTCACGCTCCGGGTCCATCGACTCAAGGACCAGCAGCTGGGCCATGACGTCGTCGGCGGACGCGTCGTCGACCTGCGCACCAAGGAACACGATGCGGTCTTCGAAAAGCTTCGCGTAGGGGTCCTGGCGCTTGAAGCCGTAGGGCGTCCGCTCCTCGAACTGGGGCAGGATGTAGCGGGCGGAAGGCAGCTGTCCGGCGGTTCCGTAGCCGTTGAAGTTCATTGTTCTCTCCTGGGAATCTGTGGTGGTTGCTCGGCGCCTGTCGGGGCTACTGCTGGACTCCGCCGCCACCGGATACGCTGACGGAACTCTCGGCGATGTGGTCGAAGAAGCCGTACTCCAGACCCTGTGCTGCGGTGAACCACTTGTCGCGGTCGTTATCCCGAAGGATCGTCTCGAGGGTTTGCCCCGTCTGCTCGGCCGTCAGATCGGACATGACCTTCTTCATGTGCAGGATCAGTTCCGCCTGGATGCGGATGTCGGATGCCGTGCCCCCGATGCCGCCGGAGGGCTGGTGCATCAGGATGCGGGCGTTCGGCGTCGCATAACGCTTGCCCTTGGTGCCGGAGGACAGCAGGAACTGGCCCATCGAGGCGGCGAGTCCGGTGGCGACGGTGACGACGTCGTTCGGGATGTAGTTCATCGTGTCGTAAATCGCCATGCCGGCGGTGATCGAACCGCCGGGAGAGTTGATGTACAGGTAGATGTCCTTCTCGGGGTCCTCGGCCGAGAGCAACAGCAGCTGGGAGCAGATGGCGTTCGCGTTCTCGTCAGCCACCTCGGTCCCCAGCCAGATGATGCGCTCCTTCAGGAGACGGTTGTAGATGTAGTCCTCGCGGCCGGCCGGATCTACGGAAGCCATCGTGGGGGTGCGGGATTCCTTGGACATGCTCGAATACCTCTCCGTGGTGCCATTCGCCGCGGTCATCGACCGCGGACATCAAGCTCGCTTACTTTCCTTGAGACTACTGCCTGTGATTCGGGTCGGGGCGTAGGATGCGGAACTGTTCGCTGACGGCGCATACCCCCAAACGCGGTAATCGCGGCGGGCTTAAACGCGTGTGGGGCCGTCCCTGCGGACGGCCCCACACGTTGCGGCCCGGGGGCCTGGACAACTACTCGGCGGACGCCGCGGACGCGGACGAGGCGGAAGATGCCGAGGAGACGGATCCGGCGGTGCCGGTCTCGCCGGCGGGGCGCACGAAGTCGGTCAGGTCGACGACGTTGCCGTCGCTGTCGGTGACCTTGGCCAACTCGAGGACCTTCGCGAGGGCCTTTCGGCGGCGAACCTCGCCGACCATCATCGGAACCTGGCCGGCGCCGTCGAGCATCTGGGCGAACTGGTTCGGGTCCATGCCGTACTGGCTGGCCGACTGCACGATGTAGTCGATGAGCTCGGACTGCTCGACGCCAATCTCTTCCTTCTCGGCGATCTTGTCGAGGATGACCTCGTTCTGGAAGGCGCGCTCCGTGTTGGTCTGGACCTCGGCGCGGTGCTCCTCGCTGTCGTGGTCCTCCCCTTCGGTGTGGCCGCCCTGGGCGAAGTGCTGCTCGACCTGCTCCGCCACGACGGATTCCGGGACGGGAACCTCGATGAGCTCGACGAGCTTGTCCATGACCAGGTCGCGTGCCTGAACGCCCTGGTCCACGAGCTTGCCCTCGGAGGCCTGCTTCGCGAGGTCCTCCTTCAGTTCGGCGATCGTGTCGAACTCGGAGGCGAGCTGCGCGAAGTCGTCGTTTGCCTCGGGGAGCTCGCGCTCCTTGACGGCCGTGACGACGACCTTGACCTGCGCGGTCTCGCCTGCGTGCTCGCCGCCGGCCAGCTTGGTCTCGAAAACCGCGTCCTCATCGGCGGAAAGGCCCACGACGGCCTCGTCCATGCCCTCGAGCATCGTGCCGGAACCCACCTGGTAGGACAGGCCGGTCGCGGAATCAACCTCCTCGTCGCCCACCTTGGCGGTGAGGTCGAGAGTGATGAAATCCTGGTCGGCAACGGGACGCTCCACGACCTTGAGTGTGCCGAAACGGCCGCGCAGCTCGTCCAGGGCGGTCTGGACGTCGTCCTCCGAGGCGGCGACGGCGTCGACCTGGACCTCGAGACCCGCGTAGTCCGGCAGCTCGATGGTCGGACGGACGTCGACCTCGACCTGGAAGACCAGCTGGCCCTCGGATTTGTCCGGCTGCGGAACCTCGGTGATCTCGACCTCGGGACGCGAGAGCGGGATGAGCTCGGACTCGCTGATGGCCTGCTGGTAGAAGCCGTTCAGCCCGTCGTTGACGGCGGTCTCCAGAACATAGCCCCGGCCGACGCGCTGGTCGATCAGGCGGTTCGGGACCTTGCCCTTGCGGAAGCCGGGGACCTGGATCTGCTGGGCGATGCTCTTATACGCCTCATCGATGCTCGGCTGGAGTTCCTCGAGGGGAACCTCGACGTTGAGCTTGACCCGGGTCGGGGTGATGTTTTCGACGGCGCTCTTCACAGCGTAGATCTCCTGATTGTCTAATCGTGGACTGACTGGGTTTATCACCCTCGCGATGGACCACCATGAGGGATCAAGTTACAGAGTCGGGGTGACAGGATTTGAACCTGCGACCTCACGCTCCCAAAGCGCGCGCTCTAGCCAAGCTGAGCTACACCCCGAGAAGTGCAGATGCCAGTTTACGCAGATAAAAAGCCCAAGCACTAATCATGGCCGTGGGCAATCCGACAGCCGATTCGTGCCGCGGCCGGGCTGGTGCTACTGTTGTTCCTGCGCCGCCGAGGCCGAGGGACTCAGCTTCCACGCCGGGCGGCCGTCGTGGGGATGTAGCTTAATGGTAAAGCCTCAGTCTTCCAAACTGATTACGCGGGTTCGATTCCCGTCATCCCCTCCAAGGGAAAAGGCCGCGATCCAACGGATCGCGGCCTTTTGCGTTGCCGACCATCTCGCGATGCCAACCTCCGGGTTTCGCTCAGATCCCCGCCGGCTGGCAGCGCGGGCACCAGTAGAGCTTTCGCCCACCGAGGCTCTCCAGCGCGACAGGGGTTCCACAGCGGCGGCACGGCAGCCCCTGCCGCCGATAAACGTAGTGGGCGTCCTCCCCCGAAACCCGATGACGATTTCCGGCGGGACGGTCTCCCGCCGCGGTTGTGACAATCCGGCCGTCCGCGACGCCGTCCGCCATGGCCGAGGCCACCTCGTCCCACAGGTCCGCGGCCTGCCCGGGGAGGAGGTCCACGCCGCGGGTGCGCGGATGCAGTCCGAGGCGGTACAGGCATTCGGCGCGGTAGATGTTCCCGATGCCCGACACCACGGACTGGTCCATCAGCAGGGTGGCAACCACAGTCGACGTGCCGCTCACGCGGCGCACGAACTCCTCGCGGCCCTCCTGCGGTGCGCCGTCCGCCAGCGGATCGGGACCAAGACGCGCCCGCACCAGGGCGGCTTCAGCGGTGGTGAGCACCTCGCAGGCGGACGGGCCGCGCAGATCGGCCCAGCCATGCCGGGCAACAAAGCGTGCCCGGACCTGGCCAATAACAGGAGGCGGGCCCGCATAGGCGGGGCGGGCGCCGTCGTCGTGGGTTTCGCGTTCCCCGATTCGCCGTGGCGCGCCGATGCTCGAGGCGCCGCGGAAAGTCTCGTCGCCCCCGAACTCCCATGCTCCGTAGAGGCCCAGGTGCACCCGGAGGACCAGCCCGTTGTTGAACTCGAGGAAGAGCTGCTTGCCGTGCGCACGGGCCGTCGCGAACGACGCGCCATCGATCAGCGCCGCACCGCTGCCGAAACGTCCCTGCGGGCTCGTGACTGCCACGACGGACCCGGAGAAGACATCGTTGAACTGGCGGGCCAGACGGTGGATCGAATGTCCCTCGGGCACTGCTAGTCGACGACGACGCCGCTCGTCTCGTACGCGGCGATCTTGCCGATCCGGCGGACGTGGCGCTCGGCGTTGCTGAAGGGCTCGTCCAGGAAGGCGTCGATGATGGCGGTCGCGTCCTCCAACGAGTGTTGCCGTCCGCCCACGGCCACGACGTTCGCATCGTTGTGCTGGCGCGAAAGCCGCGCGGTATCGAGGTTCCAGGCCAACGCCGCGCGCACCCCGGCGACCTTGTTGGCGGCTATTTGCTCGCCGTTTCCCGATCCGCCCAGGACGATGCCTAAGGAGTCGACGCCACCCTTCTGGTCCGCAATGACCGCCACCGCCGCGTTGATGCAGAACGCCGGGTAGTCGTCCTCGGCGTCGTACGTGCTCGGGCCGTGGTCGACGACGTCGTGGCCGGCTGCGGTGAGGTGCCCAACGAGGTGGGCGCTGAGCTCGAGACCGGCGTGGTCGGTGGCGATGTGGATGCGCATGCGCCCCATGTTACCGGCCCGCCGCGTATCCCTGCATGCCGCGCGGGTTGGCCGCCGCGTACAGCGTTCCGTCCGATTCCCTGCCGACTGCGCACATCCGTCCCAGCGCCCACTCCCCCGCCAACGATACCCGGTGCCCGCGTCGCCGCAGTCCGGCGACGACGTCCCCGCCGAGCCGGTCTTCGGCCACCGCGCCGCCCGGTTCCCACGTGCGCGGCCAAAAGGACCCGGCGACCGAGGTGGTGTGGAACATCGGCGCGTCGACGGCCTCCTGCGCGGTGTAGCCGCCGACGATCGTGCGAAGCAGATAGAGCAATTGCCACTGGTCCTGCTGGTCGCCACCAGGCGAGCCGAGGGCGGCGACGGGCCGTCCGTCGCGTAGGAGCATCGTCGGCGTCAGCGTGGTGCGGGGCCTGCCGCCGGGACGGAGCGCGGACGGCGCATCCGGGTCCAGCCAGGCCATCTGGAGCCGGGTTCCCAAGCAGAAACCGAGCTCGGGAATGGTCGGCGAGGACTGTAGCCAGCCGCCCGACGGCGTCGCGGCGACCATGTTTCCCCAACGGTCCACGACGTCGATGTGGCAGGTGTCCCCCCTGGTCTCACCGAGTCGCGACACGGTCGGTTCGCCGGCGGCTCCGGTCTCACCCTCCGCGCCCGCGGTCGATGCGCGGAATTCGGCCTCGGTCGCCAACGGCGGCAGATAGGCCGTGTGGCCCGGAACGGACCCGGGTCGGAACTCGTGGGAAGCCGCATCACCGATCAAGCCGCGCCGCTGGGCCGCGTAGTTCTCCGAGAGCAGGATCCGCAGCGGAACCGCCTCCGGCTCCGCTGGGTCGCCGTAGTAGGCGTCCCTGTCCGCCATCGCCAGCTTGAGCGCCTCGAGAATGGTGTGGGCGCCGAGCTCCGTGGACGGGTCGAGCCGCTCGTCCCCGAACCCCGCGAGGATCGCCAGGGTTTGGAGCAGCACGGGCCCCTGCCCCCAGGGCCCCGTCTTGGCGAGAGTGGTCCCCCGGAACTCGAGCATGGCCGCCGGCTCGAAAGAGGCGCGAAACCCCGCGAAGTCCGCCGCCGTGATGACGCCGCGGTGGTCGGTGCCGGTGGAGTGCCGGTGGACCGTCCCGGCGAGGGCGCCGGCGGCGTTGGCGACGAGGCCGTCGGCCCATTCCCGGCGGGCGGCCTCGATCCGTGCCCGGCGGCCCGGCTCGCCCTCATCAGGACCGATGCCGGCGCCGCCGGCGTGTTCCGGCCGACCGCCGGCCTCGATCAGCCGCTCGAGCGTATCCGCGTACGCCGGGTTGCGGACCAGTTGGTTTTCGCGCGGAGGGACGCCTTCGGGCATCCAGAGCGCGGCGGAGGATGGCCAGTGCTCGCGGAACAAACCGGCAACGGCTCCGACGGTGGCTGCGGCTCTCCCGGAAATCGGGTGTCCCCCGCGGGCGTAGTCGATGGCGTACGCCAGCACGTCGCGGAGTTCCCACGTGCCGCGTTCAAGCAGGAGCAGCAGCCATGCGTCCACCGCTCCGGGCACGGCGGCGGCAAGGGCTCCGGATCCGGGAACCATGTCCAGGCCCTCTGCCCGGAAATGTTCGATGGTGGCCCCGGCCGGTGCCGGTCCCTGCCCCATCAGCACCTTCGGGGAGCAGCCGTGGGCGCTGACGATGGCCGTCATGTCGCCGCCCGCCCCATTCAGGTGCGGCTCCACGACGTGCAGGACGAAGCCGCCCGCCACGGACGCGTCGAAAGCGTTCCCGCCGCGCTCCAGGACGGCCTGCGCGCACGCGGAGGCGATCCAGTGCGTCGAAGAGACCATGCCGAAGCCTCCCCGCAGGGTGGGGCGCGTGGTGAAGGAGGGCGGCGGGGTGAATGCGTTCATGGGCCGAGCCTACTCAAGGCCCGCGAGTCGTTACCGCGCGTGTCGCGGTTTCGGATGCGAGAATGTTCTCAATGTTCAAGGACTCTTTCACAAGGTGTCCGCCGAGTCCGCCCGCGGACGAAACCCTGGAGGCCCGCCTTGCCTGGATTGAATCTCACCCGCGAAGAGGCCAGCGCACGTGCCGCTCTGCTGCGCGTCGACGGCTACGACGTGGAGATCGACGTCACCCGCGGCGAACGCACGTTCGGTACGACGACGACCGTTCGGTTTGCGGCGCGCGAAGGGGCGTCCACATTCATCGACGCAGTCACCGATACCGTCCACTCCGTGACACTGAACGGCCGCGACCTCGATCCGCGGGTGGCTTCCGACGGCGTGCGGATCCAACTGGACGGTCTGGCGGAAGCGAACGAGCTTCGCATCGTCGCCGACGCCCCGTACATGAACACCGGCGAGGGGCTGCACCGCTTCGTGGATCCCGTGGACGGAGAGGTGTACCTCTATACACAGTTCGAGGTCCCCGACGCGCGCCGGATGTTCGCCGTATTCGAGCAGCCCGATCTGAAGGCCCCGTTCCGCTTCACTGTGACCGCGCCGAACCACTGGGACCTCATTTCGAACTCCCCCAGCCCGGCGCCGACACCCGCCGGCGCGGACGCGTCGGTCTGGGCCTTCGAACCGACGCTTCCGATGTCGTCCTACATCACGGCGCTCATCGCCGGACCCTACGAGTGTGTCCGGGACGAACTGCAAAGCGCGGACGGACGCACGGTGCCCCTGGGCGTCTTCGCCCGCAAGTCGATCATGGAGCACCTGGATGCGGAGAACATCTTCACGCTGACGAAACAGGGGTTCGAGTTCTTCGAGAAGCAATTCGGCACGCCCTATCCCTTCCCCAAGTACGACCAGCTCTTCGTTCCGGAATTCAACGCCGGTGCCATGGAGAACGCCGGTGCCGTGACGTTCCTGGAAACCTATGTTTTCCGTTCCAAGGTCACCGATGCCATGGTCGAGCGCCGCGCCATCACCGTCCTCCATGAGCTGGCCCACATGTGGTTCGGCGACCTCGTCACCATGCGCTGGTGGAACGACCTCTGGCTCAATGAGTCCTTCGCCGAATTCATGTCCACCCTCGCGGCGGCGGAGAACACGGAATTCACCCAGGCGTGGACCACGTTCACCTCGATGGAGAAGTCCTGGGCCTACCGGCAGGACCAGCTGCCCTCCACCCACCCGATCGTCGCCGAGATCCGGGATCTGGAGGACGTACAGGTCAATTTCGACGGCATTACCTATGCGAAGGGCGCGTCCGTGCTCCGGCAGCTGGTCGCGTGGGTGGGCCAGGACGAGTTCATGGCCGGCGTACGCGCCTACTTCGGCAAGCACGCGTGGGGCAACACGGGACTCGCGGACCTGATGGTGGAGCTTGAGACGGCCAGCGGCCGCGACCTATCGGAATGGGGACGCCTCTGGCTGGAGACCGCCGGGGTGAACAAGCTGGTCCCCCGCATCGAGATTGACGACGCCGGCACGATCACCGCCTTCTCCATCGAACAGTCCGCCACGACGGGGCACCCGACGATCCGTCCGCACCGCCTCGCCGTCGGCTTCTACGAGCTGGACGCGTCCGGCCGCCTCGTCCGGACGCACCGAGAGGAGCTCGATGTCGCCGGCGAACGCACAGATGTCCCCACACTCGTGGGACGTACGCGGCCCGCACTCGTGTTGGTGAACGACGACGACCTGGCCTACGCCAAAATACGCCTGGACCCTGCATCCCTCAATACGGCCCACCGGCACCTGAAGGACTTCGCGCAGTCGCTTCCGCGGACCCTGGTGTGGGGTTCGGCCTGGGACGCCGCCCGCGACGGCGAGACCGCCGCGCGGGACTACGTGGACCTGGTCCTGCGCAACATCGGGGCCGAATCGGATTCCTCCGTCGTTCTCGTCCTCCTCCGCCAGCTCAGCACGGTTCTGGACTACTACGTGGCACCGGGGGCGCGCGCCTCCACCGCCGTGGGTGCCGCCGACGCCCTGTGGACGTTGGCCCGCGAGGCGGCTCCCGGCTCGGACAGCCAACTGCAGTTCGCCAAGGCGTTCGCACTGCGGTCGCGATCGACCGGACAGCTCGACGCCGTCGAGGGGCTCTACGCAGGGACGGGGCCACTCGACAGCCTAGTCGTGGACCAGGACCTGCGGTGGGAGCTCTTGGCTGCCCTGGTGGCCGGGGGACGCGCCGCACAGGCCGAAATAGACGCGGAGCTGGCGCGCGACAACACGGCGAGCGGCCAGCTTGCGGCAGAGTTGGCCAAGGCCGCGCTTCCCACTGCCGAGGCGAAGCGGGCCGCGTGGGACGCGGTGGTCACCGGCGGAAAGCTGTCCAACACGCAGCAACGCAGTGCGATCACCGGTTTCTCTCGGACGCACGATCCTGCGCTGCTGGCGCCGTTTGCCCGGGAATACTTCTCCGTGATCCGCGACGTGTGGGACGACAAGAGCTACGAGATCGCCCAGCAGATCGTGGTCGGCCTGTTTCCGTTGGCCCAGACCTCGGACGAGACCCTGGACCTCACAAACAGGTTCCTTGAGGGACTCGGCGACGAGAGCCCGGCGCTGAGGCGGTTGGTTATGGAAAGCCAGGACGCGGTGGCCCGCGCCCTGGCGGCCCAGGCCGCCGACGGCCGTGGTTAGGCTGGCGCCATGAAATCCAACCTTGGCCTCCACTCCTATGCCATCGACGTCATCTGGACGGGCGCCCGCGAGGCAGGCACCACGGGATACCGTGCCTACGGACGCGACCATGTGGTGTCCGCGGACGGCCTCCCGGATCTCGCCGGCACAGCGGACCCGACGTTCCACGGCGACCGGGACCGCTGGAACCCCGAGCAGCTGCTTCTGGCAGCCCTCGCCCAGTGCCACATGCTCTCCTACCTCCACATCGCCGTGAAGAACGGCGTGGTGGTCACGGGCTACAGCGATGCCGCCATCGGCACCATGCGGCTCAACCGCGACGGAAGCGGCGAATTCACCGAAGCGCGGCTGCGGCCACGTGTGGTTCTGGCGGACGAATCGCAGCGCGGACTGGCAGATACGCTGCACGGGGAGGCGAATGCGGTCTGTTTCATTGCGCGCAGCGTGAACTTCCCGGTTCTCCACCACCCCGTGGACCCGAGCACGGCCTGACGGGCGGGACGAGGGAAAGCGGACCGCGGTACGCTGGATGGGTGGCATATCCACCGCCACCCCAGGGAAGGAAGCCTTGAACAACATCCCCCAGCCCGGACCGCAGTCCCCCGTCGCGGGGCCCTTGTTTCCCTCGAGCGGCCTCGGCCGTCCGATCGCCCAGGCCCGACTGGTTCCGCGTGGACCAGCGACATCTGACGCGCCGGCAGGCCCGAGCACTGGCGAAGAGGGCCAGAGCCCCGACTACGACGGATCGTTCTATGCGCAGGTCGGCGGTTCGGAGACATTCCGGAAGCTGACCGAACGGTTCTATGCGGGCGTCGCGGCCGATCCCGAGTTCCGTGCGATGTACCCGGAAGAGGACTTGGGTCCGGCCGCCGTCAGGCTACAGCTCTTCCTGGAGCAGTACTGGGGAGGACCCACCACCTACAGCGAACGACGTGGCCACCCCCGGTTGCGGATGCGCCACATGCCCTACGCGGTCGATTCGAAGGCCCGCGACACCTGGCTGCGCCACATGAGGGCCGCCTTGGACTCCCTTGAGCTGCCCCCGCTGCAGGAGGCCACGCTGTGGGACTACTTCGACCGCGCCGCGCATTCGCTGCAGAACACCCCGGACTAGGTGGCGAAAGCACTGACGCGCTGCCGGGCGTAGCCCGTTTTGCGTCAGTCCAATTGCGCCGCCACGCGCACGAGGACGTGTCCGCCCGCGCTGCTCAGGCGCCGCCACCGGCCGTTCGAAAACAGGAGGCTGCTTCCCGCGGGCCGCAGGAATCCCAGCAGTTCGGCGGCGAACGCGGCACCAGCGGGGAGGTCGCCGAAGTTCGAAGGGCTGGACCAGATCCTGCTGCGCACTGTGGCGACGACCGGCAGACCGGAGTTGTCCGGCACCGCCGCGGCGACCGCCCCCATGCCCTCGCTGGCTACGGCACGCAACGCGTCGTCGTCGTATTGCTCGGTCTTCACCCATCCCTGGCGTGGTGGCGCCACGCCCGCCCACGCCGCCTGCGCCTCGGCGGGCGGCAGCTGAAGCTCCACCGAGCCACCGGCCATGCGGGCCAGGCGGTCCGTTAGGGCGCCGAGCTTGTACACGGCATCGACCCCGTCCGCGCGGTGTCCCTCCAGTCGGGCGATGCGCAGACCAAGGATGGTTGGAACCGCACTGCCCAGGCTGTCCGGGTGCAGGACGGGCACGTAGACCGCCAAGGCATCTCCTGTCGCCTGGAGTCGGGCCTCCGCGTCCCCGAGCGTTCGAGCACGGGAAAGGAACGTGTGGAGGTCGGCCACTGATTCGTGGTCCGCAAGCGTCAGCGAGTCGGTATGCATTCCCCCATGCTTTCATTAGCGGCACCCCGTTGGCACACCCATGGCCCGCGTTGCGGTTGATGCGCATGCCGTGGCGCGGATACTGTCGAGCGAACAGCCTGCCTACCGAGGAGTAATCGTGCCGGATCGCGACATCACCGCCATACTGACGGACTTGCTTGATCTGGCGGGTGACCCCGAGGCTCGCACCGACGAGGACATCTTCATCGGCAGGTCGCCCGATCAACCCCGGCAACGCGTGTTCGGCGGGCAGGTCCTGGGACAATCGGTGGTGGCAGCCAGCCGCACGGTTGACGCTGGGCGGCCCATCCATTCGATGCACGGGTATTTTCTGCGTCCGGGCGACGCGCTCAAGCCGATCACCTTCGGCGTTCAGCGGCTGCGCGACGGACGCTCGTTCTCGGCGCGGCGCGTCCACGCCTACCAGGACGGCCAGCCCATACTGTCCATGATCGCCTCGTTCCAGGAACCGTCCGACGGCCTCGAGCACCAGTCCGCCATGCCCGAGGGCATGCCGGATCCGGACAGCCTTCCCACGACCGCCGACCTGCTCAGGCACTTCGACCATCCCGTGGCGCGTGATTGGGCGTTCAACCGACCCTTTGACATCCGTTACGTGGACGCCCCGCTCTACATCGAGGCGCCGCAGGGCCGCGAACAGCGAACACCAACCAACGCGGTCTGGATGAAGACGTTCGGAGCCATGCCCGACGACCAAGCCCTCCATCGAGCAGCCCTCGCATACGGCAGCGACTACACGCTGCTTGAGTCGGTGCTTCGGCGTCACGGGCTGCCATGGGTCACGCCAGGCATGAGCGTCGCCAGCCTCGACCACGCGATGTGGTGGCACCGGCCGGTTCGTGTCGACGAGTGGCTGCTTTACGTGCAGGAGAGCCCCAGTGCCTCGGGCGCCCGAGGGCTGTGCGAGGGACGGTTCTACGACCGCTCGGGACAGCTGGTGGCAACGGTGGCACAAGAAGGGATGGTGCGGGTGCCGCCGAACGCCTGAGCCCGGTCCGCGGCGCAAACGACGGGAGCCGGCGGTCCGTCCGTGAGGACGTCCCGCCGGCTCCCGCTTCTCGCCCTGCCGGGCCAGGACTAGTCGCGCGTGAGGCGGCGGTGCGTGACACGGTGCGGCTTGGCCGCGTCCGGTCCGAGCCGCTCGATCTTGTTCTCCTCATAGGCTTCGAAGTTGCCCTCGAACCAGTACCAGTTCGCAGGGTCTTCGTCGGTGCCCTCATACGACAGGATGTGCGTCGCTACCCGGTCCAGGAACCAGCGGTCGTGCGAGACCACGACGGCACAGCCGGGGAACTCCAACAACGCGTTCTCCAGGCTGGACAGCGTCTCGACGTCCAGGTCGTTGGTGGGCTCATCGAGGAGCAGCAGGTTGCCGCCCTCCTTGAGGGTCAACGCCAGGTTCAGGCGGTTGCGCTCGCCACCGGAGAGAACCCCCGCCTTCTTCTGCTGGTCCGGGCCCTTGAAACCGAAGGCCGAGACGTAGGCGCGGGAAGGCATTTCGACCTGGCCGACCTGGATGAAGTCGTTCCCCTCCGACACGACCTCCCAGAGGCTCTTGTTCGGGTCGATACCGCCGCGGCTCTGGTCGACATAGGAGATCTTGACGGTGTCGCCGACCTTCAGCGATCCATCGTCGAGGTCCTCCATTCCCACGATCGTCTTGAAGAGGGTCGACTTTCCGACGCCGTTGGGGCCGATGACCCCGACGATGCCGTTGCGGGGCAGCGAGAAGGAAAGGTCCTCGATCAGGACGCGGTCCCCGTAGCCCTTCCGGATCTTGTTGGCCTCGATGACCTGGCTGCCCAGGCGCGGTCCCGGCGGTATCTGGATCTCCTCGAAGTCGAGCTTGCGCGTGCGCTCTGCTTCCGCGGCCATTTCCTCGTAGCGGGACAGACGTGCCTTTGACTTGGTCTGGCGCCCCTTGGAGTTGGAGCGAACCCAATCGAGCTCCTCGGAGAGGCGCTTGGCCAGTTTCTGGTCCTTCTTGCCTTGGACTTCGAGGCGCTCGCGCTTCTTTTCCAGGTAGGTGGAGTAGTTGCCCTCATAGGGGATCAAGCGACCGCGGTCGACCTCGGCGATCCACTGCGCGACGTGGTCCAGGAAGTACCGGTCGTGGGTCACGGCCAAGACGGCACCGGGGTACGCGGTGAGGTGCTGCTCGAGCCAGAGGACCGACTCGGCGTCGAGGTGGTTGGTCGGCTCGTCGAGGAGCAGGAGGTCCGGCTTCTGGAGCAGGAGCTTGCACAACGCGACTCGGCGGCGCTCACCGCCCGAGAGCACGGTCACGTCCGAGTCGCCCGGCGGACAGCGCAAGGCATCCATGGCCTGTTCGAGCTGGGAGTCGATGTCCCAGGCGTCGGCGGCGTCGATGGCCTCCTGCAGCTTGCCCATCTCCTCGAGCAGGGCGTCGAAATCGGCGTCCGGGCTGGACATCTCCTCGGAGATCTGGTTGAAGCGGGTGATCTTTTCGTAGATTTCCCCCACACCCTCCTGGACGTTGCCCAGGACCGTCTTGTCCTCGTTCAGCGGTGGCTCCTGCAACAGGATGCCCACCGTGTATCCGGGGCTGAGCCGAGCCTCACCGTTCGACGGGGTGTCCAACCCGGCCATGATCTTGAGGATCGTCGACTTACCCGCGCCGTTCGGCCCGACCACACCGATCTTGGCGCCCGGGTAGAAGGACATGCTTACGTCGTCGAGGATGACCTTGTCGCCTACGGCCTTGCGGGCCTTGGTCATCGTGTAAATGAATTCCGCCATGCAATCAAGGCTAGTCGGTGGGGCGCCATTCCCCACATCCGCGGGTACACGGACGCCCACCGAACTCCAACGGGATGACTGCGGCGACCGCACGCCGCCGGACCGCGGGATTCGCGCGGCCCGGCCACGGCCGGGTCGGGACGCACTTCAGGCCGCCTGCCCCTCCTCCTCGGTTACCGGGTCGTCCCCGCCCTTCCACGTCTCGTCCGATTCGACGGTCGATGGGGACCCGGGTCCCGCGGAGACGAGTTCTCCCGTCTCCGGATCGAGCAACTCGCCGCCGGCGCCGTCGGTCGGCTCGCCCGCGGTGGGACCGTCGTCCGGCGCCTGCTGCCGAGGGAATCGGGTTCGGATCAGCTTGGTGGTTCCCCACGCGAGGTCGTGGCCGATAGCGTCGGCCTCCAGCTCGACGAACGTGAAGTTGGTGCCGTCCTCGCGTCTCCATTTCTTGACCTTCAGATTGCCCGTCACGACCACGGGCTCCCCCTGATGGACACAGGCGAGGACATTCCGCGCCAAATCGCGAAATGCCTTGACGGTGAACCAGTTGGTGTGGCCGTCCCGCCACGCGCCACTCTCCCAATCGCGGATCCGCTCCGTGGTACCGATCCGGAAAGTCGAGACCATCATCCTCTCGTTGGCCACTGCCTGTTCGGGTTCAGTGGCGACGAATCCGCTCACGGTTATGCGTTCCTTCATCGTGTCCTCCATCGTTGACGAGCTGCGAAGGCGGTGCCGCCTTCCCCCCAATTCTTGGCAAGGCGAGGGACATTCCACAGACCGGCCCCGGGATTTGTGGACAAACGGATGAAACCCGTCCCACCGCCGCACCGGTGGAGGGAGTGTGGCGTCGGCAGCTGCCCCCGCCGCATGCTTAGAATGGATGCGCGCCATGGCGGCGCACGCCTCCGTAGCTCAGCTGGATAGAGCAGCAGCCTTCTAATCTGCCGGTCGCGCGTTCGAGTCGCGCCGGGGGCACTTGGTCCGGGTCGACGCCTTGTGCTGTCGACCCGGCGAAATCGTACATAGGATGGTTTTATGACGAAGCCAACCAATACCGCGGCCATCGAACACGGCACGGGGATCGAGTGGCCGCTTGGGTGGAGCACCTGGAAGCGTGGGGCGGAAGGGAACTGACCCACGCGGAACTCGAAGCCAGCGCCCACCGCCTCCTGGAGGGCCGCGAGGGCAACGCTGGATGGTGGGCGCAGGGCGTCGCCGTAGCGTACGAGCAGGAGATCGCCAGGCGTGAGCCCGGACGGTGCTGCAATGGCGATTTCCAAGTGGGAGTCTCCAAGACCTATCCGCGAACCCTGGACGAAGCCAACGCCGCGTGGCGGTCCTTGGTGGATGGCCTCACCGAATTCGGGGGTGTCCCGATGGTGCGGCCACCGACACCGAGCTCCACGGAAAAGTGGCGATACTGGCGGGTTCCCCTTGCCGACGGAAGCCGCGTCAGCCTGGATATCCGTGCCATCGGGAACGGCAAGTCGCGACTGGGCATCAACCACACCAAGCTGGACTCGTCCGTCGCCGTGGCGCACTGGCGCGCCGTGTGGAAGGAACTCCTCCAAAGGCTCTAGGCTCCGCGTGTCCAGGATCCGTCCGCAAGCGACCCATCCATACACGCTGCCGTCAGGAGGTACTCCGTGCGAATCACCCTGAGCGCACGATCCGTGGGGACGCGGGCTTGGCGCAACGCGGTTTTCGCGGTCTTCGCTTTGTGCGGTATGGGATTCGCCACCTGGGTTTCGCGAATACCCGCCGTTCGCGACGGCATGGGCCTTTCGACGTCGACTATCGGCCTACTACTGTTCGGGCTCTCTGCCGGCTCGATCTTCGGCCTCGCGCTGGCGCCCTCGATCCTGTCGCGTCTGGGCGGGCGGAAGGCCTTGCTCAGAGCGATGCTCGCCATGGCAGGAACCACGGTTGGGCTCGGGTTCGCAGCCGGCCTCGGCGAGTCCCCCACCCTGACCGCGGTCGGACTCGTGGTGTTTGGCTTTTCGTTCAGCGTGAACGACATCGTGATGAACGTCGAGGGCGCGGCGGTTGAAAATGCGCTTGGCAAGACCGTCCTGCCCATGATGCACGCGTTCTTTGAGTATTTGAGGCATTGAGCACCACCATCCACGCGCCACCTGCCGCAGCGTAGGAAACCCGCCCATCAGCCTGAGAAAGGCCCGACCAGGAACACAGTGGAACACCCCCGGCGGAAGGCCCGACGATAAGTCCAGCCCGAAAGCAAAAACGCCGACCAGCGACGAAACAAATCAGCGCCCCCAGCCGATCGGTGGATCGAGGCTAAGCGGGACGCGCCAGCCAATCAAGCATCGGAACGTCGCCGTCGACGAAATTGAGCGTGCGCCCGAAGGTCGACTCGTTGGCCAAAACCTCGGCGGCCACGCGCGCGACGTTGGCACGCGAAGTATCCGATGGCGCGCCGCGCTCGGGCTCGGCGGTGCCGACGTTCCCGGATGCCGGCGCCTCGGTGAGCCGCCCAGGGCCCAGGATGGTCCAGCCCAGTGCGGACGCGCGCAGATGGTCGTCCGCGGCGATTTTCGCCGTCTGGTAGGGGTAGAACGGATCGTCCAGGGGCACCAGCTGGCCGACGTCCGCGTGCGCGAAAGAGACCATCACGAACCGCCGCACACCGGCGGATTCGGCGGCGTTGACGGTCCGGACAGCCGCGTCGCGATCCACCGCGTACGTCCGTTCCGGATTGCCGCCGCCGGCGCCCGCGGACCAAACGACGGCGTCGTGCCCCGCCAGTGCATCTGCGATGGCTTCGGTTGGTGCGTGTTCCACGTCAAAAACGAGCGCGGTGGCACCCGTGGCTTCGACCTCGGCCACGTGCCCGGCATTCCGCACGACGCCCGTGACAACGTCCCCACGTGCGGCGAGTTCCCGCGACAGCAACAGCGCGACCTTGCCGTGCGCTCCGATGATGATCGTCTTCATGGGTCCTCCATTTGGTTGCCTGGGCTGTGAACCACAGTATGCCCGGTTCGCTTGACACATGCGGGGTCGGCACCTAAAGTTGAAGAATCAACTGAAGGCGGAATGATTCCGCCCACCCAGAACCTAGGAGACGCATATGACGAAGATCGCCATCATCACCGGCAGCACCCGTCCGGGCCGCAACAACAGCGGCGTTGCCGAATGGGTTCTCGCCCAGGCGCAGCTGCGTACCGACGCCGAGTTCGAGCTGGTCGATATTGCCGACTTCTCCCTCCCGCTCCTCGACGAGGCCTACCCGGCCGCGTACCAGAACTACCAGAACGCCCACACTCAGGCCTGGGCCGCGAAGATCGCGGAGTTCGACGGATACGTTTTCATCACCCCCGAGTACAACCACAGCGTCGCCCCGGCCCTGGCCAACGCGCTGTCGTACCTGAACGCCGAATTCAACAACAAGGCCGCCGGCATCGTCTCCTACGGCTCCGCCATGGGCGTTCGCGCCGCCGAGCACCTCCGCGGCATCCTGTCCGAGCTCCAGCTCGCCCACGTCCAGAAGACGGGCATGTTCAGCCTCTTCACCGACTTCGAGAACTTCTCCGAGTTCAAGCCGACCGAGCAGTCGGCGGAGACCCTCGCTCCGTTGCTCGACCAGCTGGTGCCGTGGACGAAGGCGCTCGAAAACGTGCGCGACGCCGCGTCCGTCAGCGCCTAGCCCGCTTCGTACCCAGGGCCGCCGGTTGCCCGGCGTCCCGCAGCCGGGCCGGTGCGCGGAGAATCCTGGGGGTTCTCGGCACACCGGCCCGGTCCGTTCAAGGCGTCCCCACCGGCGATCCCCACGGCACTCTGGGCGTCGGCTCAGTGGCCGAAGGCCATTGGGTCCGCCGCGTCCGGCCCATCTCCGGCCAGGGCGCCGATCGCCTCCATGTCCGCGGGACCGAGCTCAAAGCCGAAGACGTCGATGTTCTCCGCCATCCGCGCGGGATCGGTGGTCTTGGGGATGGGTACCAGTCCGAGTTGCACATGCCACCTCAGGACTGCCTGGGCGGGCGTCACACCATGCTTTCCCGCCGCCGCAACCACCGCTTCCGACTCCAACAATCCCCCCTTGCCCAGCGGGCTCCACGACTCGGTGACGATGCCGTGTTCGGCGTGGAAGGCCCGCTCCTCGACCTTCGGCCACCAGGGGCTGAGCTGGATCTGGTTCACGTCCGGAACGACACCGGTCTCGTCGATGATTTCCCGCAGCTGCGCGGGAGTGAAGTTCGACGTGCCGATGGCCTTCACCTTTCCCGCCTGCAACAGCTTCACGAGTCCCTTCCAGGCCTCGATGTAACGGCCCTCCCCCGGGTTCGGCCAATGAATGAGCAGCAGATCGATGTAGTCCAGCCCAAGACGGGTCGCGCTGTGATCCCAGGTGGTGCGGACCCCCTCGATGGAGTGCCATCCGCGGTTGAATTTCGTCGTCACGAACAGTTCGGCGCGCGGTATGCCCGCGCGGGCGACGCCCTGGCCCACGCCCTCCTCGTTGTGGTAGTTCTCGGCGGTGTCGATCAGGCGGTAGCCGGCCTCCACCGCGTGCACGACGGCGGCGCCCGCCTCGGCGTCGTCCATCGGGTACGTGCCGAGGCCGATGGCCGGCATGGTGGCACCGTTGGTGAGCTGGATCAGGGGCGCGGGCGCTGGGTTGGTCGGCATGGAGACATGCTACGCGCCCGGCCCGCCGTACGGGTCGGGAGGCGCGTCCGCGGCTACGCTGGTCCGATGAGTTCGAACAACACACCCGCCGCCCGCCCGCGCATGTGGCCCGCGCATGGGCCGCTCGCCCTGGACGCCATCCTCTTCGACCTCGATGGGACCTTGATCGATTCCACGGAAGCCACGGAAAAGTGCTGGAGAGAGTGGGCCGGCAGGCTGGGACTCGGTGAATACGGCCAGCATCCCCACGGCGTGCCCGCCCGCGATGTGGTCGCCCGGCACGTCGAACCGGCGCGCAGGGAAGAGGCACTCAGGCTGATCGTGGAACTGGAGGTGGCGGAAACCGAGGGGATCCATATCAAAGAGGGCGTCCGCGACCTCTTGGACAGCCTGCCAGCGGGAGGCTGGGGGATCGTCACGTCGTGCACGCGGGAGTTGGCGGCCACCCGGATGCGGGCGGTCGGCATCGCGGCACCGCCGGTGATGGTGACTGCGGACGACGTCGGCGCCGGCAAGCCGGATCCCGAGGGCTACCTGGCGGCTGCCCGCGCGCTGGACGCCGATCCGGCAGCATGCCTGGTGATGGAGGACGCCCCGGCCGGGGTGGTGGCGGGAAACGCGTCCGGCGCGTGGACGCTCGCCATCGAGGGAACATACCCCGCGGCGGAACTGGACGCGGGAGTCGTCGTCGCCTCGCTGGCTTCCGTAGCGGTCGAGCCACTTCCGGACGGCGCGCTCGCGCTCAGTTTCCTCCCGTAGGCGTCCGCGCCCCGGGAGGCCGGACGCGCGCTAGCCGTCCCCGCGGAAGGCCTGCATCTGCCGCAGCCGCCGGGCCAGGCTTTCCTTGCGCTGGCGGTCCCCACCGGCGGTGAGTTCGATGTGGCGTTCGCCGAAGCGCCAGAGCAGAACATCGTCCAAGAGGCGGTCGGGACCCGGCGAATACCGGTGATCCAGCGCGCGGCGGACGCGCGTGATGGCCTCGGCGTCCAGCAGGCCGGCCAACTGCGTCGTGGTGGTCAGCCCGTGCGCGGCGAGCAGCTCGGCCGCCCACCCCCAGTCGTCGTCGGTCTTGCGGTCCACGTGCGGCAAGAGGGTCTGCCACACCTCGCGGATTCGCTCGGGTTCCAATGGCATGGAACCGTCACCGTCCTCGTCCCAGTATCCGGTGACCGCACGGTAGCGGTCATGGAGTTCCGAGAACGTCGATTCAACGGCCTCGAGCATGGCGGCCGTGGCAGTGAACTGCCTGTCCAGATACGGGCTCCATGCGCGGTGGTCCACGTTCTTGAAGCGGATGTCGTGCTCGATCTCGCTCCAGGCGTGTGCCAGGATCGTCCGGATCTGCACCTCGAACATGAAGTTTCCGGTGGTGCGCACGTTCTCGCCCAGCGACGCCTGGTAACCCTTGACCACCTCGTTCTGACGCGTTCGCAGAATCAAGTGGCGACTCGAGTAGCCGTACGTGCCCGACTCGACGGAGCCGATGTCCTTCTCCCGGTCCGCGCGGCAATCGAACTCGTTTCGGCGCCGCTTGATGTGGTTCGCCGCCTCGCGGACCTCGTGTGGGAGGCTGACGATGACGCGCACCCCCACCAGATCGTGGAGGTCGCGGAGCGGATTCGGGAACTCGAGGCTCGGCACGTCGTCCGCCTCGGATGGTTCGAGGGTGCGGGACGCCTTGTCGCGGAACGATGCCACCGACTTGGTTCGGGCCGTGATGAAAAGCGGCTGCACGTCCGTCTCGGCGAAGATCGCCTGGATCCTTCCGCGGGCGTCGTCCGTGACCCGCTCCAACAACGGCCGCACGCGCGCGTACTCCGCGGCGCTCTCCTCGACGCCCGCGCGCAGCCGCTCGTCCAATCGCTCCCATGGTGTAGCCAAGGCCCAGATATCCCCTCGGGTCGCATTAAGCCGGATTACCTCCGGCAACACTAGCAACAACACCTACGTGTCGCGCTGGCTCCCGCCGGTAAGACCCAACAGCGTCAGGACGTCCCCCTCGGACGTTTGCGTGAAGTCGTCGTAGGCCGCTCCCACGGACCGCATGCCCGCGGGCTCTTGGAGCGCGAGGACATCGTCGGCAACCGCTTCGACCTGGGCGCGCGTCCGCCCCAGCGCCACCGGGACGGCGACCACGACTGCGGCCGGACCGACGGAGCGAACCGCCTGCACCGCGGCCAGCATCGTTGCCCCGGTGGCCAGTCCGTCGTCGACGAGGACGGCCGTGCGGTCCGCCAGGTCCGGCGCCGAGCCCCCGGTCCCGAAGAGCAACTCGCGGCGTTGGAGTTCGGGTAGCTGGCGGGCCACGGCCGCGTCGAACTCCGGTCCTTCGTCCTGCCCGGCGTTGCGCACCACCGCCACCTCGCCGGCGAATGCCGCGACGGCCCCCAGCGCGTACTCCTCGAAACCCGGAGCGGAGACCTTGCGGACCACCAATGCGCGCACGGGGACCCCCGCCGCCCGGGCCACTTCGGCGGCCACTGGAACCCCGCCGCGCGCCAGACCGAACACGACGACGGACCGCGGGCCGGTGCCGTCGCCGCCCGTACCCAGGCTCAGTAATCCGCGCCGGGACAGCGCCGTGGCCAACTCCCTGCCCGCGTCAGAGCGGTTTTTGAAGCGCCGCATGCTCCCACTCTCCCGCATCCGCGGGGACGTGGGAAGTATCACCGCGGTTTGGTAAACCCAATCTGAACCGAAGGTTACCAACGGTTGGTAAGATGGAAGAGATCGATCAGGCAGTGGTTCCGGACCGGGTTCGCCTGCTCGGCGTCCCCGCGGCGTGGCCGACTTGATCGGTCACCCATCAATCAGCGGAATCGACGTCCGCGGATACCGCAGTAAAAACCAGGAGATCCTCGCCTTTATGACAGCCCTTGCCCCGGAAACGTCGCGCGACCAGTTGTGGGACCGCCGCTACGAGGAGCAAATCGCTCCCGTCAACCGTCTGCTTGACGAGACCGCCGCCCTGCGGCCCGCCTCTTCAGTTTGCTACGTGGATCCGATGCACGACGTCGACCAGGCCAAGATCATCACGCTCTTCTCCAATACGGGTTCCGCCGACCCGTCCGGCTTCATCACCCCGGGCGACGAGGACGCGGGAACCCGCATGCTGGGCCTGCAGTGGCAGCTGGGACTGCGCCCGCAGTACCTCATGCCGTGGAACGTTTCCCCGTGGCATGTCGGCGACGAGCCGAACGGCAAGTTCGAGCCCAACCAGATCACCTCGGGCCTCAAGCCGCTGCTGCGGTTGCTCAAGGCCGCTCCGCGCGCCTCGGCCCTCGTGGCACACGGCACAGAGGCCCACCGCCTCGCCGACCAGCTCCTGAAGACTCAGAACCCGCTGCTGTGGCGCCGCGGATTCAAGACGTACAAGGTCAAATCCCTGGACGGGCGCGCATTCGCCGGATCGGCGGAGCGCCAGCAGGCCCACCTGGATCAGATGCAGGCGGCCTACGCCGACGCCATGGCGCGAACCGGCATCGCCCCGGTCCGCTAGCCGCGCGGGGTCGTGCCCGGACTGCGCCGCCGCGCGGCTAGAATCGAAGCCATGCCCGTGGACCTACCCGACCGACCGATCGCGCGCGCCCACAAGCTCCAGCTCGGCTCCGCCATGGCGGTTGCTTGTCTGCTGTACCTGACGCATTCCCTGCTCAGGTTCCGCAACTTCGAGGCCAAGGGCTACGACCTGGGCATCTTCGATCAGGCCGTGCGGCAATATGCCCTGTTCCGTCCGCCGATCGTTCCCGTCAAGGGCGTGGACTTCAATCTTTTGGGCGACCACTTCCATCCGGTTCTTGCCCTTCTGGCGCCGCTGTACTGGGTGTGGCCCGATCCCCGGATGCTCAACGTGGCCATGATCGTGCTGCTGGTGTCCACGGCAGTGCCCGTCTACCTCTTCGCGCGCAGGCACCTGGGCCACGTCGGTGGGCTCTTGACGTCCTGCGCGCTGTTGGTCTGGTGGCCCTTCCAAGCCATGGTCAACTGGGACTTCCACGAGGTCGCTTTTGGCGTCCCGCTGATGGCCTGGGTGATTTGGGCCTTTGATCGGCGGCGCTATTGGCTCGTCGTCGGACTTGCGCTGCCCATGCTGCTTATCCGGGAGGACATGGGCATCACGGTGGCCGCGGTCGGTGTGGTCCTCGCCTTCCACCGGCAGTGGGGCAAAGCGATTCTCCTCGCCGTCGTCGGCGTGGCGGGTTACGTGGTCACGACGTCGGTCCTGATCCCCCTGTTCGCTCCGCCGGAGGCCATGTCCTACTGGCAGTACACGGCATTGGGACCCACGGCCGGCGCGGCGATCGCGTTCATGCTGACGCATCCGATCAGGACGGTCGTCCTCTTGTTCGACCACGAGCTCAAGGTCCTATTGTGGCTCATGAGTTTCGTGCCTCTCGCACTCCTGCCGTTCTTCTCGCCCTACGTGATTCTCGGCGCGCCGATCCTCCTCAGCCGGTTGTTCAACGACAGGCTGAACACGTGGGCACCCGTGTACCAATACGATGCGATCCTGGCCCCCATCTTCCTGATGGCGGCAGTCCAGGTGTTGGCGAAGGTCATCGGCCGAAGGGGATGGACATCGCTGCGGGTCCGGGGTCCGGCGTTCCTGTTGGCACTGGCGCTGGTGTGCACGCTCTTCATCCACGCGGTGTTTCCGCTCGGGCGCACGCTGACCGGCCAGAACTGGTCCATGCCCGTGGTTGCGCAAGCCCATCAGCGGGCGGTGGACCTCATCCCCAACGGCGTCTGCGTCGAGGCGGCCGACACCGCCGTACCCCACCTGGTGGACCGGACGTATGTCGGCCTGCACGGCGACATCGGCGACGACCTGTCAACCTGGATGATCATCGACTTCAACGCCGACGAGCTCGGCGGTTGGGAACCGCTCACGCCGCGGGAGGCACTCGACCGCGCCGCGGACCTCGGGTTCCGCGTGGTCACGGAAGACGACCACGGCATCTGGGTGCTGACCCGGGACAAACCCGTTTCTCCGGTCTGCTCCGGGTACCTGCCCTACGACTGACGGCGAATCCGGGATGGCGCGGGGAGCACGAACGCGTCCGGCAGGCCCTCCAGGGGCCCGGCCAGCGGATCGTCGTCACCGCCAGCGCGCACCAGATCGTCGTCGGGACGCCGGATGTCGCCGATGATCCGGACCCCGATGTAGACCACCATCCCCATGTGCGCGGCGATCCCCGCGCCGTAGAGCATCTCGATGAGGGGCCCGCCGGAGCCGAACTCGCCGCCGGAAACGATCTTGGCACTCATGAGCCAGACGGCCGCCCAGTGAAACGTCTCGACCGCTTGCCACACGAGGAATTCCCTCCAGCGCGGGCGCGACAAGACGTACAGCGGGATGAGCCACATGACGAACTGCGGCGAATACACCTTGTTGAGCAGGAGGAAGGCCGCGACGATCAGGAAGGCCAGCTGGGCCATGCGTGGACGCCGCACGGAGCTAAGACCGAGGTACGCGATGCCCAGGCAGGCCACGGCGAAAAGCCCATTGGACAGCAGGGAAAAGCCTTCGCCGTCGAGACCTGTCCAGGTGAAGGCCAGCCACATGGAGGAGAAGCTGATCTCGCGTTCCGAGGAGAAGGTGTAGAACCGGGACCACTCGTCGAAGGCGGTGAGCATGAAGGGCACGTTGACCGCGAGCCATGCGGCGACGGCCACTGCCAGTGACTTCCAGAACTCCCCCATGCGTCCCGTGCGCCAGCAAAGCACGAGGATGGCGCCGAAGAGGAAGAGCGGGTACAGCTTCGCCGCCGTCCCGAGACCCAACAGCAGGCCGGCCAGCACCACCTTGTTTCGGGAGAACGCCAAGAGGGCCAGCGTCGCGAACATCACCGCCCACAGATCCCAGTTCAGCGTGCTGGTGAGGATGATGCCCGGTGCGATCGCCACCATCAGGGCATCACGGCTTCGGTTGCGCGCGGCGTAGGCAACGGCCACGACGATCACGGCCCAGCAAAGAAACGATCCCAGTGAGTTGAGGTCGAAGTAGGCGAGCTGGCGTTCCGCGCTGAACCCCGTGCCGGGGACCAGCATGGCGGCCACCCCGGCGATGACGGCCAAGAGAGCCGGATATTCCATGGCCTGCTCGGCCGGCAGGCCCGTGTAGAAGGGGAAAAGCTTGTCTGCCAGCCCGCGCGTGCCGAAGAGCTGCGCGAAGTCCGAGTAGCACATGTGGATGTGCTGCTCGGCCCCGCCCCAGCCGTTGGAGCGGCACCACTGCTTGCTGAGGACCGCGAGGACGCCGCCGATGGCCGTCGCCGCGAGCAGGAGCACCACGACGGTGCGATTGGCCCGTCTGGCTTGGAGGAGCGTTTTCAGCGGTCCGGTCACGGCGAGGTGGCTCCGTCTCTACGGGGGGTGTTGTTGCGAAGGGCGAAAAGCGATGACGTCTTCGGGTCGATGAAAACGATGTAGGCGAGGTAGCACAGTCCCACGGCTCCGGCGAGGATTCGAACCAATGTCAGGTTGATCCACTGGGCAACGCTCACCTGGTCGACGACGCCCACCAGGACCAGCACCATGGACAGCAGGTACCAGAAACGCACCCACCCGCCGTCGTACACGCGGCTGGCCGCGAAGAGCGGAACCAGCCACAACAGGTACCACGGTTGGATGATCGGGGCCAGGACCACCGCGGCGGTCAGGGCATAGGCACAGTGCAGTACGGGGGGGCCCGTGGTGCGGCGCACCGCCAGCCAGGCGATGAACGCCACCATCAGGATCTTGAAGAGGGCGTAGACGGCGTTGGCTGTCGTGTCGAGGTCTCCCCCCACGAGAGTCGACACCCATCCGATGCCTAGTCCCAGCAACCCCACCGGCGCGTAGGGGAACGCCGCGGAACCGGCGGTGGCCGCCGCCTTGATCCAGCCGAACCACAGGCCCGATGCCCATCCGAAGAAGGTCGTCGCCGCACCGGCCACGGCGGCCGTGTAAAGCCATGCACCGAGTTTCTTCCGCAGCGTCGCGTCGCGCCCGAGCATGGCGAGGCCGAGGAACGGGAGCGCGAACACCACGATGGGCTTGATGCTGATCGCGATCCCCACCGCCAGGACGCCGCCGAACCGATGCCCGCGGTACACCAGAAGGAAGCCGTAGAGCAGCCCCCCAACCATGACGGCGTCGTTGTGGACCCCCGCCACCATGTTCAAAAGGAACAGCGGGTTGGCGATCGTAACCCAGACCGCCCAGGTGGCGTCCGAGCCGAGGTGGCGGGCCAGCCTGGGCAGCGCATAAAGGCACAGCAAGACGCCGCCGACGGCAAACAGGCGGAAGATGACGACACCCGCCTCCGGCACCCCTCCGGTGACGTAGTAGACGCCGCGGGCGGCCATCAGGAACAGCGGTCCGTAGGGGGAAGCCGACTCGGCCCATAGGCTGTCGGACCCTTGGGCGAACCATCCGGGAAGTTGGGAGATCCAGTTCTCGTAGGGGCTCAGCCCCGAATGCATGAGCCTCCCCTGCCCCAGATACGAATACACGTCGCGGCTGAAAACCGGAAACGTCAGCATCAGCGGGGCAGTCCACAGGAGCACGGCGTTGCGCACCGCGGCCAGTGATGCGCAACCGTGCGGACCGCCGCGTTGCCCCAGACGGAGCCAGGCGCGGCAGAGGAGCATCGAGCCCAGCGCCAGCAGGACGGTGCAGGTGACGACCCCCGCGGACTCGACGCGAAGCGGATTCAGGAACGTGGTGCGCGCGAACACCGACTGTTGCGTCGTCGCGAGCCAGCCCACCCCCCAGGACCCGATCAGGATCATGAGCGAGGCCACCAGTCCCTGGGCCAGAGCGACGCCGGTGTCCAGCTCGCTGCCACCGGCGAGGCGGCGCAACACCGGCAAGTGCCCCAGGCGTTGGCGTAGGTCCTGTACCGACGCGGTTGCCCTCGCCCGGAGGCCGCGTGTCGCCCCACCGGTGGACGGCGATTCGGACGCCATCTAGGCCGCGGCCTTGGGCGGCCGGATGGACGTCCAAAACCCGCGGAACAAGTGTTTCGTGCGCGGGTCCACAAACGCCAGATAGGCCATGGCCAGCCAGGAGATTGCGGTGGAAAGGTGCTTGACCCACGGATCAAGGACCCCGAGGAACTGCCAGATGAAGATCTGGTCCGCCGCTCCGAAGGCCACGAAGAAGGCGACGGTGAAGTAGACCCAGACGATCTGCCAGTCGTCACGGATGCCGGTGGCCGCGAAGAAAGGAAGGAGCCAAAGGATGTACCAGGGCTGGATAATCGGGGAAAGGACCACGATCGCGGAGAACGCCAAGGCCAGCCGCTGCACCAGGTGGCTGTGGCTGCCCTTGAACACCAGGATCAACACAACGGCCACAGAGGCCAGCCTGCCCACGGTCTTGAGGGTCGGCAGGACCCAACCGGTCTCCATCCCCAGTGCCCCGAAAGCCCCCTGGAAGAACGTTGACAGGATCCCCAAGGGCGCGAAGAAGACGCTTCCCGAGCCGGTGCCCAGCATGACGGCGAGCCAGCCGAACCCGTAGCCGTTGGCCCAACCGATCACGGCCATGATCCCCAGGCAAAGGCCAGCGGTGTAGCACCAATAGGCGATGCGCCGACCCCATCCGGCGCCCGGCCCGGCCCATAGGAGCCCGATGAAGGGGAGCAGGACCAGGGTGATCGGTTTGATGCCGATGGACGCCGTGACCAGCACGACGCCGAGTATCCCCCGGCCGGTCGCAGCGTAGTACGTGCCCGCGACGGCGAGCCCGATCATCAGCCCGTCGTTGTGGGCGCTCGCAATGAACGAAATGAGGAACAACGGGTTCGGCACGGTGATCCACAATGCCTTGGCGCCGGACACGCCGTGCAGCGAGGCCAGCTTGGGAATGTAGGCGGCACAGACCACCACACCAGCGAAGGCCACGAGCCGGTAGAGGAACACCGACAGGTCCGGCGAAGATCCCACAGTTTGGTTCACCAGGTGTTCAATGCTCAGGAACAACGGCCCGTAGGGCGTCTCCGATTCCGCCCAGGTGACGTCCGCACCTAGCTGGAACCAGTTGGAGAGTGTGGAGATGCCGTCTTGGTAGGGGTCCTGCCCAGCGGAAACCAGCCGTCCCTGACCGATGTAGGCAAACACATCCCGGCTGAAGATCGGCAGGCACAGCAACAGCGGTGTTCCCCAGAGGAGGCACGCCCACCGGACCGTCGCCAGGGACCCGTCGGGCCAGCCGGCCAGAACCTGACCCAGCCGCAGCCACGCCCGGAACATGACCCAACAGCCGACGGTCAACACCACTGTGGAGGCGACAACGCCCCATTGCTCGGTGCGCACGGCGATGAGCAATCCATTGCGGTTGAGCGGGGACACAGAGGCCAGCCAGCCGACCCCGAAGGAACCCAAAAGCACCAGAAGCGATCCAACCAGTCCGTGGACCAGCGTTCCCGAGCCGGTGCCGAACGTGCGGCCGGCCCCCATGCCGGTCTCGGCGACCTTCATTCGCTGCGGCCCTTTTCCCTCGATTGTTGGTCCGCCGGCCGCCGACGCCCCCGTTGGCCTCTGAGACGGCCGGGCGCGCGGGGCATGGCAGACCCGTAAAAACCTCCCCCGATATTAGCACTGGGGCCACGCAGCGCATCGGAACGGGTCTGCGACGCGTTTCGGTGCGGCATACCCGCTCGTTGCCCGCTCCCCCGCCTACGCTGATAGACGGAGGCGACGGGCCGACACGGCATGCTGAACATCGGGGGACGGATCATGGGACGGCACGCAAGCAGTGGGCAGCGCTCGACACGGGCGTCGGAGACCCCGCGGCAAACGGGCCTCTTGGGCTGGGGCTTCTTCGTCTCCGTGTTGCTTGGGGTTGCGTCACCGGCTCTCGGTCTTCCCGCAGCGGGTGCCGCCGCAGCGGCGGCGACAAGCGCCGTCGTCTTCGTGGCCTTGTGGCTCCTGAGTGGCACGGCCGGGCGAACGGTGGGCAGCGAACGAGGCTAGGACACCCTACGGTCCTCCTTTCCGGTACATTGACGTGGTGCCTATTACCGCTGAAAACATCGTTTGGATCGACTGCGAGATGACGGGGTTGAGCCTGCAGGCCGACGCCCTCATAGAAGTAGCCGTCCTGGTCACGGACCCCGAACTGAACATCCTGGGCGAGGGCGTGGACGTCGTCATCCGCCCGGAGCCCGGAGCGCTCGAGCAAATGGGCGATTTCGTTCGCGGCATGCATACCGATAGCGGGTTGCTGGAGGTCCTGGATCGGGGTGTCGATCTCGAGACGGCGACGGAACAGGTCCTCGAATACATCCGCATGTGGGTGCCGGAACCAGGCAAGGCTCCGCTGGCGGGCAACTCGGTGGGAACGGACCGCAACTTCCTGGTCCGTGACATGCCGGGCGTCATTGACCACCTCCACTACCGCGTCATCGACGTCTCCACGATCAAGGAGCTGGCCCGCCGCTGGTATGCCCGCGCCTATTTCCAGGCTCCGCCGAAGACCGGAGGACACCGCGCGCTGGGCGACATCCGGGATTCCATCGAGGAGCTGCGGTACTACCGCGAGGCCGTGATGGTGCCCGCTCCCGGTCCGGACAGCAAAACGGCCCAGGAGATCTCCCGCCGCATCGTGGGAACCCGCGGCGACTAGCCTGCGGAGCGTTCGTGTGTTGTGTGCCACACCCGGCGCGAAGTGACGCCGAAGCCTCGGAAAGTGTGTAAACTAGTATCCGTTGCCCGCAAGGCAGGTTCCTCGGAATCGGTCCCACGGCACGGCGTCGCGAGGCGCAATGGTGGGTATAGCTCAGTTGGCAGAGCGTCTGGTTGTGGTCCAGAAGGTCGCGGGTTCAAGCCCCGTTACTCACCCCAACAAGCCGCCCCGGATCCGTCCGGGGCGGCTCTTCCATGTCACAGGAAGGCAGCAGATGTCCGTCCGTCCGATCGTCGTCTACGGGGACGAAGTGCTCCATCGCCGCGCCACGGAGGTCACCGCATTCGACGCGGAGCTTCGTGAACTTGTCGCGGACATGTACGACACCATGGACGCCGCCAACGGCGTCGGGCTCGCCGCGCCGCAGATCGGCGTCGGCCTGCGGCTCTTCACCTACGAGTTCGTGAACGACGACGGTGTCCCGCCCCGTGGCGTCGTGGTCAATCCGCGGATCACGCTGACGAAGGTGTCCGGCGCCCAGCCGGACCCGGACGACGAATCCGAGGGTTGCCTGTCGGCGCCCGGCCTCGCCTTTCCGCTCAAGCGAGCGCAGTACACCAGGGTTCAGGGATTCGACGCCGACGGCGGGGCCGTGGACTTCGAGGCGACCGACTGGTTCGCCCGCGTTGTCCAACACGAGTACGACCACCTGGACGGCTACCTCTACGTCGATCGCCTCAACGACAAATGGGCCCGGCGCTGGAAAAAGGCCAAGAAGCAGCTGGAGTGGGGCGTGCCGGGAATCAGCTGGATGCCCGGTGTCGACCCCGACCCGTTCGGGCACTAGCAACGCCCGGCAACACACGACGGGCCCGCCGGAGGATGTCTCCGGCGGGCCCGCTTTTGCGCGTTGGGCTGGATTAGGCCGTGACGGTTTCATGGTCGGCCGCCGCAACGGCGGGGACCGCCAGCGGGTGCGTGCCGGCGAGTTCCTCGATCACGCGAACCACCTGGCACGAGTAGCCGAACTCATTGTCGTACCAGACGTAGACGACGGCGTTCTTCCCCGTGGCGATGGTGGCCAGTCCGTCAACGATGCCGGCGCGCCGGGAGCCGATGAAGTCGGTGGATACGACCTCCGGGGAATCGATGTAGTCGATCTGCTTGTGCAGCTCGGACGTCAACGACGTCTGGCGGAGGTAGGCGTTGAGCTCCTCCTTGGTGGTCTCCTTCTCCAGGTTCAGGTTGAGGATGGCCATGGAGACGTCCGGGGTGGGGACGCGGATGGCGTTGCCCGTCAACTTGCCCTCGAACTCCGGAAGCGCCTTGGAGACGGCCTTGGCGGCACCCGTCTCGGTGATCACCATGTTGAGCGCGGCGGAGCGTCCGCGGCGGTCACCCTTGTGGAAGTTGTCGATCAGGTTCTGGTCGTTGGTGAACGAGTGGACCGTCTCGACGTGGCCGTGGGCGACGCCGTACTCGTCGTTCAGGGCCTTGAGTACCGGAGTGATCGCGTTGGTCGTGCAGGACGCGGCTGAGACGATGGCGTCGTCCGCGGTGATGTCCTTGTGGTTGATGCCGTGCACGATGTTCTTCAGGTCGCCCTTGCCGGGTGCCGTCAGGAGCACCCGGGAGACACCCTTGGACTTGAGGTGCTGGGACAGCCCCTCGCGGTCCCGCCAGCGGCCGGTGTTGTCCACGACGATCGCGTTGTTGATGCCGTGTTCCGTGTAGTCGATCGTCGACGGGTCGTTCGAGTAGATGACCTGGATAAGCGTCCCGTTGGCAAGGATGGTGTTGTTCTCGTGGTCCACCGTGATGGATCCCTCGAACGGGCCGTGCACCGAGTCGCGGCGCAGCAGCGACGCGCGCTTGACGAGGTCGTTTTCCCCCCCGCTGCGGACCACGACGGCGCGCAGGCGCAATCCGTAGCCACCGCGTTCGATCAGAATGCGGGCAAGCAGACGCCCGATGCGGCCGAATCCGTAGAGAACAACGTCGACCGGCTCTGCGTCGGTGGCTCCGGCGGCACCGACCTTCGCGCCAAATTCGGCGAGCAGGAAGTCCTTGAGCGTTGCGCCGTCCGCCGCGTTCTTGTACTTGCGGGCCAGGCGTGCGAGGTCAACGGACACGGCACCGAGGTCGAGGCTGTCCAAGGCGGCGAGCAGGGGGAACGTGTCCTCTAGTGGCAGTTCGGCACCGTCGATGTGGCGGGCCACGCGGTGGGCCTTGAGGATGTCGATGGCCGACTTGTTGATGAGCTTTCGTCCGTAGATCGACGTCACCACGTTGTTCTTGCGGTACAGACGCCCGATGAGCGGAATCATGGCCTCGGCGAGTTCTTCGCGTCCGCTCCATTCATTCAGGGCGGCGACAGACTGCTGGGTCACTTGTTGTCCTTCCAATTCAGCCGGCCGGGATCCACTGGCCGGTTGGCACCGTGAAAGCACCATTGCAGATACGGTTGATCGGGGTATCAGGATCTTTCCCCTGGGGCAGGACCCCGCCTCCCATTCTAGGCGCTCCAAGGCTCCCCTCCGCGTGGCCGCGGGTGACCTCACTCACAGGAGGTGCGGGGACCTCGCCTAATCCACCAGCGTGCGTAGAGGCCGGGCCGGCACCCCGCCGACCACGGTGTTGGCGGGTACGTCCTTATTAACGAGGGAGCCGGCCGCGACCACGGCACCGTCGCCTATGGTGACCCCGCCCAGAATCGTCACACTCGCTCCGATGAAGACGCCGTTTCCGATGACAATACCGGGGAAAGTCACGACGCCCGCGCGACGTTCCGCAGTGCTGAGCTGGTGGCTATCCGAGATGATCCGCGCGAAGGCACCGATGTTGACGTTGTTGCCGATTGTCACGTTCGCACGCACATAGGCATCACGGTTGAAGGAGCATCCCGCGCCGATCGTGATTGGACCCACCATCTCAGCGTTCCTGCGTATCAGCGTGCGCTCGCCAACGACGATGTCGCGACCGCCGCTGGCAACGAGCTCGCAAGTGGGGTGTATGCGCGCCCCCCGGCCGGTTTTGACGCCGGGAGTCGGGCGGTATGAACGCGGCTTCCGGACTGCGGCCAGTTCACGACGGAGCTCCTCAACAGTCGACTCGAGTTCTGCGACACGTCTTTTTAACCGAAACATCGAATAATCATGACACGCGTCAGTCGATGCGCGACGCGGCCAGGCCGTTACGCCGCCCTAGTGCAATGCGCGTATGTGCCGGGCAGGAACGCCTCCAACGAGGGTGTTCGGCGGGGAACATCGCCGCGGACGAGCGCCCCCGGCGGCGGCAAATGCGCCCGGGCGACTCGACGACGCAGGCGATGTGTGGACGGGCCGGCCTGTACGCCGGGTTTTGTTCCGGTAGCCGGTTACCCGGGAACCGGTGACGGTCATCCATCTAGGGCCAACGTTGCCGTTGGCCTCGAGCGGTCTACCCGGTTACTGGGGCGAACAGCCCTCGTGGCGCAACCTGTCTGACCTTGCTCCGGGTGGGGTTTACCTAGCCGGCCCGGTCACCCGGACCGCTGGTGGTCTCTTACACCGCCGTTTCACCCTTACCCGCCGAAGCGGGCGGTTTCTTTTCTGTGGCACTGGCCTGCGGGTTACCCCGAGTGGGCGTTACCCACCACCCTGTTCCGTGGAGCCCGGACGTTCCTCGGGCCGCCGAAGCGACACGCGACCGTCCAGCCGACCCATCCGCATGACACTCTACCGGCCACCCGGGACGGCCACGCCACGCACGCGCCCGCACCGGCACTTTCGCCGGAGGAGACATGTGCCGGATAGGCTACGGGGCGTGCTGATCCTCCTCCCCCCGTCCGAAGGCAAACACGCCGCCGACTCCGGCGAACCGTTCGAGTTGGAGGATCTGAGCTTCCCCGGTCTCGCCGCGGACCGCGAACACGTACTGGATGCCTTGGCCTCGGCGTCGGCCCGGGCGGACGCGCATGAGCTTCTCGGCGTGGGGGCATCCCTGGCGGCCGACGTTGCCCGCAACCGCCAGCTGAGGACGCAACCGGCAGTTCCCGCGCACACCGTCTACACAGGCGTGCTGTACGAGGCGCTCGGCTACGCGAGCATGAAGCCAGCGCAGCGACGCAGGGCGGACGAATCCGTCGTCGTGGTCTCCGCATTGTGGGGAGCCGTGGGATTCGCGGACCGGATCCCGGCGTACCGGCTCTCGATGTCCGTATCGCTGCCGGAGACCGGACGTCTCGCCGCCTGGTGGCGGCCACGTCTGGACGCGCACTTTGCACCCCGGGCAGCGGGCCGGCTCGTGGTCGACTGCCGTTCCAGCACCTACGCAGCAGCGTGGCACCCGGATCCCATCCATGCCGTCGCGGTCAACGTGTACCAGCGCCGGAAGGGTCAGCTCAAGGTCGTTTCACACTTCGCCAAGCACACCCGCGGCGCACTGGCGGGCCACCTGCTGACACGACCCGGGAGGACCCCGGCGACGCCCTCCGCGCTTCTGGACGCGACGCGCGAAAAGTGGGAGGCCGATCTGGTGCCCGGAACCGACCGAAAGCCGCACCAGCTCAACATCGTTTTGCCGGAGGACCACGCGTAGCCGAAGGTCGCCCGCACTACACCGCGACGGCGGCGCCCGCTTAGGCCGCCGAGTTCCACTCGTCGGAGCGCACCAGTATGCATCCGGAGTCTGGGCAGAAGACGACGTCGTCCTCGGCCGCGGCCTTGATCTCGGCGAGGTCCCCCGCGGCCAATCGCATGCCCGATCCCTCCGATGTGCCGTGGTAGAGACGCGCCGCCCCCACCCCGTGCTGTGCCAACCGTTTTTCGTAAACGGCCAGGAGACCGGGGTCGATCGATGCGGCCAGCTCTGAGCGCCGAGACGCGATGTCCTCGCGCTCGCTCGCAAGCGAAGCCAGTTCGGCGTCGCGGACGCCTTCGGCCCCGGCGAGGACGTCCGCCGCCCGGACTGCCGCGGCGGACGCTTCCGAGTGACGGTCGGCAACCGCTTCTAGGGCCTCCATCAATTCCAGTTCAGTGTCCTCGAGGTGGGCCTTGCGCGGCAGGAGGGTTTCGATCTCGTGCTGCAGGGCCATCATGTCCCGGGCGGTGCCCTTGCCGCTTTCGATGCGCTGTTGGTCCTTCTCGATCTTCGACTGGACGCGTTCGACCTCGTGTTCGGACGCCGCCAGCGCGCGCTTGGCGTCCTCGAGTTCGGCGGCCACGGCCTCCCGCGCAGCGTCAGCATCGCGCCGGTCGGCGAGTGCCGCCGCCACGGCAGGATCGGTCTTCAACTCGGCCGCGCGCCGGTGGATCTTGGTGAGCTTCGAATCGTGGGACTGGAGTTCCAACAGCTTGTGCTGTTGGCTTTGCGGGGCCTTGGCCATGGATGCCTCCGAAGTTTGGCGTCGGACAACCGCCCGACGATGCGCTGATACCCCAGCCTAGTGTGGCAGTCAGCCACCCGGCGTCAGGATGAAATCCCAAGGGTCGGTGTTAATCCCGCTGACAGCTATGTCGACGGCGTAGTCCTGGTCCCCCAGCACGTTGCCCAGTGCCTCCGCCGCCGCCGGCAGCCACAACCATTCGCTGGCGAAATGCGAGACGTCGATGAGGTACGGCCGGCCCTCCACCGCCGACTCGCGCGCCTCGGATGCCGGATGGTGGCGCAGGTCCGCCGTCACGTAGACGTCCGCACCGGACTCGCGAACGCTGTCGAACAAACTGTCGCCCGCGCCACCACATACCGCGACCTTCCGCACCAGCCCCAGGCGGTCCCCCGCCACCCGCACGCCGCCCGCAACCGCGGGCAGCGCACCGAACACGCGCGCAGCAAAGTCGCCCAGCGTCAACGGCTTGGCCAGGTAGCCCACACGCCCGATTCCCTCTTCCGGGAGGCCGGTCGACGACGGTGAGAGCGGCTCGACATTCGTCAGACCCACGATGTCGGCCAGTACGTCGGAAACCCCGCCCACGGCAGCATCGCCGTTGGTGTGGACTGTGACCAGGGCGCAACCGGCCTCGATCAGCTGGTGCACGGCCTCGCCCTTGGCGGATGTCGCCCCGATTCCGTTGACGGGCTTGAGCAGCAACGGGTGGTGCGTGATGAGCAGGTCCGTCCCGCGGGAAACGGCGTCGCTGACCACCTCGAGCGTGGGATCGACGGCGAGGACTATCCGTTTCACGGTTTTTTCGGGCCGTCCGGCCACCAGCCCCACGGCGTCCCAGCCCTCGGCCAACGACTCCGGCCATAGCTCCTCAATGGCGAGCATGACATCGCCAAGAGTGGGAAGGCCCTCTTCGGAAGCCTCGCGCGACCCTGCGTTCGCGACGTCTGCGTCGCCCTCCGGAACCGCTGAATCATCGTTCTGCATGCCTCTACCGTAGACCGGCCCGCGCCCGCGCCACCCCACCGCCCCGGAGTGTTTTGGGGCGCACCGGGAATCTTTGCGCTCCCGAACGCATTGAACACATCGTGACCACTTCCACTGACACGCAACCGACCATGCCCAGCCGGCCGCAGACGTTCATTCTGGCGGGTGGATGTTTCTGGTGCCTCGACGCCGTCTACCGCAAGATCCGCGGGGTCGCCGACGTGGTGTCCGGCTACCTAGGCGGCCACACCCCAAGTCCCCACTACCGCGAGGTATGCAGCGGCACCAGCGGCCATGCCGAGGCGGTGGCCGTGACGTTCGATCCGGAAACCGTGCCTGCCGACGTCGTGCTGGACATTTTCTTCGCCACGCACGATCCGACCACGCTCAACCGCCAGGGCCACGACGTCGGAACACAGTACCGTTCCGCCATGTTCTACCTGGACGGCGAACAACGCGATCTGTTCCGCAGGGCCGTGGAGCGGAACCAGGCCAACTGGTCCGATCCGATCGTCACGGAGGTGACGCGCGCACCGCGCTTCCACACGGCGGAGGACGTGCATCAGGACTTCTACGCCAAAAACCCTTGGGAGGGGTACTGCCGCGTAATAATCAATCCAAAACTGGCGAAGGCCCGTAAAGATTACTCCCAATGGCTGGACATGACGCCCGCCGACCTCTAGGGCCGCCGTGAACCCGGGCGAAACCGCGGGATTGATTAGGCTGTCGTGCGGTAGGGCCCCACGACATTGATTAGATCAGGGAGACACTCATGGGCAAGATCCACAACGACGTCACGGAACTGGTGGGGCGGACCCCGCTGGTTCGTCTGAACCGACTTTCGGAGGGGCTGCCGGGCACGGTCGTAGCCAAGCTGGAGTTCTACAACCCTGCGAACAGCGTCAAGGACCGTATCGGCGTCGCGATCGTCGACGCGGCAGAGCGTGCGGGGGCCCTGAAGCCCGGCGGAACCATCGTCGAAGGCACGTCGGGGAATACTGGCATCGCACTGGCGATGGTCGGCGCGGCACGCGGATACAAGGTCATTCTGACCATGCCGGAAACCATGTCCACCGAACGCCGCGTCATGCTGCGCGCCTACGGCGCCGAAATCGTGTTGACACCCGGCTCGGAGGGCATGCGTGGAGCCGTCGAGAAAGCGAAGGAAATCGTCGCCGAGACCGAAAACTCCATCTGGGCGCAGCAGTTCGCCAACGAGGCCAACCCGCAAGTCCACCGGGCCACGACCGGCCAGGAGATCTGGGACGATACGGACGGCCAAGTGGACATCTTCGTGTCCGGCGTGGGCACCGGCGGAACCATCACCGGCGCGGGCAACCTGCTCAAGGAGCTCAAACCCTCCGTGCAGATCGTGGCCGTCGAGCCCAAGGACTCCCCCATCCTCAACGGCGGCAACCCGGGCCCCCACAAGATCCAGGGCCTTGGCGCCAACTTCGTGCCCGAAATCCTGGACACCAAGGTGTACGACGAGGTGTTCGACGCCAGCATCGAGGACTCGATCACCACGGCGCGCGCGCTCGGCACCGAGGAGGGCATCCTGGGCGGCATCAGCTCCGGGGCCATCGTCTGGGCCGCCCTTGAATTGGCCAAGCGCCCGGAGAACGAAGGTAAGCTGATCGTCGCAATCGTCTGCGACTTTGGCGAGCGCTACATCTCGACACTCCTCTACGACGACATCCGCGGCTAGACAGCCCGGCGACCAGTCCCACGGGGCCCCGAACCAACGAAGGCACGGTGTGAGTTTCTTTTCCCGATTGAAGGAAGACCTCGAAGGTGCGCGCGCCCACGATCCGGCCGCCCGGGGCAATGCCGAGAACGCGCTCGCCTACTCGGGACTGCACGCGATCTGGGTCCACCGCCTGACGCATCGGCTCTGGCAGAACCCGTCCCTGCGGTTGCCTGCGCGGTTGCTGGCGCAGGCAGCGCGCTTCACCACGGGCATCGAGATCCACCCGGGAGCCACGATCGGGCGCCGGTTCTTCATCGACCACGGCATGGGCGTCGTCATCGGCGAGACCGCCGAAATCGGGGACGACGTCATGATCTACCACGGCGTGACCCTCGGTGGCCGCTCCCTGGCCAAGGTCAAGCGCCATCCGACCATCGGGGATCGTGTGGTGATCGGTGCCGGCGCCAAGGTACTCGGACCCATCGTCATCGGAGCCGACTCGGCCATCGGAGCCAACGCCGTGGTCGTGAAGGACGCGCCTCCGGACTCCAGCATCACCGGGATCCCGGCGACGAACCGCCCGCGCAGGCCGGAGGAGCACAAGCCGGCCGTCGATCCGGCCGAATACATCGATCCCGCCATGTGGATCTAGGAACACCAGCTCGGAAACGGGTCCGGAAGGCGCGCCATGCGCCATCCGGACCCGTTTTTACCGTGTGGCCGGCAAGGTACCCGTCCGCCGGTCAGGCCGGACGGGTCTCCGGGCTGACGGTCTTGGCCGGATCCCGCTCCACGGCACCGTCGAGGGCCGCATCGATGGCTTCCATCGCGGGCCGCGGTATGCGCACCCCGGCGGCCTTCACGTTCTCGGCGACCTGTTCCGGCCGCGAGGCGCCCACGAGCGCGGTGGCCACGTTCGGGTTCTGCAGCACCCATGCGATCGCCAGCTGCGACATCTCCAGACCCAACTCCTCCGCGATGGGCCGGAGCTTCTGCACACGCGAAAGCACATCGTCGTCCATGAACCGCGAGATCGTGTTCTTCCCGCCCTTCTCGTCCATCGCGCGGCTCCCGGCGGGCGCGGGCTGCCCCGGAAGGTACTTGCCGGACAGCACTCCCTGAGCCATCGGCGACCAGACGACCTGCGACATGCCGAGTTCCTCCGAAGCGGGGACAACCTCCGCCTCGATGACCCGCCACAGGGCCGAATACTGCGGCTGATTCGACACCAGCGAGAAACCCGCCTCCCTGGCAAGCTCCTGCCCGGCGCGCAACTGGTCGGCGGACCATTCGGAGACACCGATGTAGAGGGCCTTCCCGGACCGCACGACGTCGGCGAACGCCTGGATGGTTTCCTCAAGGGGCGTCTCGTGGTCATAGCGGTGGGCCTGGTAGAGATCCACGTAGTCCATCCCCAGGCGCCGGAGCGACCCGTTGATGCCCTCCATGATGTGCTTGCGGGACAGCCCGGTGTCGTTGGGGCCCTTGGGCCCGACCGGCCAGTAGACCTTGGTGAAGATCTCGAGTGACTCGCGCCGCTCGGAGGCCAACGACTTCCCCAGCACCTCTTCGGCCGCGCCGTTTGCGTAGGCGTCGGCCGTGTCGAATGTGGTGATGCCGGCGTCCAGCGCCGCCGCGACGCATTCCGCGGCGACGTCGTTCTCCACCTGCGAACCGTGTGTCAGCCAGTTGCCGTAGGTGATTTCGGTGATCTTGAGGCCAGAGTTCCCGAGGTATCGATAGTCCATGCCTCCAGCCTAAGGGGCAACCAACGACAAACGACGCCGGAACGCGGGTTCCGGCGTCGTCCTGTTGCTACGCGTGCGCCTAGTGGGTATCGACGGCCGAAACCTCGGACCTGTCGCCGCTCCACTGCGTGTGGAACGTGCCCTCGGCGTCGATGCGCTGGTACGTGTGCGCGCCGAACAGGTCGCGCAGGCCCTGGGTCAGCGCGGCCGGGAGGCGATCGCGGCGCAGTCCGTCGTAGTAGGCCAGCGACGCAGAGAACACCGGCACCGGAATGCCGATCTGCACGGCCGTGGCGACCACCCGCCGCCAAGCCGGCAACGCCTCGGCGATGGCCCCGGCGAAGGCCGGGGCGAACAGCAGGTTCTTCGGCGCGGACTCCCCCGCGTACGCCTTCATGATGTCGTCCAGGACCTCAGCGCGGATGATGCACCCGGCGCGCCACAGCGAGGCGATCTCCTTCAGGTTCAACTCCCATCCGTATTCGGCGGCGGCGGAGCCGAGCATGTCGATGCCCTGCGCGTAGCTGACCAGCTTGGAGGCGAACAGCGCCAGGCGCACGTCCTCGACGAAGTTCTCCGGCACATCGACCTGCGCCTCGTGCCCGGACAGGACGTCCTGGGCAATGGCGCGCTGCTCGCGCTGCGACGAGAGGCCGCGGGCGAAGACCGACTCGGCGATACCGGACACGGGCGAACCAAGCTCCAGGGCGGAGACCACGGTCCAGCGGCCGGTGCCCTTCTGGCCCGCGGAATCCACCACCACGTCGACCAACGGACGGCCGGTCTTGGCGTCCACGTGCCCCAGCACCTCGGCCGTGATCTCGATCAGGAAGGACGACAGGGTGCCCTTGTTCCATTCGCGGAATATGCCGGCCTGCTCGGCGGGCTCGATCCCGGCGGCGGAGCGCAGCAGGTCGTAGGCCTCGCCGATGACCTGCATGTCGGCGTACTCGATGCCGTTGTGGACCATCTTCACGAAGTGGCCGGCACCGTCAGTGCCCACCCAGCGGCAGCAGGGCTCGCCGTCGTACTTCGCCGAGATCTTCTCGAGCATCGGTCCGAGGGCGTCGTACGAGCGCTTGGAGCCGCCGGGCATGATCGAGGGGCCCAGCAGGGCACCCTCCTCGCCGCCGGAGACGCCGACGCCGACGAAGTCGAGGCCCTTTTCGGCCAAGGCGGCCTCGCGGCGGCGGGTGTCCTCGTAGTGCGAGTTGCCGGCGTCGATGACGATGTCGCCCTCCTCGAGGAGCGGCACCAGCTGGTCGATCACGGAATCGACGGGCTTGCCGGCCTTCACCATGATCAGGACTCGGCGCGGGGTCTCCAGGGAGTCCACGAGTTCCTGGAGCGTCTCCGTGCGGATGAATTCACCATCGCCGCCGTGGGCCTCCAGGAGGGCGTCGGTCTTCTCGACGGAGCGGTTGTGCAGGGCGACCGTGTAGCCGTTGCGGGCGAAGTTCCGGGCGAGGTTCGCGCCCATAACGGCCAGGCCGGTGACGCCAATCTGTGCAGGCATGCTGGGAGTTCCTCCAAGTAGCGGGGTGTGGGCCCGAAGCGGGCGGGGTTCGGCATCCAGCCTAGTACCGCGTCCGCCTCGGGCGCAGAAAGACGCCCGACACATAAGAAAAAAAGTCCCCGCATCATTGCCGTGGCATTGATGCGGAGACTTTCCAGCTGGTGGGTCCTACCGGGATCGAACCGATGACATCCACGGTGTAAACGTGGCGCTCTACCAGCTGAGCTAAAGACCCTTGCGACGCCCTACCCTACCGGGCCGCCCCGCAGGGCGCCAATCGTCGCGCGTCAGGGGAGCGAAGAGCCAAGCGCGTCCGCCGCGGCACGGTAGTCGGACAAGTTCCGGGAACGCCCGACGGGGCTGTCGAAGCGCGCGGCAACCCGCCCCCCGGCGACCAGGAAAGTGGCACGCGTGGCGCGCCCGTGCTCCTCGTCGAAACATCCGAATGCGCGCGCGGCGGCACCATGTGGCCAGAAGTCGGACAGCAAATCGAACCCGATGCCGAGGTCCTCCGCATACGCGCGGAGCGCGTGCTTGTGGTCAACCGAAACACCGAACAGCCGAATCCCGCGTGCCGATAGATCCTTGCGAACTGTCTCCAGATCGGCGAGTTCCGCCGTGCAAACCCGGCTGAAAGCGAACGGGTAGAACACGAGGAAGAAGGCGTCGGCGCCTGGCCTGGATCCCGTGACCCATTCGCCGAACTGGTTCTCCAGCGAGAACGCCGGGGCACGGTCCCCGACGCCGGGCCGCCGAACTCCGGCGCGATCGAGCTCCTCCGGACCGGGCACAGGAAACACCTAGTTCTTTCGCCGGGCCACCAGACGGGACGCGGCCCAGTCGGCGGAAACACCCTCGCTGGTGGTCACATGGAGGCCGGCCGTTGGCGCGGCCTCGAGAATCTCGGCCGGGCGCACATATCCTTGCCTGCCGGACTTGGGCGTCATCAACCACACGACGCCGTCCTCGCCGAGGGTCGTGAGTGAATCCATCAGGGCATCCACCAGATCCCCTTCGTCGTCCCGCCACCACAGCAGGACCGAATCCACCACGTCGTGGTCTTCCTCAGTCAGCAGTTCGCTGCCCGTCAGTTCCTCGAGGGCGTCGCGCAGATCGTAATCGACGTCGTCGTCATACCCCAGCTCCTGGATCAGGTCTCCGTCCTTGAAGCCCATCTTGCCCACAGCCGCGGTGTTAGCCGCTCCGGCGTCGCTCACGTTTCTCCTCCTACTAGTGGTTGGCGTCACCACCAGCCAACACCTTTTGTTCCCCGCCATCAAGCGGGACCCCCTTGACACGCCGTCAAAAGTGTCGATTGGCCGACGATGATGCATTCAACCACGCGTAATGCTACGCGTAACCGGTGCGCGACTCATTCGCCCGCCCCGCGGGCGTCCGGCTACGCATGACGCCCGCCAGCCCATTAGAGTGTCGTGGAGGCACGCGCGACCACGAGTCGGCGGCGTACCACCAGGCGGCCGAGCCGCCGCGACGAGTTTCCACTCCCGGGAGGAACCCGCCGCTCGCCCCACGCTGTACCCGTAACGAGGAGAAGTTGGACGTGGCTGAAGACGATCACATTTCCCACATCCGTAGCGGCTTGACCAGCCAGCTGCCGGACCGCGACCCGGATGAGACCGCCGAATGGCTCGAGTCATTCGACGCCCTTGTGGAGACCCAGGGCACCGAGCGTGCCCAATTCATTGTCCGCTCCATCCTGCAACGCGCGGGTGCGAAGAGCGTCGGCGTGCCGATGGTCACGACCACGGACTACGTGAACACGATTCCGGTGGACCAGGAACCGGCCTTCCCCGGGAAGGAGGAGATCGAGCGGCGGTATCGCGCCTGGATGCGCTGGAATGCGGCGGTCATGGTGCACCGTGGGCAGCACCCCAGCATCGGGGTCGGCGGGCACATCTCCACCTACGCGGGCGCCGCCACGCTGTATGAGGTGGGCTTCAACCACTTCTTCCGCGGCAAGGACCACGCGGGCGGTGGCGACCAGATCTTCTTCCAGGGCCACGCCTCGCCTGGCATGTACGCCCGCGCGTTCATGGAGGGACGGCTCTCGGAGGCGGACCTGGACGGGTTCCGCCAGGAGAAGTCCAAGGAGGGCAACGCCCTACCGTCCTACCCGCACCCGCGCAACATGCCGGAGTTCTGGGAGTTCCCGACCGTGTCCATGGGCATCGGTCCGATGAACGCGATCTATCAGGCGCAGTCCAACCGCTACCTGCAGAACCGCGGCATCAAGGACACCTCGGACCAGCAGGTCTGGGCGTTCCTGGGCGACGGCGAAATGGACGAGCCCGAATCGCGCGGCCTACTCCAGCTGGCGGCCAACGAGAAGCTGGACAACCTCAACTTCGTCATCAACTGCAACCTGCAGCGCCTTGACGGACCGGTGCGCGGCAACGGCAAGATCATGCAGGAGCTGGAGGCGTTCTTCCGCGGAGCCGGCTGGAACGTCATCAAGGTCGTGTGGGGCCGCGAGTGGGACTCGCTCCTGGACAACGACAAACAGGGCGCCCTGGTCGACATCATGAACCAGACCCCGGACGGCGACTACCAGACGTACAAGGCGGAGTCCGGCGGATTCGTGCGCGAGCACTTCTTCGGGAAGTCCCCCGAGACGAAGGAAATGGTCGCGGACCTCACCGACGAGCAGATCTGGAACCTCAAGCGCGGCGGGCACGACTACAACAAGGTCTACGCCGCCTACAAGGCAGCCACCGAGTTCAAGGGCAAGCCGACCGTCATCCTGGCCAAGACGGTCAAGGGCTACGGACTGGGTCCGCACTTCGAGGGACGCAACGCGACCCACCAGATGAAGAAGCTGACGCTGGATGACCTCAAGGCCTTCCGCGACCACCTGCGCATCCCCATCACGGACGAGCAACTCGAGGCCGATCCGTACCTTCCGCCGTACTACCACCCTGGTGCTGATTCGCCCGAGATCCAGTACATGATGGACCGCCGCGCGGACCTGGGCGGATCTGTTCCCGAACGGCGCGGCAAGCGAGCCAGCGTCCACCTTCCGGACGACAAGGCCTACGAGGTCGCCAAGCGCGGATCCGGCAAGCAACAGGCCGCCACCACGATGGCGTTCGTCCGCCTGCTCAAGGACCTGATGCGCGACAAGGAGTTCGGCACCCGCGTGGTTCCGATCATTCCCGACGAGGCGCGCACCTTCGGCATGGATTCGTTCTTCCCGACGGCGAAGATCTACAACCCCAAGGGCCAGAACTACCTGTCCGTGGACCGGGACCTCGTCCTGGCCTACAAGGAGTCCATCAGCGGCCAAATCGTGCACCCCGGCATCAACGAGGCCGGGGCGGTGGCGGCCTTCACCGCCGCCGGAACGTCCTACGCCACGCACGGCGAACCGCTGGTTCCGATCTACGTCTTCTATTCGATGTTCGGTTTCCAGCGTACGGGCGACGCCTTCTGGGCGGCCGCGGACCAGATGACCCGCGGCTTCATCATCGGCGCGACCGCCGGACGAACCACGCTCACCGGCGAGGGACTGCAGCACGCGGACGGGCACTCGCCCATCCTGGCCAGCACGAACCCGGCCGTCATCACGTACGACCCCGCCTATGGGTACGAGATCGGCCACATCATGAAGGCCGGCCTGGAGCGCATGTACGGCGGCGAGCACGAGGATCCGAACGTCATGTACTACCTCACGGTGTACAACGAACCAATCAGCCAGCCGGCCGAACCGGAGGACGTCGACGTCGAGGGCCTCGTCAAGGGCATCTACCTTGCCGCGCCGGCAAAGGTCGACGGACCCCGAACCCAGCTGCTCGCGTCCGGCGTCGCGGTGCCGTGGGCCATCGAGGCCCAGCGGATCCTCGCCGAGGACTGGGGCGTGTCCGCGGACGTCTGGTCCGTCACCAGCTGGACGGAGTTGCGCCGCGATGGCTTGGCCGCCGAGGAAGAGGCCTTTCTCAACCCCGGCTCCGAGGCACGCGTCCCATTCGTCACCCAACAGCTCGCGGGTGCCACGGGCCCGATCGTGGCCGTGACGGACTACATGAAGGCCGTCCCGGACCAGATCCGCCAGTTCCTGCCCAACGAGTTCGCCACCCTGGGTGCGGACGGCTTCGGCTTCTCCGACACCCGTGCGGCGGCCCGGCGGTTCTTCAAGATCGACGCGCACAGCGTCGTGGTGCGGGCTCTCGAGCTGTTGGCACGGCGCGGCGAGGTCGACGCCGATGCCGGGGCGAAGGCCTTCGAGAAGTACAGCCTGAACGACGTCAACGCGGGCACGTCCGGCAACGCCGGAGGGGACTCCTAGATCCCGGGCGACGGCGACGGCAGACGACGGCGGCCCCTCGACCCCATGCACCGGCATGGAGTCGAGGGGCCGCCGTCGTTTTGTAGTGTTCGCACAAAATGCGCTCGTGGGGCAAGGTGCGTATCCTCGATGGATGAGTGAAGAGCGCCCGGGCACCGCAGTCCCCCGCATCCGGCCCGTGCGGCAGCCGAAGGCCAGCCCGGAGACGCTGCAGAGGCTCAAGTCCCACCTCGGCGTCCTGTCCACCGTCGCCCTCAAGCACCTCGACCAGTCGCTGCCCTGGTACCGGGGCCTGCGTCCGGAGGAGAGGGCGGCACTGGGTCTCGTGGCACAGAAGGGCATCGCCTCTTTCGTCACCTGGTACGAGCGCCCCTCGTCGCCGCAGTGGGTCCTCACGGATGTTTTCGGGGCGGCTCCGAGCGAGCTGACACGCTCGATCAGCCTGCAAAAGGCCCTCCAACTCATCCGCACCATCGTCGAGGTCGTCGAGAGCCAGGTCCCAGACCTCGCGCCCGAGGCCGAACAGGTGCAACTCCGTGAGGCGGTACTGCGCTACTCCCGCGAAGTGGCGTTCGCCGCCGCAGACGTCTACGCCCGCGCGGCCGAGTCCCGCGGCGCGTGGGACAGCCGGCTCGAGGCCCTAGTGGTCGACGCGGTGCTGCGCGGCGAAAGCCCGGACGCACTCCGGTCCCGCGTCGCCGCCGTCGGGTGGGAGTCGCACAGCGGCATACTCATCATGGTGGGAACAGCGCCGGAGGTGGCCAATGCCGGATTCGTGGGCGACCTGCGTCGCGCCGGCCTCCGCCACGCCAAGGACTGCCTCGTGGGGATCCAGGGCGACCGGTTGATCCTGATGCTCGGTGGCGTCGGCGAACGCGACACGGGATTTTCGAAACTCAGCGAGTTCTTTGGAGCCGGGCCCGTCGTGTACGGACCCGAGGCCGCGAGCCTGCGCGAGGCCGCCGAATCCGCGCATGCCGCCTTCGCCGGCATCGCAGCGGCGTGCGCCTGGCCCCTGGTCCCCCGGCCCGTTTCCTCAGAGGACCTCTGGCCGGAACGCATCATGAACGGCGACGCCGCGGCACGCTCCTCCCTCTCAAGGAACATCTACGACCCGCTACTCGGCGCCGGCAACGGGTTGATCGAGACGCTGTCCAGCTACCTCGCGTTGGGGCATTCGCTGGAGGGAACTGCCCGCGAACTCTTCGTCCATGCGAACACCGTGCGCTATCGCCTCAAGCGCGTTTGCGACGTCACCGGATGGGATCCGCTGATCCCACGGGAGGCCTTCGTGCTGCAGACGGCACTCGTCGTGGGCAGACTGGACCACTCCGAACCGTTGTAGGATACCTACAAACCACCCCCAGGACCTTGGTGCCGCGAAACACGCGGTGCGCCGCCCATCTTTGGAAAGCTGGAACAGTGCTAGCAATCGTGTGCCCCGGACAGGGCTCCCAGACCCCCGGCCTCCTGTCACCATGGCTTGAGCTCCCGGGCGTCGCCGAACATCTCAAGGAATTGTGCCGACTCGCCGGGAGAGACCTGCTCGAACACGGCACGGTCTCCGACGAGGACACCATCAAGGACACCGCGGTGGCCCAGCCACTGATCGTGGCCTCCGGCCTGTTGGCTGGACGCGTGCTTTTCGACGGCGCCGGCGTGCCGCAGGGGGCGGTGCTTGCCGGGCACTCCGTGGGTGAGATCACCGCGTCCGCGCTGGCGGGCGCCCTGACCGAGGCGGATGCGATGGTCTTCGTCCGCGAACGCGCCAACGCCATGGCCGACGCCGCGGCGGCCACCCCGACGGGCATGGCCGCCGTCTTGGGCGGGGACCACACCGAGGTACTCGCGGCGCTCAAAGCCGCCGGGCTGACCGCGGCCAATTCCAACGGAGGCGGACAGGTTGTCGCCGCCGGGACGCACGAGGACATCGCCGCCTTCGCGGCGGCGCCGCCGCCGAAGACCCGCGTGATTCCGCTTAAAGTGGCCGGTGCCTTCCACACCGCGCACATGCAGCCGGCGGTCGGCGTGCTCGAGAACCTCGTTCCGTCACTCTCCCCGGCCGATCCCGGGACCTCCCTGCTCAGCAACCACGACGGAGCACCCGTCACGTCCGGCGCCCGGAACCTATCCAGCCTGGTCGCGCAGGTGTCCCGTCCCGTGCGGTGGGACCTCTGCATGGAGACCATGTCGGCCCTGGGCGTCACCGGAATCCTCGAGCTGCCGCCGGCCGGAACCCTTGTGGGTCTGGCCAAGCGCGGCCTCAAGGGCACCGCTACGATGGCCGTGAGATCCCCCGAAGACCTGGACGCCGCACGCGCGTTCGTTGCCGAACACACCGGTTCCACCACCGGAGAGGAAACCAACTAACGTGACTGCCGTACTGTCCCAGAAGCCCCTTCGCGAACACACCCGCATCCTCGGAGTCGGCGTCGCCCGCCCCGACGTCATCGTGACCAACGAAGACGTCTGTCAGTGGATCGACTCCTCCGACGAATGGATCCGCCAGCGCACGGGGATCGTCACACGCCACCGCGCGGACAAGGAAACCTCCGTCGTCGACATGGCGGAGACCGCCGCCCGGGAGGCCCTAGCCGCCGCGGGCATCGACGCTTCGGCCCTAGGCGCCGTCATCGTCAGCACCGTGACGTCTCCGTACGCCACGCCGTCTGCCGCCGCCGCCGTCGCGGACCGCATCGGTGCCACCCCGGCCCCGGCGTTCGATATTTCCGCAGCGTGCGCCGGCTACTGCTACGGCGTCGCACAAGCCGACGCTCTGGTGCGGTCCGGCGCTGCCGACTACGTCTTGGTGGTGGGCGCGGAGAAGCTCTCCGACATCATCGACCGCCACGAACGCACCATTTCGTTCCTGCTCGGCGACGGTGCGGGAGCCGTGGTGATCGGCCCCTCCGACTTTGCCGGAATCGGCCCGTCCGTATGGGGCTCCGACGGCAGCAAATTGGATGCCATCGGCATGACGCACTCCATGATCGATTTGCGGGACATGGCCCTTGAGGCCGAGGAGCAGGAGGGGGGAACCGTCTTCGTCGGAGGATCCGAGGCGAAGCTGTGGCCCACCCTCCGGCAGGATGGCCAGACGGTCTTCCGCTGGGCCGTTTGGGAGATGGCCAAGGTGGCGCAACGCGCCCTCGACGAGGCCGGCATCAAGGTCGAGGACCTGTCCGCATTCATTCCCCACCAGGCGAACATTCGCATCATCGACGAGATGGCGAAGCAGTTGAAACTGCCGGAGTCCGTGGTCGTTGGACGGGACATCGTCGACGCCGGCAACACCTCCGCCGCCTCGATCCCCTTGGCCATGCACCGAATCCTCAAGGAGCAGCCGGAGCTGTCCGGAGGCCTTGCCCTGCAGATCGGATTCGGCGCCGGGCTCGTCTTCGGCGCGCAGGTCGTCACCCTGCCCTAGGCTTGGCAGGTAGATCCAAAGATCCACGCCGAAAGGCGCAGAAAAATCGCGTCGGGAACGTCCCGGCACAAGAGAAAGGGAGCCACTGTGGCTAGCAACGAAGAAATCCTGGCCGGCCTGGCCGAGATCGTCAACGAAGAGACCGGACTGGCGACGGAAGCCGTCGAGCTGGACAAGTCCTTCACCGACGACCTCGACATCGACTCCATCTCGATGATGACCATCGTGGTCAACGCCGAAGAGAAGTTCGGGGTTCGCATCCCGGATGAAGAGGTCAAGAACCTCAAGACCGTCGGCGACGCCGTGAACTTCATCGCCGGCGCCCAGGCCTAACAGCCTCCCGAACCGCCTTCGTCCATTTGGGCGAACCGGGCCTCTGGCCCCGGGGGCGGTCCGCACAGTGCGGACCGCCCCACCAAACTTTCCGCCCGCGGCGGACTCCACCACCCAACCCAGCACAGGGAGCAATCTGATGGCCCGCAAAGTAGTGATCACCGGCCTCGGCGCGACGACGCCGATCGGTGGCGACGTGCCCACCCTGTGGGCCAACGCGCTCAAAGGCGTTTCAGGCGCCCGCACGTTGACCGACGAGTGGGTGGAGCGCTTCCAGCTGCCGGTGACCTTCGCCGCGCGAGCCTCTTCCCCCGCGTCCGACGTGCTGTCCAGGGTAGAGATGAAGCGCATGGACCCCTCGACCCAGTTCGCGGTCGTGGCGTCGCGCGAGGCCTGGCGCGACTCCGGCATCGAAGAGGTGGACCCGGACCGTCTCGGCGTCGCGTTCGCCACCGGTATCGGCGGGGTATGGACGCTGTTGGACGCGTGGGACACACTGAAGGAAAAGGGCCCGCGACGCGTGCTGCCCATGACCGTCCCGATGCTGATGCCCAACGGTCCCGCGGCCGCTGTGAGCCTGGACATCGGTGCCCGGGCGGGGGCGCATACTCCGGTTTCCGCGTGCGCTTCCGGCACCGAAGCCGTCCACCTCGGCCTGGAGCTGATCCGCAGTGGCAAGGCCGACGTCGTGATGGTCGGCGGCGCAGAGGCTGCCATTCACCCGATGCCGCTGGCCTCGTTCGCGGCCATGCAGGCGCTGTCAAAGCGGAACGACGACCCGGAGCACGCCTCCCGGCCCTACGACGTCGACCGCGACGGATTCGTCATGGGCGAGGGGGCCGGCGCCATGGTCCTCGAGGCGGAAGAACACGCGTTGGCCCGCGGTGCGCGCATCTACGTCGAGCTGGCCGGCACGTCCGTGACCTCGGATTCGTACCACATCACAGCCCCGGACCCGGAGGGACTCGGCGCCACGCGGGCCCTCAAGGCCGCAATGTTCGACGGTCGCATCCAGCCGGAGGACGTGGTGCACGTCAACGCGCATGCGACGTCCACGCCCGTCGGGGACAAGCCCGAATACACGGCGCTCAAGGCCGCCTTGGGCAAGCAGGTGGACAACGTCGCCGTCTCGGCCACGAAGTCGCAGATGGGTCACCTGCTCGGCGCGTCCGGGGCCGTTGAGTCGGTCTTGACGGTCCTGGCACTCTATGAGCGCCGGGCCCCCGTCACCATCAACCTCGAGAACCAGGATCCGGAGATTCCCCTTGACGTGGTCACCGGATCCCCGCGGATCCTGCCGGACGGTCAGATCGTCGCCCTGAACAACTCCTTCGGCTTCGGCGGACACAACGCGGTGGTCGCCCTGCGCACCATCTAGCCGGCGCGCCGGAACAGCGTCAGGCATAGACGCGGGTCATAAGAGAGGCAAAGTGAGAGGTCCGAACCAATCTGGTTCGGACCTCTCACTTGTCTCGTCTCCTCATCCGTCACCCGGGCTGGCCGTACCCACTACTGGAGGACTTAGCTCCTAGTGGCAGAGGCTGCTGGTGTCGCCATGTGCCGCCGCGCCCCGGGCCCTTCGGGCCTGTTGGGCGGTCACCCTACCTGGTGTAGCCAGCGGACCGGCGCGCCCTCGGCCGCGTGGCGGAACGGTTCGAGTTCCTCGTCCCACGCCTCCCCCAGTGCCAGCGAGAGCTCGTGGTAGACGGCCGCAGGGTCGCCGGCGCCCTGTTCGTAGGCATAACGGATCCGGTCTTCGCCGACGACGATGTTGCCGGCGGTGTCGGTCGTCGAATGGAAGATGCCGAGTTCGGGGGTGTGCGACCAGCGGCTGCCGTCGACCCCGGGGCTGGGTTCCTCGGTAACCTCGTACCTCAGGTGTGCCCAGCCGCGCAGTGCGGAAGCGAGCTGCGCGCCGATCCCCTGAGGTCCACACCAGCCGATCTCCGCACGGTACATTCCGGGCGCGGCGGACTGCGGGGACCACTTCAAATCGGTCCGTTGGTCGACGACCGAGCCGATGGCCCACTCGATGTGGGGGCACAGCGCAGTTGGGGCCGAGTGTACGAAAAGTACGCCCCTCGTCATGGGTACAGACATGCCATCCTCCAGTTGCCGTTGGTACGTCTTCCCCTACGACCGCGGCAGGAACCCTTGGATGGCGTGTTCCGCTTCTCATTGTGCACGATGGACGCCCCCAGCGCCACTGGAGGTGCCATTGCGCAATCGCGTCGCGACGTGGGATGACGCCATTTGCACTGAAGGCGAAGGGTGGGGACGCGCGCGTCAGGCGCGTGGGTGCGCCTGCTGGTAGCTGGACCGCAACCGCTCGACGGAAACGTGGGTGTACAGCTGGGTCGTGGCCAGCGAACTGTGGCCGAGCATCTCTTGGACAGTGCGGAGGTCCGCTCCCCCGTCCAACATGTGCGTTGCCGCCGTGTGCCGCAATGCGTGCGGTCCCGTGGCGGAGGTGTCGCCGAGCGAAGCGAACGCCCGGGACACCATGTCCCGGATTTGGCGTTGTCCCATGCGGGAGCCTCGGATACCAAGGAACAACGCCGGCCCGCTGCCGTCCACGGCGAGCGACGGCCGGCCGCGCCGGAGCCAGTCGGCCACGGCGTTGAGTGCCGGAAGCCCGAAGGGGACGGTGCGTTCCTTGTTGCCCTTGCCGATCACACGCAGCGTGCGGCGGTCATGGTCGATGTCGTCGATGTCGAGGGCCGCCAGCTCCCCAACCCTCAGCCCAGTGGCGTAAAGGAGTTCCAGGACCGCCGTGTTCCGGTCGCGGACGGCGTGGTCCCGCGGGGACGGGTCGTCGGTCTGTCCCCCGGAGGATGTGGTGGCAGGCCTCCTGCCGTCCAGGAGGCGGTGCATTTGCCCCTCCTGGAGAACGTGAGGGAGTCCGTGGCCCGTGCGGGGGGACTGGAGCCGCGAGGCAGGATCGAGTTCCACGAGCCCTTCGCGCCGCGCCCACGCCATGAAGGTTCGGGCCGCGGCGGAACGCCGGGCCAGCGTGGCACGCGACTTGCCCGCGGAGCGCTGGTCGCCCAGCCACAGCCGCAACAACGGCAAGTCGATGTCGTGGAGGGACCGTGCGCCCCGCCGCGCACATTCGGCGAGGAGCGAGCCAATATCCCCGATGTAGGCGCGAACCGTGTGGGGGCTGCGGCCGAGTTCGAGGGACAGGTGGCGCTCGAACTCGGCGACGACGGCCCCGAAGTCGAACGGCATGCCTTCCACCGCACGGCCCTCCCCGTTGGTCGCCTTCGTCGATTCTTCCCTGCCCATCATCCGATTCTCCCGCACCCGCCGACCGGTCCATGCATCCCACGCCGCCGGGCCTACTGCCCCGCGCGTTGCCAACCCTGCCCCACCTTGCGGGCAAGGCCTCGTCCGCTCAGTCGCGACAGGCCTCCCAGCACCGCACCAATCCCCAGGCCCGCGACGGTGGCCAGCTTGTCCGGCGTGCTGGCGGACCTGACTGGAAGCGCGTCAAGGAGGAGCAGGTCTTGGATATCCAGCCCGTCGTGGGGCCGCAGCACGGCCGCCTCGCGCGCCGGATCGTCGGGCGCCGGACCCGCCTGTTGTCCCAGCAATTCGAGCGCCTCGGCCGCATCGGTGACGACGGCGGCGGCCCCCTCCCGCAGCAGCCGATGGCAACCGGCCGAATTGGGCGAGAACACCGAGCCCGGTACCGCCCCCACGTCGCGGCCCATCTCGCTGGCGCGGCGCGCGGTCGTCAGCGCGCCCGAGCGCCAGCGCGCCTCCACGACGACCGTCGCGCCACACAGGGCGGCTATCAGTCTGTTGCGCTGCAAAAACCTCCAGCGCGTCGGTGCGGTACCCGGCGCCACTTCTGCCAGCAGGACCGCCTCGGTGGCGATTCGCCGCAGGAGATCCTCGTTGCCGGCCGGATAGAAGCGGTCCAATCCGCCCGCCATGACGGCAACGGTGCGAGGGTGTCCCGCCCCGTGAGACCCCGTAGGAACGGTTTCCTGTGATTCCAACGACAGCGCGGCCTCGTGCGCCCTCGCGTCGATGCCGTAGGCGCCCCCCGAAACAACCGTCACGCCCGCCCGGACCACCGTCCCGGAGATCTCGGACGTCACCTGCCTGCCGTACTCCGTAGCGTCGCGGCTTCCGACAACGGCCATCAGGCTTCGCGCCGAGGGGAGCTGGGTTGGTTCTACATGGCCGCGCCACCACAAGCACAGCGGGGTGCCCATGCCCAAAGCATCGAACTGCACGGGCCATCCCGGGTCCTCCGGAACCAGAAGCCCTCCGCCCAGGCGCCGCATGACCTCCAGGTCGCGCGCCGGGGAACAATCTGCGGCGCGCGGTCTCCACCGGTCGAGTCCGGCACCGAGACGGAGTTCCGCCCGCGGGGACGCCCCTCCACCGAGGAGTTCGGCCACCGCCTGCTGCTCCCGAGTGGGAGCGGGCCCACGGTGTCTCGTGATGAGGTTGTATGCTTCCTCCGCGCCCGCCACGGCGACCAGCGCCAGACCGGTCTGGTCGTTCGGCTCCATCAACCGGGAGAGTCCCGCGCGGGACATTCGGATTCGTTCGCTGGCGGTCATGCCGCTTCCCCCTTGGTTTGCTGTCTCAGTTGAAGCGCGACGTCCACGTCCTGCGCGTCCGGGCTGTCGTGCGAAGCCAGGTCGGCGACCGTCCACGCGATACGCAGCACCCGGTCGTAGCCGCGGGCAGTCAACCGACCCCGGTCGACGTCGGCGTCCGCGCCCGCAGTCACGCCCGGCGGCAACGACAATGCCCCACGCAGCACGCTGCCCGGCAGGTCGGCGTTTCGCGCAAAACCCAAGACGGCCAGGCGGTCCTGCTGCCGCGCGCGGGCGGCAGCCACCCTCAGGGCCACAGACGTCGATGATTCCGTTGTCTGATCCGCCCGCAACTGTGCCGCGGCCACACGGGGCACCGCGATTTGGAGATCGATCCGGTCCAGCAAAGGACCCGAGAGCCGTTCGAAGTAGCGGCGCCGCTGCATCGGCGTGCAGGTGCAGTCGATGCCCTTGCCCGTTGACAGACCACAGGGGCAGGGGTTGGCGGCGAGCACCAGCTGGAACCGCGCCGGATAGGTGGCCGAGCCGGCCGCGCGGTGTAACGTCAGCCTGCCCGATTCCAAGGGCTGGCGGAGGCTGTCCAGCGCCTTCACGGCGAATTCGGGTGCCTCGTCGAGGAACAGTACACCGCGGTGGGCCCGGGAGGCGGCTCCCGGCCGCGGCATCCCCGAGCCTCCCCCGATGAGTGCCACCATGCTGGCACTGTGGTGCGGGCTCTCGAACGGCGGCCGGCGCACGAGCGACTCGAGGCGGCGGTCGTTCCTGAGCAGGGAATGGATAGCGGTGGTTTCCATGGCCTCCGTGTCGGTGAGGTCAGGCAAGATGCCCGGGAGCCGTTCCGCGAGCATCGTCTTTCCCGCACCCGGCGGTCCCTTCATCAAGAGGTGATGCCCACCGGCCGCGGCGACTTCCAGGGCGTACCGCGCCTCCTGTTGACCGACGATGTCCGCCATGTCCGGAGCAGTTGCGGGCAGGCCGCCCCATTCGGCCGAGCCCGGGGCACCGGACCGCGGCGCCGATACTGCCACGGAAGCGCGTCCCCAACGGCTGGTCAAGGACTGCGGATCGCCGCCGTAGGCGGCCAGCACCTCCGCCAGATGCCTGTAGCCGCGCACGTCGGCGCCGGGCACCAGGGAGGCTTCGGCCTTGTTCTCCTTGGCCACGACGATCCGCCCACGCCCGGCGGCGACCGCGGCCATGACGGAGGGCAGGACACCGGCGACCGGACGCAGGCAGCCGTCAAGGCCCAACTCCGCGATGTGCACGGCGTCCGCAGGGTTCCGGATGTCCCCGGCAGCCGCCAGCGCGGCCACGACGATCGACAAGTCCAGGGACGATCCGCGCTTCGGAACCGAGGCTGGCAGCAGGTTGACCGTGATCCGTCGCGGACTGAGCGGTAGGCCGGAGTTCCGTGCCGCCGCGCGAATCCTGTCGCGTGCCTCGGCCAGCGAGGCATCGGGCAGTCCGAGGAGAACGAAACCGGGCAGACCGCCTCCGATATCGGCCTCGACGTCCACGATGTAACCGTTGAGTCCCACCAGCGCGATGCCGCAGGCCCGCCCGAGACTCATGGCCCGACCTCGACGTAGTGCTGGATTTCGGCGGCTGCTCCCGGTGCCAACAGCACCGCGACGACGTCGACCCGCGAATTCCCGACCGGACGTCCGTGAGTTCGGCACCACGCGCTGGTGAGAACGAACAACCGGCGCAGTTTCGCGTGGCCGACCGCCTCCGCCGGGTGGCCGTAGCCGAGTCCGCTGCGCGTCTTGACCTCAACGCCCACCACCGTTCCCCGGTCCTCGGCAACGATGTCCAATTCGCCTGCCGCGCATCTCCAGTTGCGCTCCAGCACCGTCATCCCCAAGGCCATCAGGAATTCGACCGCGAGTCCCTCGCCCTGGCGCCCGAGTGTTTGGTTCCGTGTCATCTGCGTCCACCTCCGCCCCCAGTCTCGGGGCAAAGAAACGCCCCGGGCGGGCGCCCGGGGCGTTTGTGGATATCGGGACTCGGCCCGGGCCCGACCTGGACCTGTGGGGGGCTAGATGTCAGCCGCTCGGCCGGCCAAGGCTAGGTGCCAAGGCCCGCGTCCTTGGGGATGGTGAGGTCCTCCGACTTTGCGAGTTCCTCGACGTTGACGTCCTTGAAGGTGATGATCCGGACGTTTTTCACGAACCTCGCCGTCCGGTACACGTCCCACACCCACGCGTCCTGCAGAGTGACATCGAAATAAATCTCACCGTCGGCGGATCGCGCCTGCAGATCGACGTGGTTGGCCAGGTAGAACCGGCGCTCCGTCTCCACGACGTAGCTGAAGAGGTTCACGACGTCGCGGTATTCGCGGTAGAGCTGCAGCTCCATGTCTGTTTCGTAGTTCTCTAGGTCTTCGGCGCTCATCGTTCCTCCTACTATCGAAGTCTATTGTCCCTGACCGGTGTCCGTGAGCCGCCAACTTCGCCGGTGGTGGTGGCTGGGGCCCCGCGCACGGATCGCCGCCCGGTGCGCGAGCGTCCCGTATCCCTTGTTCCGCGACCACCCGAACCCGGGGCATTCGGCGTCGTACGCGGACATCAGCGCGTCCCGCTCCACCTTGGCCAGAACGCTGGCGGCCGCGACGGACAGGCAGGCGAGGTCGGCCTTGACGCGAAGCGTCACCGGCACGTCGACGCCGCCCGGGGCTACGCGGGTTTGTGGCGCGATGCCGGCCCCGGCGAAGAGTGCCTCCTGCGGCCGGTTCCCCAACCAGTCCTGGTTGCCGTCGAGGAGCACGACGTCGGGGCGCGCCACCAGGGAAGCGGCCTGCCAGGCCCTGGTGCCGGCCAAGCGCAGCGCGGCCACGAGCCCAAACTCATCGATCTCACCGGCGGACGCGTGGCCGACGCCCCAACCGGCAGCCCACGAGCGGATGTGGGGGACGAGTTCCTCCCGCGCGGCGGCGGTCAGCAGCTTACTATCGCGCACCCCCGGAATCGTGCCGGACAGGAGGGGATCCACGACCACCATGCCGACGGTGACAGGTCCGGCCAGGGAACCCCGGCCGACCTCGTCGCAGCCACCCACGAGGCGGGCTCCCCCGACCGCGAGGCCGAGTTCGGTTCCCAGATCCGGCGCGGCGGGGCGTTGCCCGACGTTCGCCTTGGTGCTGGCACTTGGCATGGAGGCTACTTGCCCGCCCCGGACGCACCGGCGTCGTCGGGCACGGTGTTGAACACCTCGTGCTCCCCGTCAACGACACCCGCCCGATTCAGCGGCCACGCGATGACCGAAGCCTTGCCCTCGACCGTCTCCACATCGACGAAACCGCCCTGCGCATCGCGGTGGAAACGCGAATCCGCGGAAGCGTCGCGGTGGTCGCCCATGACCCACAGCTTTCCCTCGGGTACGGTCACCTTGAATTCCTCGTCCGATGGAGCCGCGCCGGGCCAAATGTAGGGCTCCGTCACCGGCTCGCCGTTCACGCTGAGCCGGCCATCGGACCCGCAGCACTGGACCGTGTCGCCGGGTAGACCGATCACGCGCTTGACCAGATGCTGGTCCGTGGAATCGGGCACCAGTCCCACGAACGCCAGAAAGTTCGTGACGGGGTCGGTGGGCATCGGGAGCGTCTCGCCGAGCCAGTCCTGGTCGTCGCGAAACACGACGACGTCCCCGCGGGTCAGGTCGAAGGGTCCCGGAACCATGAGGTTGACGAAGATGCGGTCGTCGATCTCGAGGGTCGGTTCCATGGAGCCGGAGGGAATGTAGAACGCGCGGAAGAAAAACGTCTTGATCACGAAGGACAACACCAGCGCGATGCCGATGACGATCAGGACCTCCTTGAGCCAACCCCACGCCCGCTCGCCGGCGGTCGGCCCGGACGGCCCGTCCTCCCGGCTATCGGATTCCTGCTCGTTCACTAGGTGCCTTCCCTCTGAAGTGGTCCGGAGCGTTCCGGCGGCCACACGATACGGTCCACGCGTCCGATAACGCGGTCCTCCGGAATCATCCCACCGCCGGGAGCGCCGAGCAGGGCCCGCGAGTCGGTCGAGTCCGAGCGGTTGTCCCCCATGACCCAGATCCGTCCCTCGGGGACCGCCACGCTGTAACGCTGTTCGCTCGGGGGTTCCCCGGCGGACAGATACGGCTCATCCAGGGCGGCGCCATTGAGGACCAGGGCCCCGTCGTCGTCACAACAGCTTATGGTGTCCCCGCCAACGGCCATGACACGCTTGACGAACACGGCGTCGTCCCCCGCCAGCCGAAGGGCGCGGAGGAGCGACCCCGCCGCGTTGTCGCGGTCGTAGGGCAACAGCGATCCGCGTCCGTCGAAGACGACGACGTCGCCCCGGGCCGGCGGATTGGAGAGATACGCCGTGCGACTGACCAGGAGGCCGTCCCCCTCCTCCAATGACGGGCGCATGGAACCGCTGCCGATGTAGTAGAAGTCCACAAAAGTCGCGCGGACCACTATCGCCAGGAGTGCCGCGGCCGCGAGCACCCACACGACGAAGCGCCAGCCCCGCGAACGGGACTGGCGCTTCGTGCGCTCTTGCGGCGAATCACTCAAGGTGGATCCTTCGGGCAAGATCATGCGCCGCGTCCGTCAGGAACGCCGCGAACAGGGCTACGGCTACTTGGAGGTGCCGAAGTCGCGCTTTTCCTTGATCTTCGCGGCCTTGCCGTGGCGATCGCGCATGTAGTACAGCTTGGCGCGGCGGACGTCGCCCTTGGCCAGGACCTCGATCTTCTCGATGATCGGGGAGTGCACGGGGAACGTGCGCTCCACGCCGACGCCGAAGGAGACCTTGCGGACCGTGAAGGTCTCGCCGACGCCCGCGCCCTGGCGGCCGAGCACGAAGCCCTGGAACACCTGGATACGGGAGTTCTTGCCCTCGACGATGTTGACGTGGACCTTGAGCGTGTCGCCCGCGCGGAACGCGGGGACATCTGTGCGCAGCGAGGCCGCGTTGACTGAATCTAGGATCTGCATTGGATGCTACTCCTTGGGTGGTCGCCGCAGGTCACCCACCGTCGACACGGTCGCGGGGCCGGCACCACGGGGGTGCCGATGACCTGCGACCGAAGATGATGTACCGGCGCTTCCGGAATCGGACGCCGATTGGCCTGACTGTTGGCGCTCTCCCCCTGCGGCAGGAGAGGGCCCAGTAGGCACAGGACATAATTCTGCCACATGCCGTGCGGGGCCGCTAATTGGCTGGCTGTTCCGATCCGTCGCCGACCGGGTTCGCCGTGGACGGGACCTTGGCGACGATCCGCCCGCCGTCGACGGCGAACCCCGCATGCCACAGGGTGTCCCGGTCGTGCCGGTTCAGTGTCGCCGGGTCCAGCCCGAGGATGAGGTCCGGCCGCCGGCGCGCGGTGCGTTCGAGCTGCTCGTTACGGCGGAATCGCGCGATCTTCCCGTGGTTCCCACCCAGCAGGACCTCCGGGACGGAGCGTCCCTGCCACTGGGCGGGCTTGGTGTAGACCGGGTATTCGAGCAGGCCATCCGAATGGGACTCCTCCACGAGCGACTCGGGGTTGCCGACGACGCCGGGGATCAGCCGCCCCACGGCCTCCACCATGGCCAGCACGGCCACCTCGCCGCCATTGAGCACGTAGTCGCCCAAGCTCACCGGACGGACCTCGAAAGCCTCCACGGCCCACTCGAGCACGCGTTCGTCGATGCCCTCGTAGCGGCCGCACGCGAACACCAGATGCCGCCTCTCGGCCAGTTCGTGGGCCATCGCCTGGTCGAAGACGGCGCCGGCCGGAGAAGGGACAATGAGCATCGGCCTTTCCCCGGACGAGCCGGAGGACGCGGCGATGCCGGACAGGGCGGACCCCCACGGTTCCGGTTTCATCACCATGCCGGCCCCGCCGCCGTACGGAGTGTCGTCCACTGTGCGGTGGCGGTCGGACGTGTGGTCCCGCAGGTCGTGGACCCGCAGGTCCAGGAGGGATTCCCGCCGTGCCTTTCCTATCAGCGACAGGTCCAGTGCTGCGAGGTATTCGGGAAAGATGCTGACGACGTCGATGCGCACTGTTAGCGGCCGCCGCCCGTGCCGTCGTCGTCCGAGTTCAATCCGAGCAGTCCCGGGGGCGGGGTGACCACGATGAAGCCCCCGGCGACATCGACCTCGGGGACGATGGCTTCGACAAACGGCACCAGGACCTCGCTACCGTCCTCGAGCACCACGATCAGCAGGTCCTGTACCGTCTGGGTACGCAACCCGGTGACCTTGCCGACCACGTCGTCCCCGACGCGGACCTCCAGGCCTTCCAGCTCGTGCTCGTACCACGCGTCGGAGTCGTCCTCGTCCGCTTCGGCGTCGTCGGTTTCGACGAACAGCTTGGCCCCGCGGAGCGTCTCGGCCGCGTTCCGGTCCAAGGCTTCCTCGAAGGCCAGCAGGAGGATGTCCTTGTTCCACCGGGCGCCCTCGACGGTCAGCGGCCCCACGCTGTCGGGCTCCACCTCGAACACCGTCCCGGGCGCGAAGCGCTCATCGGGCGAATCTGTCATTACCTGGGCGGTGACCTCGCCCTTGATGCCGTGGGGCTTGCCAATACGTGCGACCTGCAGGCGCATGGTGTCTCCTTCGTGGACGGTTCCGCAATTGATCCTAATGGGGGCGCCGGCCCGCTGGGCGACACGGCTTAAACGCGCTGGCCCCGCACCGCGAACGGTACGGGGCCAGCATGCGGCGCGGTGGCGCCGCGGCTCTGCTACCTAGGGGCGCCGGCGGTCGGTGTCGACGACATCGACCCGCACCGGCTCGCCGTCGGCCAGTGCGGCCACGACGGTGCGCAACGATTTTGCCGTGCGCCCCTGCCTGCCGATCACGCGGCCGAGGTCGTCCGGGTGGACCCGGACTTCGAGGATGTCGCCGCGGCGGTTCCCCTTCAATGCGACGGCGACGTCCTCCGGGGAGTCGACGATGCCGCGCACCAGGTGATCGAGAGCCTCGGCGAGCATTGCTACTCGGCCTCGGTGGTCTCGGTTTCGGCTTCCGCGGCCGGGGCCTCGGTCTTCTCGGCCTTCTTGGTGATGGCCTCCGGCAGGATGACGGAACCCTTCTCCGGGACTACGAAGGCTTCCTTGGGCGCCTTGGTGCGCAAGGTGCCCTCCTGGCCCTCGATGCCCTTGTACTTCTGCCAGTCGCCCGTGATCTTCAGGATCGCGGCAACCTGCTCGGTCGGCTGGGCGCCGACGGACAGCCAGTACTGGGCCCGCTCGGAGTTGACCTCGATGAACGAGGGCTCCTCGGTGGGGTGGTACTTGCCGATCTCCTCGATGGCACGGCCGTCGCGCTTGGCGCGGGAGTCCATGATGACGATGCGGTAGAACGGGGCGCGCATCTTGCCGAAGCGCTTGAGTCGAATCTTAACGGCCACTGTAGTGGTCACTCCTGTTTCTCAACAAAGGGCGAACCCGTGTTTCTGCACCCGTGGGGCGGGCCGTACTCGTGGGTTCAGGGGACGAGATGCGCACGCGGAGAGAGGGGCCGCGCCGATCAAGTACCCTGCCATTATGCCAGAGGTTCCCGCCGGCCGCGAACCGCCGCTCCGGTGGCGGTCAGCGGGCGGACAGGACGGGGGACGTCTCCGGCAGGGAGGGCATTAGTGCCCGCGGAGGAACGATGTTGCCGGGAGCGGAAGCGGGCGTGGCCTCCCTTCCGTCCTCCAATTCGGCCACGGAGCCCAGTTCGAGCGCGCTCAGGCCGGCAGCGGCCAACGCGGCCTGGTCCGAACCCAGCCACTCCCCCAGGCCGTCCGGACCCATGAAGCGGGCGGTGAGCGTTCCGCCGTCGGCCGTGAAGCCGTCGGCGTCCGTGGCCCACGATCCGCCGTCGTACAGCAGGTTCTCCGAACCGCCGCCGTCCGCCCGGCGGAAGTCCTGCGCGAGGAGCCGGCCGACAGTCGCCTCCAAGGCGAGCCGCCGCAGGCCCGCCCCGACGGTCTCCCGCGGGGACTCGTCGGCGCGAACCGCTCCCCCGGGAAGGGACCAGCCGTCGGGTGTCCGGATCAGCAGAACCGCGCCGTCGCGCCGCCGCAGGAGCACGTGCGCCGCTACCCGGTGGCGCCAGCGCGCGCTCAGGAAGCCGTCGAGTGCCTGCAGCCCCGCCACGTGGGGGCTACTTCCCGAGGAACTTGTCGAAGCCCTTGGGCAGGTTCAGGCTGGCCGGATCGAAGTCCTGGTCGGTCGCCTGTCCGCCGAAAGCCGCCCCCGTCGGCGCGGGCTTGCGGTTCTTGGACTCGAGTTCCGCCTGCGCGGCCTTGGCCGGATTGCCGAACTTCTGCTGCTTCTTCTTGTTCCCGCCCTTGGCCGACGACTTGCGGCCGCGCCCCGGGGCGCCGGGCATGCCGGGCATTCCGCCGCCGGCGGCCATCCGCTTCATCATCTTCTGCGCCTCGGCGAAGCGCTCCAGCATCTGGTTGACCTCCGAGACCTGGACGCCGGAGCCCTTGGCGATGCGGGCGCGGCGCGAACCGTTGATGATCTTCGGCGCCATGCGCTCGTGCATGGTCATCGACCTCACGATCGCCTCGATGCGGTCGATCTGGCGCTCGTCGAACTGCTCCAACTGCTGCCGCGACACCTGGGCGCCGGGCATCATGGTGAGCATCTTCTTGAGCGAGCCCATCTTCTTGATCTGCTGCATCTGCGCGAGGAAGTCCTCGAGCGTGAAGTCCTCCCGGTCGGCGAACTTCTTCGCCATCCGCTCTGCCTCGTCCTTGTCCCAGGACTTCTCCGCCTGCTCGATGAGCGTGAGGACGTCACCCATGTCCAGGATCCTGCTGGCCATGCGGTCCGGGTGGAAGACCTCGAAGTCGTCCAGGGATTCGCCCGTGGAGGCGAACATGACGGGCTTGCCGGTGATGGACGCGACGGACAGCGCCGCGCCGCCGCGCGCGTCGCCGTCGAGCTTCGACAGCACGACGCCGGTGAAGTTGACGCCCTCGTTGAACGCCTGGGCCGTGTTGACCGCGTCTTGGCCGATCATCGCGTCGATGACGAACAGGACCTCGTCCGGGTTGACCGCCGCACGGATGTCGGCGGCCTGGCGCATCAGTTCCTCGTCGATGCCGAGGCGTCCGGCGGTGTCGACAATGACGACGTCGTGCAGTTTCGCGCGCGCCTCGGCGACGCCGTCGCGGGCCACCGAAACCGGGTCGCCCGTGGCGGACTCGAATTCGGAACTCACACCCGGGTGCGGCGCGTACACGGGCACGCCCGCGCGCTGGCCGTTGACCTGCAGCTGCTTGACGGCGTTGGGTCGCTGCAGGTCGCAGGCCACCAGCAGGGGCGCGTGCCCCTGGGACTTGAGGTGCTTGGCCAGCTTGCCGGCCAGCGTGGTCTTGCCGGCGCCCTGGAGGCCGGCCAGCATGATGACGGTCGGCGGGTTCTTCGCCAGGTTCAGGCGCCGGGTCTCCCCACCGAGGATGCGCACGAGCTCGTCGTTGACGATCTTCACGACCTGCTGCCCGGGGTTCAGCGACTGGCTGACCTCCAGGCCCAGCGCACGTTCCTTGACGTGGGCGGCGAACTCCCGGACCACGGGGACGGCCACGTCGGCGTCGAGCAGGGCACGGCGGATCTCGCGGACGGTGCCGTCGACGTCGGCCTCGGACAGCCGGCCCTTGCCGCGCAGGTTCTTGAACGTCGCTGTGAGGCGGTCGGAGAGTGAATTGAACACGTGCCGTGCACTTCTTTCGGTTGGCGGTACTGCGGGAAACACCCGCCGGACTCAACATGCAAGGCTACCAAGTTCGGCAGGCATTCGATCCCAAAGAGTGGCAAGGTGGAGATTGTGAGCGAGGAACAGAACCCCAAGGTCCAAACACTTCTCATCCTCGGCGCCTCGGGCGACCTGACCGGTCGGCTGTTGCTGCCCGGCCTGGCGCGCCTGGTCGCGACCGGGCGCGTCCCCAATACAGCACTGGCCGCGGCGGGCTCGCCGGACTTCACGGCGGAGGACTGGGCCGCGCGCATCGCCGAAACCTTCGGAGATGCCAAGGCCAAAGCGCACGAGGACGGCGCCCGGGACCTTGACCGGATGGCGGCCGGTGCCAGCTACCGGGCGCTGGACGTGACGGCACCCGGTGAACTCGCGGGTCTGCTCGCCGAGTTGGAGGGGCCCATCGCGGTCTACTTCGCGCTGCCCCCCGCGGTGAGCCAGCGGGCCTGCGCGGTGCTCCTGCCCGAAGAGGTCCCGGCGGGGACGTCGTTCGTGATGGAAAAGCCCTTCGGCTCCAGCGCGGCATCGGCCAGGGAACTGACAGCCACGCTGACCCGACTGGTGCCCGAGGGAAACATCCACCGAGTCGACCACTTCCGCGGCAAGGCAACGGTCTTCAACATCCTCGGCCTGCGCTTCGCGAACCGCTTCCTGGAGCCGCTGTTCAGCAACGAGCACGTGGCGAAAATGGAGATTTTCTACGACGAGGAACTCGCCTTGGAGGGCCGCGCGGGCTACTACGACAAGGCGGGCGCGCTGCGGGACATGATCCAGTCCCACATGCTGCAGATCCTCGCGCTGCTGACGCTCAACGCGCCGGCCACCCTGGGTGAGCGCGACCTGCGGGACCACATAGGTTCCGTGCTGCGCGCAGCCGCCGTGCCGGAGGACTTCGCCAACAGCACCCGCCGCGCCGTCTACACGGCCGGAACCAGCGGCGACCGCTCCATCCCCGACTACGTCGCCGAAGACGGGGTGGATCCCGCCCGCGGCACGGAGACCCTCGCCGAGATCGAGGTCCGGATCAACAACGCGCGCTGGGCCGGGGTTCCGTTCATCCTCCGTTCGGGCAAGGCACTGGGCCGCAAGCGCAAGGAGGCCGTCATCACCTTCAAACCCGTCGCCCACCTTCCGGGTGGCTTCAAGGGCTGCGACTTCCCGACGCGCCTGCGGATCGGTTTCGGACCAGACACCCTGGACCTGGAACTGGACGTCAACGGCCCCGGCGACCTGTTCACGTTGGACCGGATCGATCTCACCGCCGAGCTCAACAGTCCGGACCTGTTGCCCTACGGCGAGGTCCTGCTCGGCGTCCTGTCCGGCGATGCGACGCTCTCGGTGCGCGGGGACACCGCCGAGGAGTGCTGGCGCATCGTCGAGCCGGTCCTCGCCGCCTGGGCCGCCGACGAGGTGCCGCTGGAGACATACCCGGCCGGCTCCGACGGGCCCGATTCCTGGGCCACCAGTGCGCCGCCGCCGGCTCAGGGAGGCAAGCCCACCGCAGGTTGAGTCGGCACACGACGACGGCGGGTCCGCCACCGTTCCACCGGTGACGGACCCGCCGTCGTTCCCCACCTGCTTGCCCGCCGTCGGTGCGGGCGGCTAAAGGGCCGCGTCCCCGCGCTCACCCGTCCGGACACGGACCGTGTCCTCGACGCCGACGACCCAGACCTTGCCGTCCCCGGCCCGGCCGGTGTTGGCGGTCGCGACCAGGACATCGACGATGTCACCCGCCCACTCGTCGCTGACCAAAACCTCCACCCGCACCTTGGGAAGCAGGTCCACGGTGTACTCGGCTCCGCGGTAGACCTCGGTGTGTCCACGCTGCCGTCCGTAGCCACTGGCCTGGCTGATGGTGAGTCCCTGGACGCCGTAGCTTTCGAGCGCGCCGCGGATGGCGTCCAGCTTGTCCGGACGAACGATTGCCGTTACGAGTTTCATGCGTTGGTCACTTCCTTCTGGTGCGACTTCAGGTGGCCGGAGGTCGCCGGATGCGGAACAAAGGTGCCGGAGGAGGTCCCCAGCCCACCGAACTCGTATCCGGTCTCGGCATGTTGGGTGAGGTCGACGCCCGTGGACTCGTCCTCCGCGTCGATGCGGAAACCCATGGTCTTGTGGATGGCCAATCCGATGATCAGGGTCATGACCGCGGTGAAGGCGATCGACACGACGGCAGCGACGGTCTGCGCCCCCAGCTGCGCGGGGCCGCCGCCGTAGAAGAGGCCTCCGCCGGCGCCCTCGGCCGGAAGCGCGATGAAGCCGAGGGCCAGGGTCCCCACCAGGCCGGAGACGAGGTGGACGCCGACGACGTCGAGGGAATCGTCATATCCCCACTTGTATTTCAACCCGACCGCGAGGGCCGACAGGACGCCAGCCAGGATCCCCAGCCCGATCGCACCGGACGGCGAGACGTTGGCGCAGGCCGGGGTGATGGCCACGAGACCGGCCACGACGCCGGAGGCGGCGCCCAGCGATGTGGGGCGCCCGTCGCGGATGCGTTCGGTCGCGATCCAGGCAAGCATCGCGGCGGCGGGTGCCACCAGGGTGTTGATCCAGATCAGGCCGGCTTCCTCGGCGGTGCCGGCGGCGCCGCCGTTGAAGCCGAACCAGCCGAACCACAGCAGCGCGGCACCGAGCATCACGAACGGGATGTTGTGCGGGCGCTGGCCGGGGTCGCGGCCAAAGCCCTTGCGCTGGCCGAGGATCAGGGCCAAGACCAGGCCGGCAACGCCGGCGTTGATGTGCACCACGGTGCCGCCCGCGAAGTCGATGGCCTCTCCGGCCCAGCCGCCGATGGCGCCCTCGGCGCTCAGCAGGCCGCCGCCCCAGACCCAGAAGGCCAGTGGCGCGTAGACGAGCGTCACCCAGATCGGAACGAACACGGTCCAGGCGCCGAACTTCGCGCGGTCCGCGATCGAACCGGAGATGAGCGCGACCGTGATGATGGCGAACGTGGCTCCGTAGCCGGCACCGATCAGGTCCTCCGTGCCGATCAGCGATTCCATGCCGAATTGCGTGAACGGGTTTCCGAAGAGCCCGCCGACGCTGTCCCCGCCGCCGGCCATCGAGTTGCCCCAAAGAACCCACACGACGCCGGCGATGCCGATCGCCGCGAAGCTCATCATCATCATGTTCAGCACACCCTTGGCGCGGGTCATGCCGCCGTAGAAGAATGCCAGTCCCGGGGTCATGAGCAGCACCAGGGCCGCGCATACCATCATCCAGACGTGACCTGCGGTCAGATCCATGTCCGTCCTCCTGTGTATTCGATGCGGGGCGTATCCCGCCTTTACACAAGGTTGTCGTCGGCATGTTTCGCCCGGCGCGTGCCGCCGTTTCGGCCGCGTTACGGTGACGGCGGCCACGTAAAAAGAACGTGGCCGCCGTGTTTCGCGCAGGTTTCGCCGGTTGCCCCGGCGCGGATCCTCAGTCCAGCAAGGCGTCGACGAAGTCCTCGGCGTCGAACGGCGCGAGGTCGTCCGGCCCCTCGCCCAGGCCGATCAGCTTGACCGGGACGCCCAGCTGGCGCTGGATCGCAACAACGATCCCGCCCTTGGCCGTGCCGTCCAGCTTGGTCAGCACGATCCCCGTGACGTTGACGACCTCGGAGAACACGCGTGCCTGGTTCAGGCCGTTTTGCCCAGTGGTGGCGTCCAGTACCAGGAGCACCTCGTCGACGGAGGCCTGTTTCTCGACCACCCGCTTGATCTTCCCCAGCTCGTCCATGAGGCCCACCTTGTTCTGCAGGCGCCCGGCGGTGTCGATCATGACGACGTCGACCTCCTGCTCGATGCCCGCCCGCACCGCCTCGAAGGCGACGGAGGCCGGATCCGCTCCATCGACGTCGGACTTGACGGTGGGGACCCCGACGCGAGACCCCCAGGTGGCCAGCTGCTCGGCCGCGGCCGCGCGGAACGTGTCGGCGGCTCCGAGCAGCACGTCCTTGTCCTCCGCGACGAGAACGCGGGCGATCTTGCCGATGGTGGTGGTCTTGCCCACGCCGTTGACGCCGACGACCATGATAATGCTCGGCCGGGCGCCCTGGCGGGTGGAAACCAGAGAGCGTTCCATGGTGGGATCCACGAGTTTGACCAGTTCCTCGCGGAGCATCAGCCGAACCTGTTCGGGATCTCGGTGGCCCTCCACCTTGACCCTCGCGCGCAGGGCGTCGATGAGCTCAAGCGTGGGTGCGGTGCCGAGGTCAGCCATGAGCAGCGTTTCCTCGATCTCGTCCCAGACGTCCTCGTCGATGTCGTCGCGGGACAGCAACGCCAGCAGGCCCTTGCCCAAGGCGTTGTTTGACTTGGCCAACCGGGCGCGCAGGCGGGCGAGGCGGCCCAGCACGGGGGCGGGCACGTCGACGGGAACGGTCTCGACGCCGGCAGGCTCCTCGACCAGCGTCGGGTCTTCGAACGGCACCTCTCGGCCACCAGGCTCCTCGGCCTCCGCCGGGCGTTCCGGGGTCGGTGCTTCGCGATCCTCGACCAGCGTGCCGCCGGTGGGGGGATCGTTTGCGTCGCGGGTCGTGGGGTAGGTTCCGGGGGGTGTCTTCCGACCGCGCAGGAAGAAGGCCGCCCCGGCGCCGATCACCAGGAAGACGGCGACGGCGACAACGATGAGTATGAGCTGATCTGTAGGCACGCACCTAGCTTATCCACGGACGCGCTCCTCCCGTGGGCGCCCATTAGAATCGTCGGGATATGAAGAACCCCCCACGCACCGTGTCGCAGGAGCCGATCCCGCGCGTTCCGGGCGAGATCAAGGTCCTCATCGGCGCGGCCTTCGTCATTGCCATCGGGTTCGGACTGATCGCGCCGATCCTGCCTCAGTACGCGCTCAGCTTCGACGTCGGCATTGCCGCAGCCGGGTTCATCGTCAGCGTCTTCGCCATGACGCGGCTGGCGTTCGCGCCCCTGAGCGGACGCCTCACGGACAAGCTCGGCGAACCGTTCGTCTATGTCGGCGGCGTGCTGACCGTGGCGGTCTCGACGATCCTGTGCGGCTTCGCGGCCGACTACCAGCAACTACTGGTGTTCCGCGCCCTTGGTGGCATCGGCTCGACGATGTTCACCGTCTCGGCCATGTCGCTCATGGCGCGCCTGGCGCCGCCGGCCATCCGGGGCAGGATCTCCGGCTACTACGCCGGCGCCTTCCTCAGCGGAAGCATCGCCGGTCCGGTCATCGGCGGCCTGCTCGCGGGCCTCGGATACCGCCTCCCCTTTTTCATCTACGGCGGCGCCTTGGTGGTGGCCGCGGCGATCGTCTATTTCTCCCTCCTTGGCGTGCGGGGCCGGCGCGGCCCCCGGCGAGACACCCGGCCCACCATGCCGCTCAAGGAGGCCCTCGCATCCCCGGTATTCCGGGCGGCCCTCGCTTCCGGATTCGCCAACGGGTGGTCCACCTTCGGCGTGCGGGTGGCCTTGGTGCCCCTCTTCGCCGCCCAGGCGTTCGACAACGGCATCGCCTGGGCCGGTGTCTCGCTGGCCCTGTTCGCGGTCGGCAACGGCGCTGCGCTCACTGTCGCCGGAAGGCTGACCGATTCCTACGGACGGCGGATCCCGATCATGGCCGGCCTCGGCGTTGGATCGGTGGCGATGGCCGGAATCGGCCTCACGGAAAACGTCGCGCTGTTCATCGCATTGTCCATCGTCGCCGGTGCCGGGATCGGCATGATGAACCCGGCCCAGCAGGCCGCCGTCGCCGACGTCGTGGGGCAGGAGGCCAACGGCGGCAAGGTGCTGGCCGCCTTCCAGATGGCCTCCGACTCCGGCGCCATCCTCGGTCCGGTGGTGGCGGGACTGTTGGCGGACCAGTTCGGCTACGGCGTCGCATTCGGGTTGACCGGCCTCATCGGCATCGCCGGCGCCGCGGCCTGGCTCAGGACCCCGCCGCGGGCGACCCCCGCCGTCCGTCCCCCGTCTTGACGGGTCGGGGAACCACGTCGCGGCGCTCCAACCGCTGGCTGATCACGGTGGAAACCCCGTCGCCGCGCATCGTCACCCCGTACAGCGCGTCGGCGACCTCCATGGTGCGCTTCTGGTGGGTGATGACGATCAGCTGGCTGGTTTCGCGCAGCTCTTCGAAGACGGTGATGAGCCTGCCGAGGTTTGTGTCGTCCAGAGCGGCCTCCACCTCGTCCATCACATAGAACGGCGAGGGCCTCGCCTTGAAGATCGCCACCAGCAGTGCGACGGCGGTCAGCGACCTCTCCCCGCCCGAAAGCAGCGAGAGCCGCTTGATCTTCTTGCCCGCGGGCCGGGCCTCCACCTCGATGCCCGTGCCGAGCATGTCCTCGGGGTCGGTCAGCACCAGACGGCCCTCACCGCCCGGGAACAACCGGCCGAAAACACGCTCGAACTGGGCGGCCGTGTCGGCGAAGGCCTCGCCGAAGACCTGCTGTACGCGCTCGTCGACGTCCTTGATGATGTCGAGCAGGTCCTTCCGGCTGGATTTGAGGTCCTCCAGTTGGGTTGCGAGGAAGCCGTGCCGGTCCTCGAGCGCGGCGAACTCCTCCAGGGCCAGCGGGTTGACCTTGCCCAGCGAAGCGAGATCCCGTTCGGCCCGCTTCAGCCGTTTCTCCTGTTCGGCGCGGACGAACGGCGTCCCGGTTTCGGCCTCCGGAAGATCCTCCCCGTCGTCGTCGACCCTCTGCCGCAACGACGCCCACTTGTCCGCCCCACCCACAGGGGCGGGAACGAGGCGGTTCGGCCCGTAGTTGGCCAGAAGATGGTCCGGGGACAGGCCGAGTTCCTCGATGGAACGGTTCTCCAGCGACTCGATCCGCGAACGTTGCTGTGCCCGGGCCAGTTCGTCGCGGTGGACCACGTCCTTCATCCGCGCGAATTCGGCGGCCAAGGCCTCCGTTTCGGACCGCGCGGCGGCCAAACGGACCTCGATGCCGGATCGGATCTCCTCGGCGGCCTCGCGTTCGGCCGCCGCGGCCTCCAGCGAGACCGCGACGTGTGCCAGGGCCCGCACGACGCCGGCGCCGACGGCACCCGCGCGGGCCGCCTGCACCCGCCGGACCTCGGCGCGCCGCTCGGCCTCCCGGCGCGCACGCCGTTCGGTGTCCGCGGCCCGTCGGAGCGATTCGATGCGTCCGCGCAGGCCCGACGCCTGGTCCTCGGTGGCCCGCAGCGCCAACCGTGCCTCGAGTTCGCCCTGGCGCGCCGCGGTTGCCGCGGCGGCCAGTGCGTCGCGTTCGCCAGTCGCCGGTTCCTCCTCCCCGGGAGACTGCCGCGCCGCTTCGAATCGCTCGATGGCCGCGGCCAGTTCCTCCTGGCCCCGGGCGATTTCGGACGCCGCAGCGTCGGCCTGGTCGGCAAGGCGCGCGCGCTCGCCGTCGGTCTGGCGCAGCACGGAGCCCAACTCGCCGAGCCGTTCGGCCACGGCCGAGATCCGGGCGTCCGATTCGTGCAGCCGTGCCAGCGCGGCGTCGCGCCGCGAGCGTGCGGCGGTTGCGCGACCGTCCAGTTCCGCGGCCTCGAAGCGCAGGCGTTCGACCTCGGCGACGGCTTCGGCCAGCCGCGCCTCGGTGTCCTCCACGGCCGCCTGCTGTTCGATCAGCGAGGTCCCCCTTCCGGATCCACCGGCCGCCCCGGCGGCCGAGAAGACGTCCCCACCCCGCGTCACGACCGTCCACTCGGGATCGGCGATGACGACGCCGGGGGCAGCCGCCGCGTCGTCCACCACGGCCGTGCGGCCCAGCAGGCGCGCCACGGCATTCGCCATCCGGGAATCGCAGGTCACGAATTCCAACAACGGCCGCGCCGGGGCCGTCGGCCGGGTACCGTGCGGTGCAGGCGCCGGAGCGTCTGCGAACAAAAGGTGGACGCGGCCGCCGTCGTCGTCACGGAGGGACCCGAGCACCGCCCCGGCGGCCTCCAGGTGTTCGGCGGTGAGCGCCTCGGCGTGCTGGCCAAGGGCCGCCGCAACGGCCGTCTCGTATCCGGGCGCCACCACGAGTTCGGCAGAGATCCGTCCTCCGATGCCACGCGGTTCGCTCCGCAGGACGTCCTCGGTGGCGTCGCGCCGGCTCAGGCCGGACCGCAAGGCCTCCAACCGCGCCGAGAGGCCTCCGCGCTCGACCTCGGCGCCCTGCCCGCGGGCCCGCAGGTCATCGAGCAGGGATTCCAACTCCCGGAGTTCCTTCTCCGCCTCCTCGAATTCGGTGTCCAGCCCTTCCTCGCCCTCTTCGACGCCGGCGGCGCGCTGCTCGAGAACGGTGAACTCCTCTTCCGCCGCCCGGTGCCGGGCCGCCACTGCTTCGCGTGCCGCCCGCAGCCTGCCGAGTTCTCCCTCCGCCGACTCGACGCGGGATCTGGTGGCGCCCACGAGACCCGCAAGCCTGGCCAGTCCCTCGCGCCGGTCGGCGGCGGCGCGCAGCAACGCCGTCAGGCGCCGCTCCTCGGCCATGGCGGACTCCTCCGCGGCCGCACGCCCGGCCACCGCGGACTCGAGGTCCGCCCGCCGCGCGGCCGTTTCACCGTTTAAGGAGGCGAGTTCGTCCTCCAGCCGTCCGGCCTGGTCGCGCAGCCGATCCGGATCCCGGACCGGATCGGGCGATTGCGGTTCGGCGGATCCCAAGAGTCGAACGCGTTCGGACGCCAAGGCACCCAGGGAGTTCAGGCGTTCGCGGGCCGCGTCGATCCGATACCAGTTGTCGCGCGCCGCGTTCACGGACGGTGTCGCGCGGCCCGCCGCCAGCTCGAGTTCGGCCAGGTCGCCGCGGGCCGCGTCCAGCCGCCCGGCCACCTCCGTCTGGCGTGTTTTGAGGGCCTCTTCTTCGGCGAGGTCCCGGTCCAGCGCATCGTTCAGCGACGCGAGATCGTCGGCAAGCAGACGCGCCCTGGCGTCGCGGACCTCGAATTGGACGGCCTGCGCGCGGCGCGCCACCTCGGCTTGGCGCCCCAAGGGTGTCAGTTGCCGCCGTACCTCGGCCGTCAGGTCCTGGAGCCTGTTGAGGTTTCCCTGCATGGCCTCCAGCTTGCGGACCGTCTTTTCCTTGCGTCGGCGGTGTTTGAGGATGCCCGCGGCCTCCTCGATGAATCCGCGGCGGTCGTCGGCCGTGGCGTGGAGGATACGGTCCAGCTGCCCTTGGCCGACGATGACATGCATCTCGCGGCCGAGCCCGGAATCCGAGAGCAGCTCCTGGATGTCAAGCAGTCGGCAGGCGGAGCCGTTGACGGCATACTCGGAGCCACCGGTCCGGAACAGCGTCCGGGTGATGGTGACCTCGGCGTACTCGATCGGCAGGGCGCCGTCGGCATTGTCGATGGTGAGGGACACCTGTGCCCGGCCCAGCGGGGGACGTCCCGACGTCCCGGCGAAGATGACGTCATCCATCTTTCCGCCGCGGAGCGTCTTCGCGCCCTGCTCCCCCATGACCCACGCCAAGGCGTCCACAACGTTGGACTTGCCGGAGCCGTTCGGACCGACCACCGCCGTGACACCGGGCTCGAAGTCGAATGTCGTGGCGGAAGCAAACGACTTGAACCCGCGGACGGTAAGGGACTTCAGGTGCACTGGCGTGGTTCCTGGCGGTGGGGCGCGGCGGGCGCGCGGGACATTTGGACACCACCAATCTACTGCCGATCGCGCCCCGTACCCCGTTCCCGGAACACCGGGGCGCATCGGCGGCGCGTGGTTTATGCCGTCTGTTGGATGTGCGGGATCCACGCCGTGCGTGCATAGTTAAGGTCTTGGGCAGTACGTCGCCGGTCGCCGTGCGTTCGGGCGAACCACACCAACTGGACGAAGGCTTGATATTGAACGGCAACGCAACGTTCCGACACGACAACTCCGCGGTGCTGGCTGTCACGGGCGTGGAGGCGCCGGTGGTGGTCAGCTCGGACGACTTCGATCGCCGGCTGGAACCGAGCCTCAAGAGGCTGAAGCTGTCGCGCCGTTTGTTGGAACGCGTCGCCGGAGTCAGTGAACGCCGCTGGTGGCCCGCGGGGACGGGCTTCGACGACGCCGCCATTGAAGCCGGATCCAAGGCGCTGGCGGAGGCCGGGATCGAAGCGGGCCAAGTGGGGCTGTTGATTAACACCTCCGTCACGCGCCGCAACCTGGAGCCGTCCGTGGCCGTGAAAGTCCATCACGGTCTGGGGTTGCCGTCCTCGGCCATGAACTTCGATCTGGCCAACGCCTGCCTCGGATTCGTCAACGGCATCACGCTGGCAGCGAACATGATCGATTCGGGCCAAATCAAATATGCTCTCATCGTGGCCGGCGAAGACTCGCAAATCGCGCAGGAACCGACCTTCGAACGACTCAACCGCGAGGACTCGACCCGGGACGACTACCTGCGCGAATTCGCCACACTGACGCTCGGCTCCGGTGCCGCCGCGGCCGTGATCGGTCCCGCGGACCGGCACCCCGGATCGCACCGGATCATCGGCGGGGTGTCGCGGGCCGGCACGGAACACCACGAACTCTGCGTGGGCGGCCCGGACGGCATGTACACCGACACCAAGGGCCTGTTGGACAACGGGCTCGAGCTCGTCGTCGGGGCCTGGAACGAGGCTCACGCGAGCGGGTGGGACTGGCGCTCCATGGACCGCTACGTCACGCACCAAGTGTCCAACTCCTACACCAACGCGATCATCAAGGCGGTGGACCTGGCCCGCGACCGCGTACCCATCACCTTCCCCAAGTGGGGCAACGTGGGACCGGCGTCGCTCCCCATGACGCTGGCCCAGGAATCGGGTTCGCTCAATCCCGGAGACAGGGTGCTGTGCATGGGGGTCGGATCGGGGCTCAACACGGCCATGCTGGAACTGGCGTGGTAGCAGCCTGGCCCGGCGTGCGGCCGGAATGGTCCCGGCGCGTTCGGGTGCCGTCCACCGCGGCCGCCTCCGCCGTCGGCGCCGTCCACGAATGGCACCTGCTGGACAACGGCGCGGAGTTGGCCCGGCGCGGCCTGGAACCCGCCGGCACCCTGTTGTGCGTGCATGGCAATCCCACCTGGTCCTACCTGTGGCGCGGACTGATCGCGGCCGCCACCGACGCGCCCACCCCGTGGCGGGTTGTCGCCGTGGACCAGCTGGACATGGGCTACTCGGAGCGCACCGGGGCCTTCCGCAGGCTTGACGACAGGGTCGCGGACCTGACGGACCTGACGGCGGCGCTGGGGCTCGAAGGTCCCGTGGTGAGCGTCGGCCACGACTGGGGCGGCCTGGTCTCGCTTGGCTGGGCCCTGCGGCACCCCGGACAACTGGCCGGCGTCGTCCTGGCCAACACGGCCGTCCACCCCGCCGGCTTCGACGTCCCGGCCGTGCTCCGCCCGGCCCTGCACCCGGCGGTCCACCCATGGGGAACCACCGGCGGCACAGCGTTCCTCGACGTCACGTACGCCCTCGCCCGGCCGCGCCTTTCCCGTGAGGTGCGCGCGGCGTTTCGCGCGCCCTATGCGACAGCGGCACGGCGCGTCGGCATCGGGAACTTCGTGGCGGACATCCCCGCGACGCCCACACATCCCAGTTGGAGCGCCCTCGAACGGATTGCCGACGGCGTCCGCGGCCTCGACGTTCCCGCCCTATTGCTCTGGGGTCCGCGCGATCCGGTGTTCTCCGACCGGTACCTGCGCGACCTGATGGATCGGCTTCCCCACGCGGATGTCCACCGCTTCGAGGGCGCCGGGCACCTGCTGCCCGAGGACCGGGACATCGCCGTCCCGGCTCTCGCATGGCTGGGACTGAACGTTGCAGCACGGGATTCCGGGACGGGCCGCGCGGCGTCACCGCCGCAGGGCGCCGCCGCACCGGCGGCGCCCGCGCGCGAAACCGAAGGGGTTCCCGCGTTCCGGCCAATGCTCGCCGAACTCGACGCACGACGCGACGACGGCGGCCCGGCCGTCGTCGACATGATCCCGGGGAAATCCGGGCAGTCGGGTACCACCAGCCTGAGTTGGTCGGAATTGGCGGCGCGGGTCGACTCCCTCGCACGCGGCCTGGCGTCCGTGGGCGTCTCCGCCGGCGACAGGGTGAGCCTGCTGGTGCCACCCGGCAGGGATCTCACGTGTCTGATCTACGCGTGCCTGCGCCTCGGCGCCGTCGTCGTCGTTGCCGACGCCGGGCTGGGCGCGGTCGGCCTCGGACGCGCGGTCAAGGGTGCCGGACCGAAGTATTTGGTGGGCATCGAACGCGCCCTCGCCGCGGCGCGCGCGTTCGGATGGCCGGGCACACGCATTTCGGCCACGCGGCTGGGAAAAACGCGCAGCGGGCTCCTCGGCGTCGTACACTCCCTGCCCGGCCTGCTGGAACGAGGTGCCGCAGCCGGCAACGGTTCGGAGCCGTTCGCTCCGGCGGGCGCCGACGACGACGCCGCGATCCTGTTCACGTCGGGATCCACGGGCCCCGCGAAGGGCGTGGTCTACACCCAACGCCAACTCGCCGCCATGCGGGACACCATTCGGAACACGTACGGCATCTCCCCGGGTTCCGCCCTGGTCGCCGGCTTCGCCCCGTTCGCCCTGCTGGGACCGGCCCTGGGCGCCACCTCGGTGACGCCAGACATGGACGTGACGGCGCCCCGCACGCTGACGGCCGCAGCATTGGCGGACGCGGCGTCGGCCATCGACGCGTCCGTGGTTTTCGCCTCCCCCGCCGCGCTGGCGAACGTGGACGCGACCGCCGGGGCGCTGGACGACCCCGGACGGCAAGCCCTGGCCCGCGTTTCCCTGGTGCTCTCCGCCGGCGCCCCCATTCCGGAAAGCCTGCTGGACCGCATCCGGCGGCTGATTCCCGCGGCGACCTTGCACACGCCCTACGGAATGACCGAGGCGCTGCCGGTCACGGACATCGACCACGCGGGCATCCGCGCCGCCGGGGCGGGCAACGGGGTCTGCGTGGGGCTGCCCGTCTCCGGAGCCAGCGTGGCCGTCGCCCCCCTGGACGACGACGGGGCGGCGTCAGGCGCTCCGTCCACCCGGGCAGGGGCAACCGGAGAGATCCTCGTCTCGGCGCCGCATGTCAAGGACCGCTACGACCGGCTCTGGATCACCGAGCGTGAGAGCTCCTCGCTTCCCGGCTGGCACCGCACCGGGGACGTGGGCCACCTCGATGCCGCGGGTCGGCTCTGGGTGGAAGGCCGGCTCGGGCACATCCTGACCACCGCGGGCGGGGTCCGCACTCCCGTGGCCGCGGAGCTTGCCGCGGCCGCCGTGCCCGGCGGCGGGCGCGCCGCCGTCGTGGGCGTGGGACCGGCTGGAACCCAGGCCGCCGTCGTCGTGCTGGAGACGGATCCGCCCGCAAAGACCGCCGGCAGGGCCGCGGACGCGCTCGGCACGGCCGTGCGCACCGCGGTGGTCACGGCGACGGGTCTCGAGGTGGCCGCGGTACTGGCGGTACCCCGGCTGCCAACCGACGTGCGGCACAACTCGAAGGTCGACCGGGTGGCGGTGGCCGGGTGGGCCACCGCCACGTTGGCCGGAGGAAAGGCCCCGAGGCTGTGACGCCGGATCCGCTCCCCAGGCACGGCCGGGACGTCCTGGTGACCGGAGCCAGCGGCATGCTCGGCCGCGCCGTGGTCCGACTGCTGGCCTCGCAGGGGCACCGCGTCCAAACGTTCCAGCGGCGGTCGGCGGGCGGGCCCGCAGCGTCGAACCGGGGCTCCGTCACGGACCCGGATGCCGTCGCACGCGCCGTGGCCGGCGTCGACGCAGTGATCCACCTCGCGGCCAAGGTGTCCTTCACCGGAGGCTGGGACGAGTTCGCCGCGACAAATATCGAAGGAACCGGCAACGTGGTCAGGGCCGCACGCGATGCCGGGGTCCGGGACCTCGTGTTCGTGTCGTCCCCCTCCGTGGCCCACCTGGGATCCGCGATCGCCGGCGCGGGCGCGGAACCGGCGGACCCGGTTCGGGCCCGCGGCCACTACGCCCGTTCCAAGGCCGCAGCGGAGCTGTTGGCGCTCGGTGCGGACACGGCGTCGTTCCGCGTGGCGGCCGTCCGGCCGCACATTGTGTGGGGTCCCGGCGACACCCAGCTGGTGGAGCGGGTACTGGACCGCGCCCAGGCGGGGCGGCTTCCCCTCCTCGACGGCGGAACCGCGCTGATCGACACGACCTACGTGGACAATGCCGCGGCCGCGATCGTTCGCGCCCTCGCACGCATGGGCCACGCCCACGGACGGGCCCTGGTGGTGACCAACGGCCAGCCCCGGCCCGTCGGGGACCTCCTGGCCGGAATTTGCCGCGCCGGCGGCGTCGCGGCCCCTCGCCGGAACGTGCCGGGTCGGCTTGCACGGGCGGCGGGGTCCCTGGTGGAGAAGGCCTGGACGCTGGCCGGGGACCGCGGCTGGGTCCGGGACGAACCGCCGATGACCCGCTTCCTCGCCGAACAGCTCTCCACGTCCCACTGGTTCGACCAGCGCGAGACCCGCAGGATCCTGGATTGGACACCGGAGGTCGGACTTGACGAGGGTCTGCGGCTGCTGGCCGCCCACTACGGGGGGACCGCCCCCGCGACGGCCACTGTCCGCGCGGAGAACACCGACCACAACACCGGAGGATGAGCATGGACGCCCTAAAGGCACTGGACACCTGGCCCGTCGAACACGCCGCGGCCGCGGTCGTTGACGCCGACGGTAGGACCATCGCATCCCACGGCGACGGCGCGCGGACCTTCCGCCTCGCGTCGGTGACCAAGCTGTTGAGCGCGTATGCGGCGCTCGCCGCCGTGGAGGAGGGCGCGCTGGAACTCGATCAGCCGGCCGGCCCGGAGGGATCCACGGTCCGCCATCTGCTCGCCCACACGTCCGGATACGACTTCTCGGAGCGCAAGGTGCGTGCCGCTCCCGGTGAACGCCGGATCTACTCGAACGCCGGATTCGAGGTGTTGGCCGAGACGCTGGAGGCCTCGGCCGGTTTCCGTTTCGCCGACTACCTCGACGAGGCGGTCCTGAGCCCCCTGGGCATGACCACGACGCGGCTGGAGGGTTCCGCCGCCGCCGGGGCCGTGTCCACCGTGGAGGACCTCGCCCGCTTCGCGGCCGAACTCCAGGCGCCCGTGTTGCTGGCGCGGGAGACGGTTGCCGGGGCGACCGCCGCCGTGTTCCCGGGCCTGCCCGGCGTCCTGCCGGGGTTCGGACGGCAGGCGGACAACGGTTGGGGCCTGGGCTTCGAGGTTCGGGGCAACAAGCAGCCGCACTGGACCGGATCCCGGAACTCCGCAAAGACGTTCGGGCACTTCGGCCAGTCCGGTACCTTCCTCTGGGTCGACCCAGAGGCGGGGATCGCCTGTGTGGCGTTGTCCGACCGCGATTTCGGTCCCTGGGCCGCCGAGGCGTGGCCGATGTTCAGCGATCTGGTGCTGGGCGCACCAACGCGGGCTGCGTCAGCGGTCGAACGGAACCGTTAGGGGACTCACCGACGGTGCATTGACTTCGGGGTACCCACAAGTTCGAGATCGAGCATGCCGCGGGTATTCAGCAACTTGACCCGGGACTGTTTCGCCTTTTCTTCCAACCCGCGGGCCAAACGCCCCACGTATCCCTGGTACATGCGCGTGACAAACTTGGGGTCGCCATCCATGACCAGTTCACCCTTGTCAAACCACAGCACCCGCGTGCACATGCTCCGGATGGTTCCCATCGAATGGCTCACGATGAAGACACAGCCCGCCTGCTTGCGCAGGACCTCCATTCTCGCCTTGCTTCGACCGGCAAACTGCGCATCACCGGTGTTCAGGGCCTCGTCGATGACGAGCACTTCGGGGTCGACGGCCGTCGCGATGGCAAACCGGAGCCGCGATTCCATTCCCGAGGAATAGGTGTTCATGGGAAGATAAACGGCGCTGTCGAGACCGGAAAGCTCCACGATATCGTCGAATTTGCGGTCGATTTCGTCCCGGGACATTCCCATGGCGAGGCACCCCAGGACGATGTTCCGCTCGCCCGTCAAGTGGGGAACGAGGGCCGCATTCACGCCCAGCATCACGGGCCGGGTCGCCGAGTAGATCGCACCCGTGGTCGGCGTCAGCTGTCCGCACAGGAGCTTGGAGAAAGTGCTCTTCCCGGATCCGTTACGTCCGATGATGCCGATCGACTCGCCGTGGTTGAACACCAACGTATGTGGTTGGAGCGCGTCGACGACGACCTCCGGCGTACGCCCGAATGCCTTGTTCGTCCATCTCCGCCAAACCGGCACGGTGTTGAGAATCCTTCGGTCGTCGCTCTGCACCTTGAAGGACATGCCGACGTTGTCCACCACAACCGCGGGATCGTAGGCGGCGTCGCTGCCGTGGTGAAGGGCTCCCAGATAAACCTCGTCAGTCGCGACCATAGGATTCCTCTGCCTTCCAGAAATAGACGATGCCGATGCAGACGGAGGCGAATGCCCAGCCGCCCAGGACAAGCCACCGGGTCAGCGCCGGAACAGTGCCGTACAGGATGACGTCCCGCATGATATCTAGCACGCAGAACAGGGGGTTGAATTCGAGTACCTTCTGCACCGTCGGGTGTGTCACGTACCTGTCGAACGAGTAGAAGACGCCCGAACCGTACATCCATACGCGAACCAGGAAGTTCAGGATCTGTCCGAAGTCCGGCACGGCCGAAATGAGCCGGGCGAGAATCAGCGACAACCCGACGTTCAGGACGAATTGCAGGACAATCACGGGGACCATCATCAACCACAACCAGCTGATTTTTTCCGCCGGCGGGAGGGCAAGGATGAGGAGCACCATCGTGATGACGGCGGGAACCGTCTGCAGTAGCTCACGCACATTGGCAGCCAGGACGACCGTTCCCCGAGGGAAGCTAAAGGCCTTGATGACGGTCTGGTTCGACAATATCGCCCGCGCACCCGAGGTGACGGAGCGCGAGGTGAAGGCGAACATGAAGACACCGATGACCAGGTAGCCAAGGAAGTTTTCGATACCCCGCTGCGTTTGGAGGAGCAGACCGAAGATCAGGTAGTAGGTCAACCCGTTCAATATGGGCGTCAGGACGAGCCAGAGAAGGCCCAGCCGCTCTTGGTTCTTCCCGGCCTCAACGCGTGATTTCGAGTCGACGTAGACGAACTCGCGGAAGCGCCACAGCTCACGGATGTACTCAAAGAGGCGGGGCTTCGACCCCACGCGCGCCATGCCCGAGACATCCACTCGGGCGGGTCCCGGCGCAACGTACGCCCGGGGACGCTCGGATGGGCTTTTCGGTTCCAATGTCAACTCCTGCTGGTAGCTAGCCTGTCCATGCTACTGGCAATTCTTTTCCGCCGGGGCGTGGACACCCCGTGCCCCCGGGGCTTGCCCCCGAGGGGGAACCAAATTGCATTGCGCAATCACGTCGGTAGAGTTGATCCCGAATCGTGAGAACGAAACAGGGCCAAACCGCTGGCACCCAACGGCCCAAACGGGCGCTCGCAAACGCACCAAGAAGGACGAGACGTGACTGAACGCCCCCTGCTGATGCCGATCTACGGCACGCGCCCCGAGGCCATCAAGATGGCCCCGATCGTCGAAGCGATCCAGAAGTCCGACCTGTTCGGCTGCTTCGTTACCGTCACGGGACAGCACCGCGAAATGCTCGATCAGGTGAACGAACTGTTTGGGATCACACCCGATGCCGACATGGACATCATGCGTCCCGGCCAGTCGCTCAACGGGATCCTCGCCCGCACGGTCGAGGGACTGGACCGCCTGCTGGAGGAACACAAGCCCAGCGCGGTCATCGTTCAGGGAGACACCACCACGTCCACCGCCGGCGCCATCGCGGCGTTCTATCGTGGCATCCCGGTCGTTCACGTCGAGGCGGGGCTGCGCAGCGGCGACTTGTTCTCGCCCTTCCCCGAGGAGGCGAACAGGAAGATCACCTCGCAGATAGCGTCCCTGCACTTGGCGCCGACCACGGTGAGCAGGGCCAACCTGGTCAAAGAGGCGATCGACCCCAAGGACATCGTCGTTACGGGGAACTCGGTCATTGACGCCCTCCTTGCCACGGCACAGCGTCAGCTCCCGTTCACGGACGATCGCCTTGAGGAGATCGTCGCCAGCGGCCGACGCATCCTGCTGGTAACCACCCACCGCCGGGAGAACCAAGGCGAGCAGATGCGCAACGTGGGCCGTGCCGTGGCCCGCCTGGCACGGGCGTACCCCGATGCCACGATCGTCCTTCCGGCCCACCGAAACCCCGTCGTCCGCGAGGCTGTCCTGCCCGCACTCGAGGGACTGGACAACGTGCTGGTCACGGAACCCCTCGCGTATGGCGAATTCACACGGCTGCTGGCCGCCTCGAACGTGGTCCTCACGGATTCCGGCGGCGTCCAGGAGGAAGCGCCCAGCTTGGGCAAGCCGGTCTTGGTCATGCGCGAAAACACGGAACGACCCGAGGCGGTCGTCGCCGGGACCGTCAAACTGATCGGCACCGAAGAGGACCGCATTGTCGACGAAGTCTCCGCGTTGTTCGACGACGCACAGGCCTACGGGGCGATGGCCAACGCCGTCAACCCCTACGGCGACGGCCACGCGTCCGCGCGTACCGTTGCAGCCATTGCCGAACTGTTGGGCGTCGGCAGCCGAACCGACGAATTCATCACCCAACAGTAGTGACACAGATGCGGGCACGCGTGCCCGGCACCCCTTCGCGGGCTTTCCTGCCCCGGCGTTACACACAAGTTGGAAGGTAGAATCTCCCCCATGGCGAACCAGAACACCAGCGGCGGCAGCTCACTTGAGAAGCGGATTTATCTCGCCGCACTGGGCGGGTTTGTCCTTCTCGGAGTGGCGGTGGCAGTCACCGCCCTGCTAGGGCAGACGACTTTGTCCCTGACCTTCGTAGGATGCGCAACGGCCCTCGTGGGTCCCATGGCATTCCTGCATAGCCGCAGGGCGCTCCGGAACCAGAAGGCGGCGCTTCGCCAGATGCTGCGTGGTTCCGCCACCAAGGTATCCGCGCAGTCCCCCGGCGGGGCACCCGCACAGTTTTCACAGGAGATCCTGTCCCTGCTGACCCGAAACGATCGGCACCTCTCCGTGCTGCGGGAGCGTCTTGGGGATACTCACCCAGGCTCTGCGCCGGTGGCGGGAGATACGGATGCGATCGACCGCCTAGCCACGGAACTCGCCAACTTGGGCGGACAGCTCTCGAAGCTGCGGGAGGAGCAGTCCGCGCTTGAGAAAACCGTTCATGCCGGTTGGAGCGATGCGCGGGCGGACATCAATGCGGCGCTGGGCGCGCTCGTCCCGGCGGATGGACACGCACTCCACCGACCCGAGGGACGTTAGTTGCCCACGTCCATGAGCGAGAACGAACACGCCATCCCGGCGGTGGGATTCGCCGTCGACGTGCCGGGGCTGCCGTCCGCGACACTGTCGCGGGCGCTTGCCTCGCTGAAGCATGGCACACTCCCCGTGATTCTCGATTCCGGTACGTCCGCCGAACTCGCCGGTCACCATGCCACCGCCACAATGGACGACATAGTGGACCCCCTGGTGCTCGACTACGCACTCTGGCCCATAGAGCTGTGTGAGGCCCATCCGGCCTTGCTCTCGCCCCGGATAGAGACGCGCCGCCTGGCCCAATTCTCCGCGCTGAACCGCTGCGGACGCAGATTGGACCTTGCGGTGGGCTGGTCCGGGTCCGTCGCCTCATCCCAGGGCACCCAGGAAGAATCCCCGGTATTCGACGCGGCGGACCCGCATCTTCTCAGCGACAGGTACCTGGCTTTCGTCACTCAACTGGAGGCCACGCTTCCGGAGCTTACCGTGGGTCTTGCGAAGCACGCGGCGCGTCTGGCGACCCGCGTCGACGCGGCCATGGCCCATGCGTTGGCTTCCGACGCGGAGGCACGGCGCGCCGTTTTCGACCGCCTCACCGTTGCGGATGCGGCGTCTTCCATCCCGTGGGAACGTCTGCGCCCGCCGACGACCGGGCTCGCCGTGCTCTACAACTTCTCACCGTTCGCTGACACCGGATCCACGGTGGCTGCCAAGCGCTTGCGCCAGTTCGGCGCGACTGTCGACGTCGTCGCCTGTTCATCCGTCAACCGCAAGAAAATCGACTCGACGATCGAGGTCCTGTCGCGACCTTACGTGTCCTCGCAGAAATTCCTCGACATGAGCCCGTCCTGGGCCTCGTGGGCTCCATTCGAGCAGTTCTGCATCAAGGGCCTCCAGGAGATCGAATCCCTGGAGGAAACGGGACGCGACTACGAATTTCTCTACAGCCGGGCCATGTGGGCGCCGTCCCATTTCCTGGCGGCCGCCTACAAACTTCGCCGGCCGTCAATCAAGTGGACGGCCGAGTATTCCGATCCCCTTTCCCTCGACGTCGAGGGAAACCCCCGCGGTGGACCGGTCCCGCGAAACCCGTTCCTCGACGCGCTTGTGGCACCCGTGGAGCGGGAATACGGCACGATCCCAGAGGAACACTTCACCCTCTTCGGGCTGGCCGAAATCATTCCCTTCGCCTTGAGTGAAACGGTTCTCTTCACCAACGACCTGCAGCGGCAGATCATGCTGGAGCACGTGTACTCCCCCGCCCTGGCCGAGTCGGTGGAGTCGCGATCCGTGGTCTCCAACCACCCGACCCTGCCGCCCGAATACTATGGCGCCCGCAAGGTGGACTACGACGTCGATCCAGGCAAGCTCAACCTCGCCTACTTCGGCGAATTTTATGCGACGCGCGGGATCACGGACCTGACCGTCGCCATGCGCATGTTGCCCCCCGCGGTCCGCGAACACATCAACGTCCATGTCTTCACGAACTTCATCCCGGAGGACGGGCTCAAGGCCCGACCCCCGGGGATGTCCCGCGCCGCCTTCTCCGGATTGGTGAAAAGGGCGTTGGATGGCGTTGGCGCCGACGGAATCGAACACCTGGTCCGCTTCAACGCGTCGCTGCCGTATCTCGAGTTCCTTGGCGTCACGAAGGAGTTCGACTTCCTGATCGTCAATGACGCCCACTCGGGCGCCAAGCACTCAGTCAACCCCTATCTGCCCTCCAAGTGGAGCGACTACGCCGGGGCGTCCGCGCCGGCGTGGGCGCTGGTTGAAGACGGAAGCAGCCTGAGCTGTCGGCCTGCGGCGGTCAAAACGCCGGTGGGAGACCCGAACGCGGCCCGCGATATGCTGTGGCGGCTCGTCGAGGAGAAAATTGGAGCACGCATCGATGCCTAAGACCGAACCCGGTGACATCCGTCCGTTGCTGGAGAGACTGGGCCGGGCGTCAACGCCCGCCGTGAACACGACGGCGTACAACATCAATCTGGCGGAGATCGCCGGCTACGACGTCGTCAGCCCCGGCCCCGCCGGCGAGACGGCGGGGCCGATAGCGTTCGTTGGGAGTGCCGCGCTACGCGAGCGGCTGCTCGGGATGCATCCCATCCTCGCCGTCTCGCCGGGAATGGCGGCCCACGTGCTGGAGCAAGTGTCCCTCCACTCGGTCGTCATCGACATGGCGGCCCTCCACGGGGGCCCTTGGTGCGGCGCAGCCGACGCGGCCGCATCGCACCTCATGGAGGAGCTGGTCTTTCTGGCACTCGAGAACCGCCGCCACGGCCGGCTGACCTACCTGGTGCGCCACGGCGGAGTCCGGATGCCGGGAACGAAGGGCCTGGAGCGCGAGGCAAGCCTCGTTGTGACCGGTACCCTCTCGGACCCCGCCACGGAGGGAAGCCCGCCGAGCAGACTGCTGTCCGCGTTGATCGACTATGCGGCGATTGGAGAAATGCCCTAGATGCTACACACTTCCGAAGGGATTCTCGCCGGACGGCGGATTCTGTGGGTGCTTCCACACCCTCGCCACACCGCTGCCGAGCCCCCGGTCTGGGTCCAGCAGGCGGCGGACGGCATGCGGGCCGCGGGCGCCATCGTGGGCGTCCGCCATCTCCACGATCATTCGGCCCCCACCGCCGGTTCGCCGGCCTTGAACGAAGCCGAGCTGGTCATCGCCACCAGTCCCCGGATCGCGGCCGAACTGTCGCAATCGGGCGTTCCGCGGGCCCGACTATGGACGTTCGTGCAGGAACGACCACAGCAGCCGCTACGGCTTTCCGACGACCTCCAGGGACCCCTCGCCGAAGCCATCGCGATGTCCCGCAAAGTGGTGGTCTTCGACGAGGACGCCCGCAGTACGGTCGAACGCGCCTTCTGGGAAGCGACCGCCAACGTGCTGGTGTTCCCGGCACTTGCGGGGACCGATGCGCCGGTGCTGCCGGGGGCCGCTTCCGATTCCGTGCCGGCTCTCGTCATTAACCTGGACGTGACCGGCGCCATGGGGCTCCAGGCGATTCGCCACTACTCGAGGCACGCTCAGCGCACCCGTTCGCCCCGTCCCGTTTTCCTCGTCTGCGACTCCCAACTCTCCGCCGGTCTGAGGCAACACACGGTCCTCAAGGAATTTGCGGCAATCCCTGGGGCACGCGTCGTTGCCCCCGATGAGGCGTCCCTCACCGCGGCCCTGGCCTCGGTCCGCCCGCTGGGCTTCCTGCCTGCGCCCGAGCCCACGGCGGCCGTTCGTAGCAACCAGGCCCTGCGCTGGTTCGCGGCACGCGGCATCGAGCTGTTTGCCGAGCGCGGCAGCGTCGCCGCGGATCCGCACAACGGTGTGGCTGCCTTCTGGGAGCCGCGGACAATCGCGGAGGATCTGGCGTCCGTCGCCTCCGCCCCATCACGTGTCCCGCGCCGCGAAGACACCGCCGTCCTTGCGGAGTTCTTTTCGCCGCTCTTCGCGGACTACGCCCAAGTGCCGTCGAATCCCCGCCGTACCCGCGTATTGCTGGTCGGGGCCGATTTCAAGTTCGCCGGGGACTATGTCGAGGCTCTCGCCCAGAGACAGGACATCGACCTGCGCGTCGATATGTGGGACAACAACAGCACGCCGCAGCCCGAACTGAGCGCGCCGTTGATGGAGTGGGCCGAAGTCGTCATCTGCGAGTTCTCCAGCGTCAACGCCCTCTGGTACAGCCAGAACCTACCAGCCGGAAAACGCCTGCACGTGCACCTGCACGGCTTCGAGCTTCGTTCCAGTTGGATCCGCGACCTGAACATCGATGCAGTCGAGAAAGTGGTCTTCGTCTCCGAGTTCTATAGGCAGAAGGCCCTCGACCGGATGGGGTGGCCGGACCACAAGACCACCGTCATCCCGAACTCGGTCCAGTCGGCCGACCTTTCCCGTCCCAAGCTGAGGGGAAGCCGGTTCCATCTGGGTATGGCCGGAATCGTTCCCGCGCTGAAGCGCCCGGACCGGGCCCTCGACCTCCTGGAACTCCTGCTCGAGGCCGATCCCCGGTACACACTGCACCTCCGGGGCCACAAGCCGTGGAACTACACCTGGGAATGGAAGAAGCCGCTCAACAGGGACGCCTATCTCGCGTTCTTCGAGCGGCTGCGGCAGAACGACACTCTGCGCGAAGCAGTCGTCTTCGATCCCTTCGGTCCGGACATGGGCAACTGGTTCCGGCGCATCGGCTGGACCCTGTCCCCCAGCACCCGGGAGACATTCCACCTAGCCCCCGTGGAGGGTATGGCGTCGGGGGCGGTTCCGGTGGTCTGGCGGCGAGAAGGTGCCGACGAGATCTTCTCGGAGGCCTGGAGCTTCGACGACACGCGCGCGGCCGCCGATTTCATCCTCGCCGCCAACGCGGAGCCGGGTCGCTACGACGAGTTTGGCCGCGCAGCGGCAGAGCTCGCCGCCCGCTACGACGCGAGGCTCGTCCGCGCGCAATGGCTGAATTTGGTCTTCGGCTCGTCGTCGGGGACCACGCCTAACGAACAGGACGACGCCGGTGGCCCGACGCTGACCGGTTCGCAGCAAGAGCACTGGTCCATGGTGGCGCAGCTGGAGGCATCCGGCCGGTACGCCCAGGCACAGTCCCTGCTCGAACAGCAGCCCTCGCTTCCTTGGCTGCTCCCGGACGCGCAGCGGCGCCTCGCGGGCCGTGTCTCCGGCGTGCCCGCGCTTCGACAGCGTGCCCACCGGCTTCATGTGGCCTCGCCCCAGCCCGCGCTGCGGGACGGCAACGGCGCGGACCTCGTCGTCGTTCAGGGACGTCCTGGCAACCCTCTTCCGACGCGCGCGGCAGGTCCGTCGGGCATGAACGTGCTACGCCTCGGCGAGCCGGTTGATGACGTCAACGCGGCCTTCGATGTGCGGGTGGACGCCGTCGTCGCACGCGCCCTGGAGATCGACGCGCGGAACCTCTCGACCTCTGGAGACGAACTGGCCGCGCTTGCCTGCACCGTGGCCGGCGGACGCCTGGGTCTCCCGGTGTTCTGGGACGTGGCCGGGTCGCCGGGGACCAGCGAACGGATCGAACGGGCGATGGCCAATCCCAGCGGCGCAACGCCGCGCGAGTCGCTGTCTCTGATGGCCGCGCGCCACTGCGCCGGCGTCTCCGGCGCGCCCAACCTGCACACCGGCACCATCACGCCGGTGGAGGACATGGTGGGCCCGGCGTCCATGACGCGGCTGCCCACGTTGGGACTCGTGTGCGCCGCCCGGACGGATATGCCCTCCGACCCGGTGTTCCGCGCGGTGGCATTGGACCCTCTGAGATGGCATGAGCAGCTGGAAGGCGGCGTCGACGCCGTCGTCGTCTGCGCGGACGCGGCGACCGGTGGCCCATGGCAGCGGTCCTTCGACATCGAGCCGGATGATCCCCAGCCCGTCCACCGTCTCATCGACGTCGCCCGGAGGCTCAACCTCCCGGTGGGGTTCCTGCACACGGATCCTGACCAGCCGTTCGAGGAAATGCTCGGCTACGCGCGACGGGCCGACGCCGTCATGGTTCCCCGCCCCGCCGATTTGGAACGCCTTCACGACCACCGCCTGCTCGCCACCCAGGTTTCCGCGGCGGTGCCGCGTGGCACCACGCCGGGACCGGAGCGGGGTCGACGCCTGCTGGACGATGCGGAACTGCTCCAGCTCCTCTGGCGGATGCTGCGGGTCTGCTAGGTCAGAGCGCACCAGCCGGACCGCCCCTAGATGGACGGTCCGGCAACGATGACGCGGACCAGCCGGTCGGCCACCGTGGGCGCGTCGAAGCGCGCGGCCACGTAGGCGCGGGCGGCCTCTCCCTCCGCACGCCAGGCCTCGGTGTCGCCGAGCGCCAGAATCCGCCGCGCCATATCGTTGGTCGAGGCGTGGATCCACCCGCGCGGATAGATTCGTTCCGCGCCGGTCCAGGCGAGGGAGACGGGGACGGCTCTCCGGGCTGCGCCGTCGGCCAGGGTGTAGTGGAAGGACTCGAAGTCGCTGACGCTCACCGCGAACCCCACGCCGTCGTACCACCGGCCGAGATCGTCCTGGTCGGCACTATAGCCGTCGAAGTGAACGGCTCCGCGAAGCCGGGGATCATCAATCCACCGCGCGAACTGGCGCTCGTAGAACGCCTTCTCCCCGGGCCGGTCCTCCATCCACGGGTAGTCCCGCGGATGCTTGCCCTTGATGCGCAGTGTGTAGCGGTTGTCCCGTTCGCGGAGGCTGGCCAGGAGATCGAGGGCGCGGTCCAGTCCCTTCTGGCGCGGGACGATTCCCACCAGGCCCAGGACGAACCGGCTGGACTCCGGTTTCGGCCCCCGTCTGTCCGGCACGGCCACCATGTTCGGGACGAGAGTCGATGGCCGGTCCGCGATCCCCCGAAACCGCATCGCCGCGTCGCGAATGTGCGCAGCGACGAAGACGAAGTGGTCCACGGCGGCCGCGTCCATCCGCGAGAGACTCTGGGTGAAGAGTTCCTGAGAGTGGATGCGCACGACCAACCGTTGGCCGGGGCGCTTGTTCCTCGAGTACCAGACGGCGTTGCCCAAACCCCACTCGCAGAAAACCAGGTCGGCCCACTCGGAAAGGTCTGTGCTGGTGTTCTCGTCGTGTTCGTTGTGCCCTTGCCACGGGTCTAGTCGCACCTCGTGGCCCTGCGCCTCGAGCGCGCTGATCAGCCCCCCGGCGAACTTGAAGTCATGCCCGGCGACGACGATGCGCCGGCCGGCTCCCGCCCGTGTCGGCCCGTGGTGCGCGGCGGGCCGTTCGGCCTCGGCGTCGGGGGCGGACCGTTCAATGCCGAGCATGCCGCGCCGCATGACGACCTGGTTCGGTCCGGACGTTCCGAGGCGCACCGACGACGCCGGCGCGTCGCCCGCGTACGCCAGCGGCTCGTAGCTGTCCTCCGGCCGGGTGTCGTCGAGTGTGGCTCCTACGCCACCCGTGTCCACCAGCAGCGTCACCAGGTCCTCAAGCACGGTGCGGTCCAACCGGGAGCCGTTCCACTGCCCCTGGAGGACGGGGCCCGGGTCGGGGGCCGGAACGGCGCCGTCGCGGCTCACACGCACCCCGCGCGCTTCCAGCAGCTCCGCGGCACGTTCCGGCATTGGGCCGTCGACAGCGACGCTGGCCGGGGGAAGGGTCTGCGAAAGCAGGTCCTCCCATGCCGCTTCCTCCGCCCCACCCGTCAGGCGAAGGTCCACGCGGGGTAGCTCCGGCGCGCGCACCCGCAGGCCTGCCAAACGCAGCGCGATGGTCAGCCGGTGCCCCAGAGTGTGCGACCGGCGGACCAGCCTTCGGCCGTTCCACCCCGCGACGTTCCGCGCGTCGGGTGCCCGCAACCAGTCCTCAAGGTACTTGGCGGCCTCGGCGGTGGATCCGGTCGTCGGCACGAGGCCCCGGAAAAGGTGCGCTACGGCGTGGGAGGGACCGCTGAGGACCAACCCCCCGGTGGAGAGGATCTCCATGACGCGCCGGGCGAACATCGTTTCCGACGCGGTTACCGAATTCACGTTGATGTGGATGGGATGGCTGCGGTACGCCTCGAGCATCTGTGCATAATCAAGCCCGCCCGCCACACACTCCTGGAGATCGGCCGGGAACCTGTACGGCGACTCTGGATTGTTTGCCTGCCGGTCGTGGATCAGGAGCCCATGGGGCCGTGCCGCATCCAACAAGGCGCCAAGTGTCCGGGACCGCTCGGCGTATCTGTCCCCATAGTACGAGCCCGCGTACATCACGGGGTGGTCGCGGTCGACGTGGCGCGAGAGCGGATGGTGCAACCGCGGCTGGGCGAAGAATGGCATGGTTCCGATGCTCTGCTCCGGGGCACGGCGCAGCTTCTGGTAGCGGGGCATCGCGCGGTTGTCGGTGGTGAGAATGTGATCGAAGTGCAGGGCGTTCGGAGCGAACCGCTCGAAGTGGACGGGGTCTTCCTTGTTCCAGAAGATCGTGGGGATCCCTGAGGCCCGGCATTGCTCCAACAGCCTCCGCAGCGGTGCCGACTCCTCGTCGGAGTAGTGCCCCACGGCCCGGTGCCAGCGTCCACCGTTGCCGTTCCACGCCGACTCCACGAAGACCGCGTCGAAGCGCCGGGCGCCCAGCTGGTCCTGCCAGTCTTCCGGAGTCAAGGCGACGGTTTGCACCGTCTCGGCCAGCGCCGCGGTCGTGAACTCGTCGGCAACGATGCCCACCGATATCTCGTGCAGATCCCTCGCGCCCGGGGCCGCCGCGTCCATCGAAGGCACGCGATGCAACGCGCGGATCACGTCCACGAGGCCGCCACCCAGAGACGCCCAACGGCGCTCGTCGAGCGCCCACAGGCGTCCCGAGCGTCCGAGGTCCCGCCGCGCGCCGGGGTCGTCAATCAGCTCGGACAGCGTGGCCGTGAGAGCGTCGACGTCGTCCGGCGGGACCGTGCGTCCCCCACCGGAAGAGCGCACGAGTTCGCGTAGCACGGGTAGGTTCGACACGACCACGGGGATCCCGCACGCCAAGGCCTCCAACGGCTTCAGCGGACTCACCATGCGCGTCACCCGGGTATCCAGGCGCGGACAGACGACGATATCCATCAGCCCCACCAGCTCGGGCATCAAATCGGAGGGAAGACGACCCGTCACCTGGTAGTCGAGTCGCGCCCCCGACCGCTCGAGCCGCTGCCGCAGTCTGGGGAGCTCGGGACCGTCGCCGGCCAGTAGCAACTGGAAGTCCCCGCGTACGGCGCCCAACCGGGTGCACGCGTCGATGAGCCGGTCGATGCCCTCGTAGGCGACCATGCTGCCCGCGTAGCCGATGACGGTCTTGGACCTATCCAGCCCCAGCCGGTCCGCCAAGTCACCCACGCGCGGAAGCGGTTGGAAACGGTCGGTGTCCACGCCGTTCGGGACCACGCTGCAACGGGCCCGGTTCACGCCGCGTGCCGCCAGTTCGTCGGCCATCTGGTCGGAAATGACGAAGACATGGTCTGCCTCAGCCAGCACCAGATCCTCGAGTTCCTGCGCCAGGCTGCGCTGTTCCGATTCGGCGGACCCGCCGTTGGCTTGCCCGTACTCCCAGAAACCGCGCACTTCGTAGCTGAAGGGCAACCCCGCTATTCTGGCCGCGATCAGCGCAGGCAGGGCCGTCTGGTGGTTGGATGCCGCGTGGACGTGTGCGGGGCGGTTGAGCATAATCGAACGGAGATAGGCGTCGACGGCACTCTCCAGGTAGTCGTCGAGCCGTTGCCGGTCCAGCCCCGGGCCGAAGGAGAACTCGTAGGCGATCCCATCGATTTCGCGGGTGAAGGACGTGCCCTCGTCCGTGGGCGTGTCGGTACCCGCGTCCCAGGGGTATCCCGGGCGGGCCGCAACGAAGACGTCCGTCCCGGTCGCTGCGATCCCGGCGACCAAACCGCGGGTCCGCATCGCGTACCCGTTGGACTGGAAGGGAGGCGTGGAATGCGCGCAGTACATCACCCGTCCGTGTTCCACCAGCATTGCCGCGTTGGGCTGCCGGGCGGGCACGGTAGGCAGGCGGCGGGCGAGCGCCGCCTGCCCCTGAATCCGCGCAACGAGTTTCCGCTGGTGCTCGTCGAGTTCGGCCACCAGGGCAGGGTGGTCGGAGAGCAGGGCATCCGGACGCGCCAGTTCGCCCGCGCGGTACAGACCGCGGGTCAGCCGGTAGAGGTTCCGCGCCGTCTGTCGGCGCGCGAATCTCTCCGCGAGACGTCCCGTGGACGGCGGGGCACCTCGGCCCCGTACGGCGCGCGCCACCGGACCTGCCACCGGCCGCACACGATCGACGTACGAGGCGGCCACGGCCCGAGTCCTTCGCTTGGTGGCACGCGCGGTGGCTTTCAGCCGCTCCGTGGCGCCATGACGAAAGTGCCAGAGCCTGCGCCGAAGTTCGCGCCCCGGCGATTCGCCATCAGGGCGCGTCGCCGGGGAGGACGGAGGCGCCGGCCGGCGCCCCTCCGGTGCGGCGTCCATCGACGCCTCCCTGGATTCGGGCGTCGCACTGGGTTCAGGCATCTGCGCGGGCCGCTCTCCCACTGCGTCCGGGACATCTCCTACCGCGCCCACCGTGGGTTCGTCGGTCCTGGCATACCTAACCGCGACCGGGTCGGCTCCGGTGACGCCCAGCGGGCATTCGTCCAAGTGCTTCAAGGTGATGCTTCCCTTTCGCTACCCGCCACGGTCCCGCGGTTGCGGGCCGTCTCATGCGTGGGGTCGGCCCCGCCGATGGCGTGACCGACCCTCCGTATGCGGACTAACGCGTGGTTCTCAGCGCCAGATCCCCCGCGTATCGATAACATCCTTGCCGGCCAGCGCGGTGGCGGGCACGGATTTGAAACGGTCGTGGTCCACGAGCAGCACGACGACGTCCGCGACGTCGAGCGCCGAGTCCACGTCCACGAGTTCCACGTTGGCCCGGCCCGCGAGGGCCTTGGGAAGCTCCACAATATGGGGTTCCACGGCCAGGATGCGCGCGTCACCGAACTCGTCGGACAGACGCTGCGCGATGCCAATGGCCGGGGACTCGCGCAGGTCGTCGATGTTCGCCTTGAATGCGAGTCCGAGCACGGCAATGGTCGCGTTGGTGCCCCGGGCGGCGACGGCCTTCTCCACCTGGTTGACGACCCAACCCGGCTTTGCGTCGTTGGTCTCGCGGGCCTGACGGATCATCTTGGCCTCCTCCGGAGCGGAGGCCACGATGAACCACGGGTCAACGGCGATGCAGTGTCCTCCCACGCCGGGGCCGGGCTGCAGGATGTTGACGCGGGGGTGGTGGTTGGCGAGCTCGATGAGCTCCCAGACGTTGATGCCGAGCTTGTCGGAGATGATGGACAGCTCGTTGGCGAATGCGATGTTCACGTCGCGGAAGGAGTTCTCCACGAGCTTCGCCATTTCGGCGGTGACGTCGTCGGTCAACAGGATCTCGCCCACGCAGAACGTGGAGTACAACTCCCGGGCGGCCTCCGCGGCCTCCGTGGTGATTCCGCCGACGATCCGGTCGTTCTCCACGAGTTCGATCATGACGCGGCCGGGCAGCACACGCTCGGGGCAGTGTGCGACCTTCAGCGCGTCCAACGTCAGGTCGGGGCGCGCGGCCAGCAGGCGGTCCGCCATGTGGCGGGTGGCCCCGGGAGGGGACGTCGACTCGAGGATGATCAGTTCGTCGCCGCGCAACTGGGGGGCGATCTTGTCCGCCGCGGCCTCGATGTAGGAGAGGTCGGCCGACTTGTCGGCATTGAACGGCGTCGGAACGGCGACGATGTACGCGTCGGCAGCAGGCGTCTCGAGGGAGGCGCTCAGCGTCCCCTTGGCGACGGCACCGGCGACGTACGTTCCGAGGTCGGGCTCCACAAAAGGCACCTCGCCACGGTTGACGGCGTCGACCGTGCGCTGGCTGACATCGACTCCCTTGACAGTCAGGCCGTTCGCCGCCAAGATCGCGGCGGTGGGCAATCCGATGTAGCCAAGCCCGATCACTGCGACCGTTTTGATTTCCGTCATCCTCTAAAACTTCCTGTTCTACGTTGTGCGCGATCCCCCGAGCGAGTCCGAATCGGACCGCGAAAAACAAGGGTGCACTTCCGGTCAATGTTCAGTATAGGCACCCGAACGGGCCTAGCCGGATTCGGGGCCGGTCGGGTGCGACGTGCGTTCCGCCGTGATGCGTCCATAGACCGCCGCGTACTTTGCCGCGTTCGCCGACCATGTCCGCTCCCTAAGAACCCATGCACGTCCCGCGTCACCCAGCGTCGACCGTTTCCCCGGGTCGTCGAGCAGCCGATCCAACGTGTCGGCGAGGGCGCCGGGATTTCCCGGTTCCGCGAGCACCCCGGTGACGCCGTCGCGCACGAGTTCGGCCAGCGCCGGCAGATCGCTGGCCACCACCGGTCGCCGCGAAGCCGACGCCTCCACCGGCTTCAGCGGAGTCACCACCCGGGTGACGTCCAGGTCTTTGCGCGGGACAACGAAGATATCCATGGCCTGGTGGTAGACCGGCGCAAGTTCCCGGGGCACGCGGCCCGTAAAGATACAGTGTTCCAGCACGCCCAACTGCCGCGCCTGGACCTTGAGCCGCGGGAGTGCGGCACCGTCCCCCACGATCAGTAACCGCAGGGATGGTCGGCGCTTCGACAAGATGCCAAAAGCGTCGACCAAGTCGTCGAGCCCTTCGTACGCGACAACACTGGTGACCGTTCCCACGTACTCGTTCTCCGTCGGCAAGCCGAGCACCACCCTGGCCTCCTTGGCCGCGCGCGGCTCGGAAAGGAACGCCTCACCCACGGCGTTCGGGCAGATGGTGATCCTGTCCGGCGGCACGCCCTGGTCCACGAGATCCTCGCGCATGGCTACACCCAGCGTGACAACGGCGTCCGCCGACGCCGCGGATTCGGCCTCCCGCTCCCGGAACAGCCGGTAGCGTTCGGAACCGCGCGAGGATTCCGGCCGCGTGGAGGCCCACGTGTCGGCGAGTTGGCCGCGGACCTCGTAAACCCAGGGGATACCAAAGGCCTCCGCTACGGCGCGAACAACGGCCGCGTTCACGAAATGCGTGGTGGTGTGAAGCACGGAGGGCTTGAATTCATCGACCACCCGGGCGAGCATCCGGGCCTGCTGTGCAAGTCGCTGGTCCATTCCGTCGGCCAATTGCCAAGGAAGCAACCGGCGATAGGCAATCCCGTCCACGTGTTCAACGTCCGCGGCGGTGAGGTGACCCACCTGGACCGGATATCCAATGCGGGTGACAGCCAGTACGTCCCAGCCCCGGTCCCGAAGCGCCACAAGGGTGGATTGGCTCCGCTGGGCATATCCGCTACCTGTATGCGGCAACGAGTTGGTCAAGACGTGCAGTGCGCGCTCCGGGGTGGGCACGTAGGCAGTCCGGCGTCGGACACGGATCGGCTCACCGCGGAACACGCGCAGTTCACTCTCCAGCCGGCGCCGCAGCTTGGCGGCCCCGCCTTGCGCACCCTGCAGCTCCTCGACGGCGCCGGTCATGTTGCCGGTGAACCAGAGCAGCCGTGCCCTCGGGCCCGCGGCGCGCGGGTAGTCCGCGGTGACCCCCGCCAACAGCCGCTCCGCGGCATCGACGTTTCCCACGGCAATGGCCACGTCGGCCAGCCGGCAACGACGTCGGTCTCCGGAATCGGTGGTCGCGGCCGCTCGCAGGGACTCCGCGAGGGTTTCATCGTCGCCCACGATGGCCCGCAACACGGCGTTTGCGACCGAAGCGTCGTTGCCCATCGTGTTGGCGGCAACCCGCAGCACACGGTCGAGTCCAGCCGAGCGGAACCGGCGCGCGGCCTGCAGCGCCAACACCACGGGATCGTCGGAAAGGTGATCGACGACGGTTCGGGCCGTCAACGTTGCGTTCTTGGCCAGCAGGACGGTGCGGGCCACCTTGCGGGCGGCCAGCGTCCGTCCGGCCAGGAGTGCGTGATGAGTCAACGGGAATCCGTTCGTCCGTGGGCCTGCCCAATGAGGTCTTCGGCAACCCGCATGTAATGTTCCGCCACGAGGGACAGGTCCGCCTTCCGCCGCACCCAGTCCAGTCCGTTACCGCGCTGTTGGAGTCGTTCGGGATCCTCGTACAGTTCGCGCCACAGCCGGGCCACGCTCTCCGGATCGGCGTCGACGATGTCGCCCACCCCTGCGGCGCGAAGAATGCCCGCCGCTTCCCCGCGGACGATCGCCGTCAGGTGCCTGCCCGTGGCGATCAACTCGTAGGTCTTGGATGGAATGGTCCATTCAAAGCTCGGCCAATCGGAACGAAGTGCCACCACACAGGTGTCCGCCCACGCGTAGCATGCGGCTACCCCGCTGGGCGGAACGGAGTCGAGGAACTCGACGTCGGCCCCCAGCCGCGCGGAGAGCCGCTCCAAGTGGGGCTTCATGGTCCCGCCGCCAACAAACCGGACCTGAGCGGTCTGCCCGGCCAGCGCCGCGGCACGGACCACCAGATCCAAGCCCTGGCTTTCCCCGTGGTTTCCGAGGTAGAGGACCTTGAGGGGGCCGGCGCCGCGGACATGTGCGGGCACGCGGGGAAGGTCCGCGGCCACCACGCCATTGGGGATCGATACGGCGGTGATCCCCCGCTGGGTCAGAAGGTCGCGGAAGCCGTCCGTGACGGTGACCACCAGATCCGCCTGTCTTTGGAACCACGTGAGCACCATCTTGAACGCGCGGTTGACTGCCGGGTGTGCGACACCGGAATCCATGGCCAGGTCCGGCCACGCGTCCCGCATCTCCACGATCAGGAGCCGCCGCCTCAACCGCGCCGCGAGCCAGCCGGCCGCCACGTTGGGAAGGGATGGGACCGTGACCACGATGATGTCCGGCCGTGGTGCCGCCAGCGAACGCGGCACCGTCGTCGCTCCCGTCATCGCAAACCGCAGGAGCCGGCCGACCCGGGTTTCCGCGCCCTTCCCGGCAGGCAACCGCCGGATCGTTTCCCCGGCGGGTCCCTTTTGGTTCCCGAATGCGCCGATGCCCGCCTCGGCTCCGTTCGGGGGCCAGGGCGCCACGACGTCGACCTCCCATCCCGCTTCGCGGAAGCGGGCGACCAGCGCGGTCCAACGCCGCTGGGGCGGCGAGTGTTCCGGCCAGTAGGAATGGGTCAGGAGTTGGAGTCTCATGGCGGTCAGGCGCCCCTCGAACGAACGGCGTCTTCCGTAATGCGACCAACGTGGGCCGTGGATCCGTCGTCGCCGGACTCCAAGAACTCCCGCAGCTCGTCGCGCTTCAGTGCGGCACGCAGAGCCTCCAGGGCGTCGTCGTCGCGCGTGATGATGGCCGCGCCCCCAGGACCCACCGCGGGCGGTCCCGTGGGAACCGTGAACATCTCCACGTCGCTGCCGCGGACGTTGCGCAACTGCAGTGCGAGCCCGGCGACGGTTTGGGCATCGAACGTCTCGTCGACCGCGAGGAATCCGGAGAACTGTTCAACGACTTCATGGATGCGCACCGGATTGCTCAACGTCTCCGCATTGAGGAACCGGTCCATGACGCCCTTGACGAAACGCTGTTGATTCTCTACGCGCTGGAAGTCTCCGTCCGAGAAAGCCTTGCGTTCGCGCACATAACGCAGCGCAGCCGTGCCGTCCAGGGTAACCGGTCCCGACTCGTAGCACGACGGATTGGCGTGTCCTGTGCAGAAAGCCAGGGCGTTGTCGACCGTCACGCCATCCAGCGCCTGCGTCAACGCTCCGAAGCCCTCGAAGTCGATCGAGACGACGTTGTCTATCTTCGTATCCAGCAGCTGCTCGACGGTGCCCACGACCAGCTGATATCCACCAAGGTTGAGGGCGGCGTTGATCTTGCGCTCACCGTGACCGGGAATCTCCACCCAGAGGTCGCGGACGATCGACATGACGTAGATGTTCTTGCGGTCCTCGGGAATATGGAGCAGCATCATCGTGTCCGAACGCTCGCCGGCTTCGCCCTTGTTCGCCGCGGTGTTGAATCCGTCGCCGCGGGAGTCGGATCCGAGGAGCAGGATGTTCCGCGAACCGTCGTCCACGGCCTTGGCAGGGCGCGATTGGTCGTCCGGAAAAACCCCGGCGATCATGTTGGAACGGTCGTTGAACAGGGAAGCGAGGTTCGCGACGTACCCGCCGGCAACCATCGCCGCGATCAGGACGACGCCGAGAGCGGCAAAGAGCGCCGTCCGAGTCCGCTTGCGACGCCGCGCAGCCATATGCCTCGCGACATAGCGCGTCGCGATCTCGGGCCGTGGCACAGTCGAACTCCTAGCGATAACTTCCAGATAACCGTTCAATGGTACGCGGGCAGGCTGTGAAATCGCTTAGCCCGCGGCTGTCGCGGCGGGGCGCGCCGTACGCGGACGGGGCATGCGCTGGCACACGGGGCACCCGAAGGATGAACGGCCCATGAAGGGTTCGCGGCGGATCAAGGTGTCGCGCCCCGCCTCGAGGCACCGTGGGCACGCGAGTCCCTCCCGGCCGTAGGCATTAAGCGACCTGTCGAAGTATCCCGATGCTCCGTTGACGTTCACGTAGAGCGAGTCGAAGCTGGTGCCTCCGACGCGCAGGGCACTGGTCATCACGGTGCGCAACGCTTCAAGGAGGCGCGCGGAGTCGGTGGGTCGCATGCCCGTGGTGGACCGCCCGTAGTGCAGGCGCGACGCCCACAGGGCCTCGTCCGCGTAGATGTTCCCGACGCCGGAAACCAGTCCCTGGTCCAATATTGCCCGTTTGATCTGGGTCCGGCGTCGGCGCAGCCTCGCGTGGAATTCTCCGGGTCCGTAGGCGGGATCCAAGACGTCCCGCGCAATGTGTAGCGCGGAGGCCGGGATAAGCGGAGTGGGATCGCCGTGCCCTCCCGGCCCGCCGTCCGGGGTGGGGCGCAGTTCGGACAGATGGAGTCCGCCGAAGATCCGCTGGTCGACGAAACGTAGCTCGCCGGGCATTCCGGGGACGGCGGAGAGCTCTACGCGGACCTTCAGGTGCTTCTCGCGTGAGGCCTCCGGATCCTCGACCAGAAGCTGACCGCTCATGCCGAGGTGCGCGACGAGGGCTGTTGGCGTCGAGGGTCCCTCGAGCGGCATCCACAGGAACTTTCCACGGCGCACGGCGTGTGTGACCGTCGCACCGGACAGGTTCGCGGCGAAATGCTCCGGACCGGCGGCATGGCGCCGGACGGATCGCGGATCGTGGACGTGCACCGCGACAATCGTGCGTCCGGCAACCCAGGATTCGAGGCCGCGGCGCACCACTTCCGCCTCGGGCAATTCAGGCAAGGTTCCTACCCGGAGGCCGCGGCATCGGACGCGGTCAACATCTTCCAGGACACGCTGGCGGCCTCCTGCTCGGCTTCCTTCTTCGACGGTCCCCCGCCGGATCCGTAGGGTGTCCCGCCGATCGTCAGCGTCGCCTCGAAGCGGCGTGCGTGGTCCGGGCCGGAGCCGCGGATGACGTAATCGATCGCGCCCAGTTTCCTGGCCGCGGCGATCTCCTGGATCGCGGTCTTCCAGTCGGTTCCGGCACCGAGTACGTCCACCTCCGCCAACAGCGGTTCGACCAGGCGCAGAACGAGCAGGCGTGCCGTTTCCACGCCGTGGCTCAGGTACGCGGCCCCGATGACGGCTTCCATGGTGTCCGCGAGGATGGAGGCCTTGTCCGCCCCGCGGGTCAGGATTTCGCCCTGCCCGAGAAGGATGAACTCACCGAGCCCCAGGGTGCGGGCAATCCCCGCGAGCGCACGCGTGCTGACGACGGCGGAACGGCGCTTGGCCAGATCGCCTTCCGGCAGGTCGGGATAGGTCCCGTAGAGGTGGTCCGTCACCGAAAAGCCCAGCACGGAATCCCCGAGGAACTCGAGGCGCTCGTTGGTGGGAATGCCGCCTTGCTCGTAGGCATAAGAACGGTGTGTCAGGGCAAGACGAAGCGTCTCGGGGTCGATATCGACCCCGAGACGCTTCAGAAGTTCTTCTTGTGCAGGCATCAGACGTGGTTAGGCGTCTGCTACCTTGCGACCCTTGTACTCAAGGAACAGCGCGGTGCCGGCGGAGTCGGTGACAAGCTTGGCCTGGTGCGGCAGGCTATAGCTGACGCGGCCGTTCTCCACGGTCTTCACCAGGTTGGGCACTTCGGCCTTCCACTGGGACCGGCGTGCGCGGGTATTCGAGCGGGACATCTTCCGCTTGGGAACAGCCACGGCTAACTCTCTTCTCTCTCGACTGAATCTGAACGTGTCGCCGCATCGTTCGCGGCGGTGCCGGCCAGCCCGGAAAGGGCTGCCCAGCGAGGATCTAACACCTCATGCTGATGGTCCGGATCCTCATTGAGGCTTATCCCGCACTCGGAACAGAGGCCTTTGCAGTCCTCCCGGCACACCGGCTGGAACGGCAGTGCGGTCACCACTGCGTCCCGCAGCACAGATTCGAGGTCGACGTGGTCGTCCACAACCTGGTGCTGCTCGGCTTCTTCCTCGTCGGGCATTTCCATGCCCTCGTAGTAGAAAAGCTCTTGAATGTCGGCTTCGAGGTCGTACGCGATGGGCCCCAGGCACCGGCCGCATTCGCCGGTGACACCGACGTACGCGACCCCCGATACCAGGATCCCTTCGTGCACGGCCTCGAACCGCAGGTCCAGATCGACTGGCGATCCTTCCTTGACCCCGATCAACGCAACGCCCAGCTCAGCCGGTGCCGCGACCTGCTCTTCGAGCGTATTCATGCTCCCCGCGCTTCGCCCGAGGTCCCTGACCTGAAAGACCAAGGGCGATCTGCGATCGATGCCGTGTGACGACGTACGACCTGAACGCTTTTCGCTAATGAGAACTCCCGTAGAACAATAGACCGACATTACATCTTAGCCCGAACGGCCCCGGAGCCAAAACCGTGCCTAACCTGGGCGTGTCAGATCGAGGCGGTGAATTCCTTCAACCACGGCTTGAGGTCCGGACCCAGGTCGTCGCGGTCGCACGCGAGGCTGATGACCGCCTTGATGTAGCTGAGCTTGTCGCCGGTGTCGTAGCGCCGGCCGCGGAACACCACGGCGTGGACGCCTCCGCCCTCCGCCGTCGAGCCGGCCAGCTCCTGCAGCGCGTCCGTCAACTGTATTTCCCCGCCGCGGCCGGGTGCCGTTTCCTCCAGCACGTCGAAGACGGACGGGTGCAGAACGTACCGCCCGATGATCGCCAGGTTCGACGGGGCCTCCCCTGCCGCGGGTTTCTCCACGAGTCCGTTGACACGGACATGGTCCTCGCCCGGAACCTCGGAGACATCGGCGCAACCGTACGCGCTGATCTTGTCGGCGTCGACCTCCATCAGCGCGATCACCGATCCGCCCGTCTTCTGTTGGACATCCAACATGGTGGAGAGCAGCTCGTCTCGCTCGTCGATCAGGTCGTCACCGAGGAGCACCGCAAAAGGCTCGTTGCCGACGTGGTGCCGCGCACAGAGGACGGCATGGCCGAGGCCCTTGGCATCGCCCTGCCGGATGTAGTGGATGTCGCCGAGTGCAGTGGCTTCCTGGATGCGTCGGAGCTTTTCCGTGTCGCCCTTCTCCTCGAGGGTGGCCTCGAGACTGGGAACGCGGTCGAAGTGGTCCTCGAGCGCGCGCTTGCTGCGTCCTGTCACCATGAGCACGTCGCTCAATCCGGCCTTGGCCGCCTCCGCCACAACGTACTGGATCGCCGGCGCGTCGACGACGGGCAGCATCTCCTTCGGCATTGCCTTGGTGGCGGGGAGGAATCGGGTGCCCAGGCCGGCGGCCGGGATGACGGCTTTGGTGACGCGCTTCGCTTGGTTCATGTTTTGAGCCTACTGGACACCCGCGACGATTTCGGAACCCCGCTACCGCACCTTACCGGCTGGCACGGAATCGGTTGAGAACGGAGCGCGGGAGATACTCGTCGACGTCCCCACCCAGGGCGTGGACCTCCTTGAGGAGGCTCGATGACAAGTGTGTGTACCGGCTGTCGGCCGTGAGGAACACGGTTTCCACGCCGGCCAAATGGCGGTTCATGGCCGCCATCGGGACCTCGTACTGGTAATCCGTCATCGACCTGAGGCCCTTGATGATGGCGTCTGCGCCGGTGTCCCGGCAGAAATCCGCGAGCAGTCCCGCGCCCATGGGCTCCACGCTGATGCCACGCAAGCCCGTGACGGTCTCCCGCACCATGGCCAACCGCTCCTCCTCCGCGAACCTGTACTTCTTGGAGTGGTTCGTCGACACCGCCACGATGACTTCGTCGAACAGGTTGCTGGCGCGGGCGATGATCTCGATGTGGCCCTTGTGGATGGGATCGTAGGAACCGGGGCATACGGCGCGTCTCATGGAGCGAAATCTACCGGAGCGGGCACGCCGTTGCGGGACATTACGCGAGAATGCGCCGGTAGAGTCTGGCCCCTCGGCTGTAGTAGAGGTCGCCGTCAGCGGTCCGGACCAGATGGGTCCCCTCGGCGATTTTCGTTCGGGCCAGGGTGCGCTTGTCGATTTGGTGGATATCGCCCCACGCGCAGGCGTAGATCGCTCCGCCGTCGTCCGCGAGCGTGCGCCCGGTGACGTAGGAACCGGCGTCGCGGAAATCGGAGTACCGCTGGATGGCGAGCACGTCGAGGGTTTCGGGATCGAGCCGGAATACCGAGTTGGAAGAGAGGCCCCACAGCCAGCCTGCGGCGTCCAACAGCAGCGCGGCAATGTTCCGGTCCCCCTTGGCGGGAACGGTTGATGCCAGGATCCGGCCGTCCGCGGCATCCACTCGGAGGACGCGGCCGTCCTCCTCCGACGGATCCGCACCGAGGCCCGCCGCGGCGCCGGTCCCGACGTACAAGTGATCCGATCCGGATGCCGCCAGACAGAGCGGGGATTGTCCCGGAACCAGCCCGCGGTACGTCGAGACGGCCCCGGACGCCAGATCCACTATGGACAGCGCACCGTCCTGTTGTCCGTACGCCGGAGTCGAGGCGACCGCGGCGATCCCCGGCCCCACAGCGACGATGGAGACCGGGCGATCCTGCCCCTGCGGGATCCGTAGCGCCTCTTCCCGGCTCGCGCGGCCCTTGCCTTCGGAGTCTCGAGGTTCGAGGATCTGGAGGCTGGCGCCCGGATACCCGCCGCCGAGTACGCGCCCGTCGACGACGCCGAAGGACTCGATCTGTCCCATGGAGGCGAGCCTGCCGAAGGTCCCCGCCCGCGGATCGTAGTGGCGTACGTGGTCCATCGTCGCGAGTGCGGAGACGAGGATCTGCCCGCCCGGATCAACAGCGAGCGCCCTGATCCTCAGAGCGCCGGGAGCGACGTCGGCCGACTGGGAGTACGCGCGACGGATTCCTGCGTCCCAGCCGAGGATTCTGCCCGAAGCGTTCACCGTGACCAGAAGGGCTTCGTTTGTCCCGCCGTCGCGCCCAAATGTCGCCCCGCCGCGGAACTGGCTCACCGCATATTCCTCCGGCAAGGCGGTGGATTCGCGGAGCTCGGCCACGTATCGACGCACTCGCTGGTCCGAGTCGGCCCAGTAGACGCCGTCATTCGGTTCCGTCGCGACCAGACCGGGTTCCGCGCCCGCGATGCGGTCCACCCAGCGTCCGCTGCGCAGGTCGCGGACGTAGACCGCGTCCTCCGATTGGACCCGGGCGAAGAGGTGGCTGACCGTGGCGACGACGTCGTACACAAAATCCCGCTCGGGGGCGCCGGGGACCTCCGCGGGCAGGTCGATCCTGGCGACCGCGCCATCGGTCAGGCCGACGCGGAAGACGGCGGGATCCGCCGTTCCGGTCCCCACGTAGGCGTAGTCCCCGCGCACGTCCAACCCGATCGAGTAGCTGTTCTCATCGCCGAAACGCCCATAGTCGGTCCACCGCCGTCCCTCCGGATGGTAGCGGTAGAGCCGGCCCTCCGGATAGCTCGTGAAGAGGAAGCCGCCGTCGCCGACAGGCACGCTTCGCTCGAAGAACGGAGGCTCTTCGGCCGGGGGCCGTGGCAGTTCGGAGAGTTCGGAGGTCTCGGGATCCAGCAGGAAGGCCCGCCCGCCGGTGGTCCCCAATGCCACCAGCCCGGTTGCCGGATCGACCCCCATCGCCCACACCGTCACGGAGCCATCCCCATCCCCCGGGATGTCTCGAGTGGCGACGCGACGGCCCGTGCGCACGTCTATGACACTGATGCGTCCCGGGCCGCCGGAGGCAACCATAACGGCCAGGACGGTACCCTCCCGTCTGCTGGTGAATGCCGCCCTGGGAACCAGGACGGACTCCATCGGAGTGCCCAGCAGGTGCTCCCCCGGCGTGTTCGGCACCGGGATCCCCTCAGGCGTTCCGGGCCCCCCGCCGCCACCCGGCGCGTCAGCCGGACCAAACCGGGTAGCGGCGTATCCCGCAAGGCCCAGGGCCGCGATGGTGGAGAATGAGACGGACAATAGGGTGCGCCGGCGCACCCGGTAAGGCTCTTCTGGACGTGTGCTCATGGCTGCCTCCAGCTTCTCACGCCAGCTTCCGGCACCCAACAGGACACCGGTCCAGACGCTTGAAAGGGAGATCACCATGGGAAGAACCTCACCGTGGGAGCGCGCCGCTATCGGCGCGAACCTGATGGGCGGGGACGGCCGGCCGCGCGCCACCATCTTCGAGGAACTCACCGAACTGGCTCAGCGGCACGGGGCGATCAACCTCGGACAGGGCTTTCCGGACAGTGACGGCCCGGCGGAACTCCTGGAGATCGCCCAGCGCGGCATCGCCTCCGGGCTGAACCAGTATGCGCCGGGGCGGGGATTACCGGTTCTGCGCGAAGCCATCGCCGCCCATCAGGACCGGTTCTACGGTCTGGACGTGGATCCGGACACCGAGGTGCTGGTGACCACGGGCGCCACCGAGGGCATAGCCGCCTGCATTCTGGGGCTGGTCGGGCCCGGTGACGTGGTGGTCACGCTCGAGCCCTTCTACGACTCCTACGGCGCGCTGCTCGGCATGGCGGGCGCAATCCACCGCACCATTCCGCTGCTGTGGCCGGACTTCCAGCCTCGTCCCGAGGACATCGCGGCCGCGATCGGCCCGGACACCCGGATGGTGTTCCTGAACACGCCGCACAATCCCACCGGCACCGTGCTGGGCGCGGATGCGCTCCGCCTCATCGTGGAGGCGGCCGAGCGGGTTGGTGCGGTCATCGTCAGCGACGAGGTTTACGAGCACTTGGCCTTCGGGGCAACACACGTCCCGGTCGCCTCGATCCCCGGTGCCCGTGGCCGGACGCTCACCATAGGATCCGCAGGAAAGACATTCTCGTTGACCGGGTGGAAGGTAGGCTGGATCACCGGTCCCCGCGAACTCGTGGCAGCGGTCCGAACGGTCAAGCAATTCCTCAGTTACAGCTCTGGCGGGCCCTTCCAAGCCGCCATAGCGCACGGGCTGGGCTACGAGCGTTCCTATTTCGACGGCGTAGCCGCGGAGCTGGGCGCGAAGAAGCGTTTGCTCGCCGATGCCTTGACCGAGGCGGGATACCGCGTAAACACGCCGGAAGCCGGATATTTCCTGATCGCGGACGCGTCGCCGCTGGGTGTCGGAGATGCGGTGCCTCTGGCTCGGGCGCTCCCGCAGCAATGCGGTGTCGCGGCCATCCCGGTCGGCGCGTTCGTACTGCCCGGGCACGTGGCGCCATACGGTAGCATGCTACGCTTCGCCTTCTGCAAGCGGCGCGAGGTCCTGTCCGCGGCCGCCTCCGCACTGAAGGACTGGGGGTCACGGCGTGAAGCGTAGTAACGCGAGCCGGAGCGTCAGGCTCTCGTCCGGGCTGACCGCCGAAATCGTCGTGGATCCGCTGCAGCCAGAGGCGCTGGTGTTGCTGGTCGGCAACGCCGAACAGTCTCACCTCTATCCCGGCGAACCCGGGCGGATCTTCTACGAGTATCTCCAACGCGTGGCCTGCCTCATCGACGCGGTGTTCCCCCCGTCGCGGCCGCTGGAGGTGCTGCACCTCGGGGCCGGGGCCCTCACGCTGCCGCGCTATGTCGCGGCCACGCGGCCTACCTCGCGCCAAGTGGTGGTAGAAATAGAGCGTGAGCTGATCGACTTCGTGCGCTCGGTTGCCCCGCTTCCGCCCGAGTCCGTGATTGATTGCGTCACCGCCGACGCACGCGGCTACGTGGAGGACCTCGAGCCCGGTGTTTGCTTCGACGTCGTCTTCCTGGATATCTTTTCCGGCCCCGACTCGCCCGCGCATCTCGCCGACCCGAGCTTTTACGACCTGCTCGCACGGAGGTGCACGACCGGCGGCATGGTGGTCGTCAATCTGGGGGACGACGCGGGCATGGCTTTCGCGCGCGGCCAGATACGGCACCTGCAGCTGGCTTTCGCCGACGTACTGGCCACTGGCGAAGAGCGCTTGTTCAGCGGCCGCTTCCCCGGAAACATCGTTGCGGCCGGCGGCACCGCCGCGTTCAGCGACGCAACGGCCGCCGCCGTGACGGCCGCAGGTCCGCACCCCGCCCGCACACTACGCGGCGCCGACCTCGACGGCTTCGGCAAACCATAGGACGGTCTCGCCGTAGCGTTTCTCGTCGATTCGTTCCAATCCGGCCGGCCAGCCGGGTTCCGGCGACCGGGAGGAGCGCTCGACGACGACCACGCCCCCCGCGGCGACGTGCGGCGCGAGCGAGTCCAGGCAACGGCGCAGCTCATCCTCCTCCAGCGGGTAGGGCGGGTCCAGGAACACCAGGTCCCAACTGCCCCCCAGGGTGCGCACGATCCCGGGCGCACGTCCCTTCACGACCGTCACCCGGGACTCGCCCAGAGCCTTGTTCACCTTGGCGGCGTTGGTCTTGGCCGCCTTCAGTGCGGCGGCGGAGACATCCACCAGTGTGACCCGGCGGGCTCCCCGGCTGGCCGCCTCCGCGCCCAGCGCCCCGCTGCCCGCATAGAGGTCCAGCACCCGGCAGCCGGCCATCGCATCCCAGTGCTCGAGTTTGGCGAAGAGCGATTCCTTCACACGGTCCGTGGTGGGCCGCGTGCCTTGGCCCGCGACCCCGGCCAGGACGATTCCGCCGGCCGCTCCGGCGATAATCCGGCTCATCGACCCACGCTTTCCGCCCGGCGCGTATAGTGCCCGTCAACTTCGCTCAAGGTAGTCCTTCCGTTCCTCATCGAGGCGTTCCAGTACGCCGGCCAGCGCCGGATGGCGCACCAGTCCGGGGTCGTCCCGAACCAGTTCCCGGGCCGCCCCTCGGGCCTTTTCAATCAACGGTCCATCCCGCACCACGCGCAACAGGCGGAGCGTGCTGCCGTGTCCGGCCTGGGAGGCGCCGAGGATGTCGCCCTCCTTGCGCTGCTCGACGTCGTATTCGGCCAAGCGCGTCCCGTCGGTCGTGCACGCGACGACGTCGAGGCGCTCGCGGCTGGCGTGCCCCGGCGGAAGCCGGGTGACCAGTAGGCACGTTCCGGCGTGCGCACCACGGCCGACCCGACCGCGGAGCTGGTGGAGCTGTGCGACGCCGAACCGGTCGGCATCCAGCACCACCATCAGCGTTGCGTTGGGGACGTTGACGCCCACCTCGACCACGGTGGTTGCGACAACGAGATCGACCGTCCCGGCTCCGAAGCCGAACATGACGGCTTCCTTGGATTCCGGGTCCATCCCGCCGTGCAGCGCCTCAATGCGCCGGCTCCGCAAGGCGGGATGCTCCCGTAATTGCTGCAGCACCGCGGTCACCGACGCCGTCGAATCGTCGGCGCGGGCCCCGTCCTCGTCGCCGATCCGCGGGCACACGACGAACACTTGCCGGCCGGCGTCGACCTCCTCGCGGCTACGCCGCCAGAGCCGGTCCTCCCAGTCGGGGTGTTCCGCCAGCGCGACCAGATGCGTTGCCAGCGGCTGTCGCCCTTGGGGAAGTTCGGTCAGCAGGGACGTTTCCAGATCACCGAAGACGGTCATCGCGAGCGTGCGCGGGATGGGCGTCGCCGTCATCACCAACACATGCGGCACGACCTCGGAACGGGTCCGCAAGGCGTCCCGCTGCTCCACGCCGAAACGGTGTTGTTCGTCCACCACGAGGAGGCCCAACTCCGCGAAGCGCACCGTGTCCGAGAGCAGCGCGTGCGTGCCAACGACGATGTCCGCGCCGCCGGATGCGATGTCCAACAGGACCTTCTTCTTGGCCTGCTGCCGCATCGAGCCGGTGAGTAGTGCGATGCCGCAGGCACGGTCCGCGGCTCCGAGCGTGCCTGCTTCGCCCAGTGCGCCGAGCAGATCACGGAGGGACCGCAGGTGTTGTTCCGCCAAGACCTCCGTCGGTGCGAGGAAAGCGACCTGCCCGCCGGCGTCGACCACCTGAAGCATGGCCCGAAGGGCAACGACCGTCTTGCCCGTGCCGACTTCCCCCTGGAGGAGGCGGTTCATCGGCTGTTCTCGTCCGAGCTCGGCAGAGATCTCCGCCCCGACCTCTTCTTGGCCGGCTGTCAGACTGAAGGGCAGCCTGGCGTCGAACGCTTCCAGTACGCCGTTGGCCGACGCCGGCCGGGCGCGCGAGGGTTGCGCCAGCCGTGCGGCCCGACGGACGGCCAGCGCCGTCTGCAGGAGGAACGCCTCCTGATAGCGGAATCGGTGCCGGGCGCGGTGGGCGGACGGCAGGTCAACGGGCTGGTGGATGTCCCGGTAGGCCGAATCCAGGGGCTCCAACTTTTCGGCCACGCGCACGGCGACGGGCAGCGGGTCCTCCATTTGCCGGAGGTCGGGAAGCTCCAGCAGCGCATCCACGGCCCTGCGGATGCGCCAGCTCGGGAGGCTTTTCGTCGCCGGATAGATGGGTATGGGTCGCAGGTCCACGGGATCGATGCTCCGCTCGGCCGGAAAGATCTCGAAGTCCGGATGGCTCAGGGTCTTCTCGTCCCGGTAGCTGGTCACCCGTCCGGCCAGCATGACGCGGCAGCCGGGAACCAAGTCCGCGGCCGCCTTCCGGGAATTGAAAAAGGAGACGGCCAACGTTCCCCCGCTTTCCTGCGAATCGTCCGTCACCACCACCTCCGTCAGGAAACCCTTCCGCCTTTGCATCTTGCGGGTGGATGCCCGTTCCACGCGCGCGACCAACGTCACGTGCTCTTCCGAGGGCAGTTCCGCGATTCGGGTGAGCTCGCCGCGTTCGACATACCTGCGGGGGAAGTGGTCCAGCAGCGCGCCGACGGTTTCGATCTGGAGCTCCCGTGCGATGCTGGCGGACGTCTTCGGTCCAAGCACCCGCAATAGTGGGGTGGAGGCACCGGAAGGGATTTCAGTGGGGGCCACGGGCTAGTCCTGAAGCGTGTGCGCTTCGCCGGAGAGGTCCGTCAGCGTAAGGTTCTCCGGGCGCCCGTAGTGGCGGATGGTCTCAAGGGCGAGATCCGCGTCCGGAACATGGACGTGGATGCGCCACCGGTGTAGTTCGTCGTCCTCGATGCGCACCGGGCTCATGATGACGGATTCGCCGAGTTCATCCAGTTGGGCGCGCAGTGTCGCGGCGTTGAACGGGGTCAACACCATGGAACACATCAGCTCCACCCCGGGGTCACCGGTTAGCCCCACATGGATGTGCGGGTCGTCGATCCGGTAGCCGTGCAGGGTGTCCAGGGACGCGTCCTCCAGTGGCTGGTTGCTGATGGCTGCGTACAGACTCGACAGGAGCAAAAGGAACCCCACGGCGCCGGCATCGACGACGCGCGCTTGCGTCAGCGCCCCCAGCTCGGACTCCGAGCGGAGCACCGCTTCCCGCGCGCCACTCATGGCAGCCGCGACGGCGGACGCCAGCGACGCGTTGGACTCGTCCACGGTGGCCGCGCTGGCGTCGCGAACGGCCCGGCTCGCGGATGACATGGCTGACAGCATGGTCCCCGCAACGGGGTCCGTCAGCGCGGACCAGCTGCGCAATTGGCCGCGGTCCAGCGCTTCGGACAGCAGTTCCGCGGTCAGCCTGCCCCGGTCCTGCAGCGGCTCGGCGAATCCGCTGAGAAAGACCGCGAACAGCGTCCCGGAATTCCCCCGCGCATCGTCCAACGCGGCGTTGGCGGCCTCCGCCAATACCGAGCCCCAGTCTTCCGCAGAGTTGCGGGCTGCCGTATCCGAGGCGACCTTCAGCGTGGCGTACAGGTTCGTCCCAGTGTCACCGTCCGGGACGGGGAAGACGTTGATGGCATTGAGCCGGTCACTGTGGTTGGCTATCGCCGTCTCGGCTGTCTTCAGCCAATTCCGCGCACACTGGACTCCGGTCGAGTATCGCTGTTGCACATCCGTCCCATCGATTGCCGGCTGCTACGCAACGCATCGGGCGGAACACCGGTGCGGAAAATCTCCCAATAGCCTATCCCATGGCGCCTTCGGTCCTCGGCATAACGGCGGGTCGTCCAGCCTCGGCGTAGGATCGTACTGTATCGGCAACAACCCCAGAAGGCGGTATTCCCTTGAAGTACGCAGAGATTCCGGGCGCCCGACATCTGCGGGGAAAAAGCGGCTGGACCACGGATGCGGAAACAGGGTTCACCCAGTCACCCCCCACGGATCCCAAAACGTCCGTCGAAACCGCGGGTGACACGGACAGGTGGACGCGAACCGGTACAGGGACCACCCGGCTCGTGTCGCTTGCCCCGGGCCCCGAGCGGCTGCGGCGCAAGCGGATGGTGGCGAGACTGGTGCTCACCGGTCTGGTCACCGCCATTCCATTACTGGTGGCAGCGCTGTTCTTCGTCAACCGCTAACCGCCGGCGGCGCCGTCTCAGTCGATGCCCAGCCAAGTCAGCAGGGTGAGGGCGGAATAAACGCCACGCACCTCCTGGCGTGTCCGAGCCTTGTATGCGCCTAGGTGCCGCAGGTACGCCAGATCCAGAACGCTGGCAAGTGGTTCCAGGTCCACAGTCGAGGCGGCAGTGCGCAGGGCGGACTGGGCACCCGGAAGGCAAGACAGCTGCCAGAAGTTGACGCCAAGCGAATTGGCACGCCCCACCAGATCCTGACGCGCGGCCGGAGTGAGTTCCGGTGCCTCTACGGCGAGCTCCGCGAGCCGGGTCGGCAGGCCGTCGACAGGGCCATGCGGTGGCCGGTAGGCGGAGACCTTGCCGATGCGCGAAGGGTCGGGGAACTGCCGGGGCGCAGGTGACCTGCGCTGTCGCAAATAGGCGGTGCTGAAACGGTTTTTGTCGAAGGGATACCCCGCGAGTCCCCCTTCGAAACCCCGCATGAGGTCCATGCCCAGGACGTTGGCCGACCGCGATTCCAAGGGCAACGACCTTGCCGCAGCAAACCCCGCCACCGAATACAGGGGATCGAAGCGCGCGCCGATCCGGCTCCACAGAACAGCGTTTTGCCCGATGTGGTACCTGTTGCGCACCTGCGAATACATCGCATCCCCGATGAAATCCTCGGGATAGCCCTCGGCGCCAAGCGTGTTCCATTCGTCTTGCAGCCGGCTCCCCACCCCCATGTAGGCGGCCTGGTTCAGCAGACCGTCGGCCGTCGGCTGCTGTCCGGTCAACTTGGACAACAGCAACAGCGGCTCCGTGGAGATGCGTGGTGCGTCTGGCCATCTGACCGAGTACCAACTCCGGAGCACTTCCCCGTACCCGCCGCCGAGTGCGACGACTCGCTGCGGTAGTTCCCCGCCCACGGGGCCGCTGGAGGTCAGTCCCCCGGAGTAGTACATGGGAGCCGTCAGTTGTTCGTGAATGGCGGTGAGAGGCGTCGGAGACAGGCCCGCGCCGCTGGTGCGTCGCAGACCGAATGCGCCCGTCAATCCGTCGGCCACGGCACGGTCGTGGGTTCCCTCCGGTCCGGAACAGAAAAAGCTGAAAGCGTGCCGGGTACCCGTCTCCAGGATCGCACCGAGCACAAGTCTGGAGTCGAATCCACCGGTCAGGTGGGCCACGCGGTGCTCGGCGGACAGCCCGGCCAGTGCAGCGACGGATTCCGTGATGTCCTTCCGCACGGCTGCCAAGGCGTCCCCGTAGGACAGGTCCGAATCGCGGGCATTCGCGCCCGCCGCGTACTCCCGCGCCTCGGCGCCCTTGGCGCCCACGGTCCAATAGCCAAAGAGGCCCAGCCGCTCGACGCCATCGTAGCTGGAGGGCGTCAGGCCGCCGTTGCCGAGCACCATGCGCTCCAGTTGGAAATCGACGGACTTCCCCGGTGCCACTCCGAGGGTCCTGGCCACGGAAACGAGGGAGACGATGTCGCTGGAGACCAAATCGTACGGAGGAGCATCCAGACGCCAAGCTAGAGAGCCACCCAGCGGATCCGGCAGCAACAGCACTCTGCCCACTTCGCGGTCGGCCACCAGCAAGCAACAGGGGTTCTTCGCTGTGGCCCCCCAGCGGTCGGCGAGCGAGGTCAACGTCGTCGCCGGACCGGGAAGTGTCGCCGCGGCGTCCGAGGCCGTGGTGATCGCCTTGTCACCGACGATACCGACGCCGTCGAGCGCGTATCCGCGCCCCTCCCGCCACACGAACGAGTCCGCGCCGAAGAGGTGCAAACGGTCCGCGACCTTTTCCGCTCCGGAGCCGCTGGGCACAGGCCCGGCCACCGCCACGGGCGCACGGAGCCTCACCGGAGGGCCCCTCGGGCGTCCGCCTGGCCGCTGCCGGTAATGACGGCCTCGAGCCGATCCAAGACGATGTCCTCATGGAAGTTTCGCCGGACGAATTCGCGGGCAGCCGCAGTCTCCGACCGCCACGTGTCCTCGTCCGCGCACGCTCGCAGCAGGGTCCCTGCCATGGAACGGACGTCGAGGTGCAGCCAGTGGCTGGGGTAGATTGCCTCGGATCCCGGCCATGCGAGGCTGACGGGAAGCGCACCGGCGGCCGCGCCGTCGGCGAGGGTCAGGTGGAAGGATTCGAAGTCGCTGACCGAGAGCACCACTCCAATCTTCTCGTACCACTGCTCCATGTCGTTGCCGTGGCCATCGAAATGCACTGCACCACGCAATAGCGGTTCCTCCGCAATCCTGCGGTGCAGCTCGTCGTAGTACGCCATTTCCTCCGGACGCTTGAGCATCCAAGGGTAGTCCTCTGGCGTCTTGCCCTTGACGAACAGCTGGTAGCGATCATCACCGGCACGCATCGACGCCAGGACGTCCAAGGCGCGGTCTAAGTGCTTCTGGGCAGGTACGATCCCCACTATCCCGAGGTTGAAACGGGTCTCCGGCGCTTTGGAAATCCCGAAGTACCGCGCGTCGACGCCATTGGGCACAACTTCCGTGCGTGAACGGTCGTATCCGAACCGCCGTCCCGCCATGGATCTCACCAACTCCCCCACGAAGACGGTTTCGTCAATGCGCTGCAGCTGAGTCCGGGACGGGTAGGGGGTGAACAGTTCCTGGGAGTGGAACCGAACTGTCAACCGCTGGCCGGGACGCTTGTTCTGCGCGTACCACGCGGCGTTGCCGAGCGACCATTCGCAGAAGATTGCGTCCGCGGCGTCCAAGAGCCGCTGGCTTTGTTCCGGATCGTGCGCCGAGTGGCCTTCCCACGGATCAACGAGCACCGTGTGTCCGGACTCCTTGAGCCGCCGCATGATGCCTCCGGCGAACTTGAGATCGTGGCCGGCCACGAGAATGGTTTGCGGTGCCGATGAACCCACGGGGGTTCCCTCCGCCGCGCGGCTCGTCTCCGTCGGACGCCGCAGTTGTCGCCGCACGGCACAGACCTCCCGCCCGGCGACCGGGCGCTGGCCGAACCATGGCATCCGTGCGTTGGCTGGCCGCATTTCCAGCAGCGTGTGCCCGTGTTGGTCGAGGTCGTCGTCCTGCACCTCCGTTGTCGTCCCGGCTATTTGGTGGGAGCGTGCCAGGTCCTCCCCCAGCGACGCGTCTCCGAGCGCATCGCCGAACCACGCACGGATTCCGCCCTCCGATGCAATTGCCCCGGACGCATGACCAACAGAGATTCCGGCCACCTGCAGCATCGACTGCGAAGCGGGCACCGCCTCCGTCGCGTGCTCCACCGCAGCAGGCCTGTGCGTCTGCGCGAGGATTTGCCGCGCGGCGGCAACGCTCAAGTCGTCGATTTCCAACGTATATGCGGGCAGCAGCGGCGCATCGACCCGAAGTCCAGCGGTGCGCAACATCAGCGTGAGCCGGTGCGCCGCCAAGTGCGCCCGGTACGCGATCCGGTGCAACTGCCACGCATCGGCATTGCGCGCGGCTTCGTTCGTCATCCAGTATTCGGCTAGCACGGAGGCCTCGTCCCCGGTTGTAACCACTGGAATCTGGGCGCCGAAGAATGTGGTGACTCCCCTGCCTGCCCCGCTGATCACCGGGGTTCCGGAAGCCGCCAGCTCCATCACCCTCCGGGAGAACATGGTCGGCGAAGCGTCCACGGAGTTGACGTTGATGTGCAACGGATGGGACGTGTAGGCCTTCACCATCTCCGCATATTCGAGTCCGCCCCGCACGTAGCTGCCCAGTTGTTCGGGGAATTGGTATGGGCTGCCGGGGTGGTTCACCTGCCGGTCGTAGATGGTCAGGCCATAGGGGCTGACGGAGTTCAGGATCGAGGCGAGTTCCCTGCTGCGTTTGGCATACCGGTCTCCGTAGTAGGAACCACCATAGGCGATCGTGTGCTGTGGGCGACGATCCGTCCGCAGTGGATTATGCAGCGCCGGCTGCGCGAAGAAAGGCAAGGAGGCAACGGTCTTGGTTCGTGCGCCGGCGTGATTCACATAGCGCGCGATGCAATCAGCGTCCGTGGTGAACACATGGTCGAAGTGGGCCGCCGTGGGCAGGAAGCGATCAATGTGCACCGGATCTTCCTTGTTCCAGAAGATCGTTGGGATGCCGCGTTCCCGGCACGCATCCAGCAACAGGCGCAACTCGGCGAATTCGTCGTCGTTGTAGTAGCCCACGCCTCGGTGCCACGCACCCCCATTGCCCGACCACGCCGATTCCACGATCAATGCATCGAGGTTGGCATCCGGGAGCTGGTCCTGCCACTGCCCCGGCGCTTCGATGGGCACGAGATGGCATTCGGGCATGAGGGACTGGGTCGTGAATTCGTCGGCGATGATGCCCACGGACAATCCTGCTAGCAATCGGCCCTTCGCAGAGTGGGCGCCGATGGTGATGGCCACATGCTCCTCCTGCACCGCGCGGGCGATCGCGGGCCAAGAGCGGTGGGCGGCAACCCATGCGCGGGCCGTCCGTCCCAAATCGGCCCGACGCTCCCCATCACGTGCCAGCGCGATCATGGCGTCTGCCAGAGCCGTCGCCGAACCGGCTTCGAAAAGTAGCCCGCGTTCCTGCCGCTCGCCCACCACGTGCCGTAACGGAGCCACGTCGGCGGCGACGACGACTCGGCCCGCGGCCATAGACTCCAATGGCTTGAGCGGCGAGACCATTTCGGTCACCAGGTTGCTGATCCGCGGGCAGGGTACGATGTCGAACAAGCTGAGGTAACGCGGGATCATGGAGGAAGCGACGCGGCCGGTGAAGGTGACGCATTCGTCGAGCCCGAGTTCAGATGCTTGCCGACGGATGTCGTTCAACACGGGGCCGTCGCCCACAATAACCAGCCGGGCGTCGGGGACGGCCTCCACCAGCCGCCCGTGAGCGGCAACAAGTGTCTCCAGCCCCTCATAGGCCAGCACGCTGCCGGCATAGCCAACCACCAACTGCCCCGGGCGCAAGTTCAGCGATCTGGACAACTCCTTATCGGGGGCGACCGGGACAAACTGCGCGATGTCTGCGGCGTTGGGAACGATGCGTATGTTGTCGGCGGAGACGCCGCGACGGACCAGCTCCGCTTGGACTTCCTCCGTGATCGCCAGAACGGAGTCTGCGGACGCCGCCACCATGGTCTCCATATCCCGGGCCAGTTCAAAACGTTCGCTTGACAACCACTCGGGCCCTTTCCCGGCGGCTTCCGTGATCTCCCACAGGCCACGGACTTCGTAGACGAAGGGCAGACCCAGACGCCGGGCCGCCCGCAGCGCCGGCAACGCTGTCACGTGGTTCGATGCGCTGTGGATGACGGACGGACGGTTGATGAGGGCTTCCCGTACGTAGACGTCCGTGGCTTCTTCGATGAACAGATCCAATGCCCCACGGGACCAGTTGGGTCCCGGGTTGAAGACGTGCCGTACGCCGTCGATGTCCCGCTCAAACCGCTGGGCCCCGGGCGCCTTGGCGCTCGTTTTGGCGTCCCAAGGATAGCCGGGCCGGGCCGCTACGAAAACGTCACTGCCAGTTTCGGCGAGTGCCTGAACCAGACCGGCCGTGCGTGTGGAATAGCCATTGCTGTTGTACCGGCCTGTGCTGTGCGCACAGTACATCACACGTCCGCGCACGGGCAGGAAGGCCGGCGTGGACTGTGCCGGGGCCAGATCAGGCTTCCGACTGAATAATCCGTCCAAACTTTCAAGTTGTTCGACGAAGCTGCGATCGCGCGGGGACAATTTGGCCAGTTCTCCCTCAAACGCGCAAGCGAGTGCTTGGCGCATGTCCGATGCGGGGCCCTGAATCTCCCCGTCGACGAAATGGCTGGCTTTTGCCTTTAGGAGCGCATCGGCAAGTGTTGGCGCTTGCTCTGCCGGAAGCGGATCGCCAGACGCGACCTGCGGACGCGCGGCGGACTCCGTATCCGGTGTGCTGGGTGAATGGTCGGAACTGGTGACGCGTTTCGCCGGCACGTCCGTGTCGCGAATTTTCGCCAGCAACCTGCGGGCAGTTTTCTGGGGCTGCAATAAGGCGGTAGCGGCCGACAAATGAGGAATGGACCGAAGCTCCTCGTAGGCCGACTTGTATTTGTCCACCCGGGCCGTTTGCCGATCCAGCAGTACCTGAAGACGGTCCCGGCGCTTGGTGACCTTGGCTAGTTGGTCTCTTGCGGTGCGGGTCGCGGCTCGGTGCTGGGCTACCTCATTTTCCAAGGCGCGTATCTTGGATCGATATTCCGCTTCTGTGCGGCGCAAGCGCAGGTAGTCGTCCGCTAAACCGTCGACGTCCTGCAACGAGCGGTGCAAGACGGCCCGGTTCAACGGGCTTTGGTCGGAATACCCTTCAATCGGCGGCAAGGGGATGGCCTTCTTTATCGTGGAAATTGTGTGCTTTCCTATCATGCGCGGCGTCTTCCCGCTTCCTGGATGATGAATTGTGGACTTTTCACCTGGCGTCGAAATCTGCGCACCAGCTGTCCGGCGAGAGCCCTGTCACCGTCTTTGACTGCGTCCGCGTGCTGACGGTGCCGCCGTGCCACGACTTCGGACGCGTCGTCCATGAGGATCTTGCCCTCGTGCAACCAGACTGTTCTTCGGCACGTCTTGGCCAGCAGGCGTGCGTTCTGACTGACCACTAGAACTGCACCCCCATGGGCCTTGTACGTGCGCAGGCGTCGCTGCCCCTCCTGCTCCGTCAGTGCCTGTCCTCGGACTTCGGGTTCATCGATGACGAGCAGCGGCGATCCGCTCGCAATCGCCAGGCACAGCCTGACGTGTTCCACCAGCAGCGCGTCGCAGTCCCTGACCAGCTTGGAAAGCTCGTCTGCCGCTCCGGCTTCGTCGGCCACGAGCGACACCAAAGCACGCAAGGCACCGCCATTGACGTTGTGGGACATGCCAACACGTTCCATGTTGTACCGCAAACTATCGTCCAGCAAGAAAGCGGTGCCGCTGGTGATACCGGCTGGTTCTGCCGCCACGTAGACAGATCCCTCATCGGAAGCAACGGTTCCACAAGCGAGCTCGGCCACCAGCCCGGCCCCGTCGGACCGCGTACCTAGAACACCGATGGCCTCATTCCCGTGAAGCAAAAATGAGAAGTCTTTGATTCTCACGTCCGTGGCGGTGCGCCGTTTACTCTTGCGTTCGAGGCTCACGTTGTGGAAAAAAAGCTTCGGACGGACAGCACTAATGTGTCCCATCGCCATACCTCCCGCCGCGCCGCCAAACCAACGCAATCCCGACCACCAGCGAGCTCGCTGCCCAAAGTAGGATGATGAGCCATCCCTCCGAGTCAGGCGCGGTGTTATAGAGCAGCACCGACCGGGCGTGCTCAAGGATCCAATACATGGGATTCCAGTGGATCGCCGCCGCCACTGCCGGGCCCAGGTCGGCGAAGCGATCTGCGGCGAACATGACCCCGGACCCATACATCCATGCCCGGACGGCAATACTCAACAAGTTCTGCAGGTCGGGCAACAAGGCGACGAAGTGAGCCGCAATAAGCGAAAGTCCCAGTGCCAACGCCATCTGAGCCAGAATAATAGGCAGCAGCAACACTGCAATCAGGGAGAAGCTCTCCACTGGAGGCGCGACAATGATGATCAAGAGCAACACCAAGTAGCTGGGCATGCCGCTCATCCATGTGCGGATGTTGACCGTGATCGGAGCGGTCGCCGCCGGCAGCGGTGCACCCGCCGTGGAAGCCTTCAGCTTGAGCAGCGACTGCGAGGACCCGGTGATGCACTTGGTCGTCATTTGGAAGAGAAAGACTCCAATCATCAAGAAGCCGATGAAGTTATCGATGCCCCGGCTGGTTTGCAGGATAATCCCGAAGACGAGGTAGTACATCGCACCGTCGAGAATGGGGTTGATAATCAACCAGAGGCTGCCAAGCCGCTGGTTGCGGGACGAGCCTTGGACGTGGGCCTTGGCTTCGTGCACCATGTAACTTCGAACATCCCAGATCCGCACCAGGTAGTCGGAGATCGAGTCGCGGGCACCTTGGCGTTGCATTTCCGACACATCGACAAAGACCATCGCCGGCGTCTCGTCCGACGGCGCACCTGGTTGTTGGGAAGCTGGGGTGGTCATCGTGACGGGGCCTTTCCGCGACGTAGCACTCCATAGTGCTCGATGCACTGTTCGGCGTTCCGCTGCCATGTTCTGGACTTCAGCACCATGGCCCTTCCGGCGAACCCCATGTTCGCACGGAGTTCCCCGTCATCCAGTAGCTGGCCAATCGCCGCGGCGAGAGCGGCGGGGTCCCCGGGAGGTACGCAAAGTCCGTTGATGCCCGGCACCACCATTTCCCTGAGGGCGGGAAGGTCCGACGCCACCACTGGACGGCATGAAGCCATTGCTTCCACGGGCTTCAGAGGCGTCACCGAGCGGGTGACCGCAAAGTCCTTGCGGGGGACGACGAATACGTCCAGCGCGCGGTGGTATCTGGGCGCTTCGGAGGCATCTACGCGGCCGGGAAAGATGTCGTCCGGATCCAAACCCAGTGCAGAAGCCTGCAACCGCAGAGCGGGTAAGGCCGCACCGTCACCGATCACCATGAGGCGGACGTCGTTGCGTTCCCGGCGCAAAATGGCAAAGGCGGAGACCAGATCGTCGATGCCTTCGTAGGCGACCAGGCTGGAGACGGTCCCAATGTGAAGGAGGTTGGGGTCCAGCCCCAGTTCCACGCGTGCCACCCGAGACGGAGACGGAGTGTCGAGAAATTCCTCCCCTACGGCGTTGGGAGACAAGAGGACGCGCCCGGGATCGATGCCGAAATCTATGATCCGATTGCGCATTGTGTGACCGAGTGTCAGCACGAGATCGGCAGCCGACATAACTTCCGTCTCGCGTTTGTTGAACTGGCGGTAGCGTTCCGTTCCGGCAGCGGCGGGGCTGCGTTTCGAAACCCAAGTGTCCGAAAGCTGGCCACGCACTTCGTAGATCCATGGCAGACCGGTGGCTTCGGCAACTGCGCGAACCACCAAGCCGTTGACGAAGTGTGTGGTCGTGTGCAGCACCGAGGGTCGCACTTCGAGTACCAACCGCAACAAGTGTTCGGTTTCCTCTTGCAATCTGTCCCGAAGGTTGTTGATTCCGTGGTTTGGGTACAAGCGGTGGTAACGAACGCCGTCCAGGGTCTGGAGCCTGTCCGGACGGATGATACCGAGAGTCTCGGGATAGCCCAGTCGGGTCACCGCATGGACTTCCCAGCCAACTTCACACTGAGCCCTAAGGAGTGAATGCGAGCGTTGCGTGTAACCGGTTCGCGTGTGGGGCAACGAATTGGTGAGGAGGTGAAGCACAACATTGTCCCTGGGAACGTAGCGGTCAACCCGATCCACGGTAGGCCGCCAGTCCCCGTATACGGCCTGCTCCGCAACGAAGCGCTCCCGGATCCGGAGTGTCCGCGGGTTGTTCGCATCCAAACGCTGAATGGCTTCGGTGGACTGTCCGTTGTACCAGTGCAATTTGGCCCAGGTAATGTCCACGCCTTGGGCACCCGTCTCCATGCGGGAAGCAAAGGTGGCGGCGAATTGGGGATGGTCCCCGGCGAGAGCGATGTCGGCCAACTGCTTGGCACGCTTTCCCCGCGGCCCCTTGGCCAAGGCGAGGGTTAGCCGGTGTTCGAGGATCTCCACGTTGCCCACGAGTAGGGCTGTCATCGCCGCGATTGGTGTACCCGGAGCGATAGCCATCAAAGCGTCGATGCCATGTAGCCACTTCTCCCAACGCGGCGTCGCCTTCCTGACCCACAACCGCGACGTGAACGCCACGGCGTCCTCCCGCCAGTGACGCCTCAACGTATGCCGCAGGGCCAGCAACCGCCTCATGGATGAGCCGTCCCGTTCAAGCCGCTTCGGCCTACCGCCAGGGGGGTCCGGTACCTGTCTTTCCTGTCGTCAGCATCCCGTGGCAGCCCGCATCTCCTATCGCCCAGCGCGATGACGACGACGGGCAGCCTCCAGCGGCCAGCGGCAACCGCCACGACTCGGAGGACTGTGGCACGGTTTCTCGACATGCGGTTAGGTTTCCAACCGGTTGTCGGTGACGTAGGCGGTGAGACGGTCCTCGGAAAGCGCGGCAGCGATTTCAGAGACGGCCTCCGGATCGTGGACCACGATCGATTGTCCGTCAGTCGAACGTCCGGTGCCGAGGTTCGGGAGCGTAAAAGTGTGTACGTCCGTGGACCGGGCTTTCCGCAAGCTGACCGCAAGTTGGCCGGCGGCAAGGCCCGTCAAATCGTCATCGACGGAAACGAAGGGCGCGAAGTCGTCAACGATCGCTGAAATCTTGCCCGGATCCGTCAGCGTTTCCGCAGTCAGGAACCTGGACATGACGCCTTTCAAAAACAGCTGCTGGTTGGCGACCCTTGTGTAGTCGCCATCCGAGAACCGTTTGCGTTCACGCACGAACTTCAAGGCCGACTCCCCCTCGAGAGTGATCTTACCGGCTGCGAAAGTCTCGCCCTCGACGCCGGAGGACCTGAACTCCCGCGGGTTGTTCACCTCGACGCCGCCGAGCGCTGTGGTCAACGCACGAAAACCTTCGAAGTCGATAATGGCCACGTGGTCGATCCGTGTATCAACCAAACCCTCGAGCGTCTGCACCAGCAAAGGAATGCCACCGAGGGCGAGTGCGGCATTGATCTTGTGCTCGCCATGCCCGGGAATGGCTACCCATGTGTCGCGCATAACCGACATGACGTTGATGCTTTGGCGGTCGCCCGGGATGTTCACGAGCATCAGCGTGTCCGAGCGTCCGCCATTGGGAACCGATGGCAGGTCCTCCGTCTCACCACTGCCGCCGCGGGCGTCGCTTCCGATCACCAGGAAGTTGCGGGCATCCGACGCTTCCGCTGCGCGCTCCGGCCGGACGTCATCGTCGGGAAAAGCAGATTCGATGGCTTGGGACTTGGAATCGAAACTTCCGGCAAGACTTGCTAGATAACCGAAGGCGACGACGGCAGCGAGGACCACGACGAGACCCAGGGAAACCATGGTGATGAGGACCGGTCGCCGTCGTTTCGTGCGGCGACCACCGCCGGTTCCGCCAAATCCGTCATTCGTCACGGTCACTTATCCCCCTGAGTCAGTCACAATGCTCATACGAGTATCTCATTGCCTTCCAAGGATTGATAAACAAGGCCACTCATGCTCCGCCCCTTCACTAGAATGAACTGGTGAACCGCCATCCATCCCACGCCCGAAAAGCCATGACCTCCTTGGGCCTCGCCGTCTCGGTCTTCGGCCTTTCGTCGTGCGCACCTCCCGTAGATGTCGAGGCGGCGGACGCCGCTTCCCACCCGGTCTGTGCGGAGATGATGGTTGCCCTGCCCGACGAGCTGGCCGGCGCCGGACTTCGCGCCACCAATAGCCAGGCGACCGCCGTATGGGGCGAGCCGGCCCAGATCATCCTCAGATGCGGGGTAACGCCCCCCAGCCCGACAACGGACCCCTGCATCAGTGTCAACGGCATCGACTGGCTGGCCCGTGAAGGCGAGCCGGCATGGACGCTGACCACCTATGGAAGGGAACCCGCCACCGAGATCCTCTTCGATCCGGACGTGGTGGCCTCCAGCACGGTGCTGGCGGAAATCTCCGCGGCCGCCGGCCGCATCCCGGCCGACGGCGCGTGCACCACGCTCGACCAGAGCGTCGACCTTCCTTGACGGCCCGAGCCGCGAAAGCCTAGCGCAATCCGGTCCGACGGTTCAGGGCAAGCCAGATGAGCTCGTCGATCAGGTCCGGGTAGGCCATCCCCGTTTTGTCCCACATCTGCGGATACATGCTGATCGGAGTGAACCCGGGCATGGTGTTGATCTCGTTGATGACCCAGTCGCCCGCGTCCGTGTAGAAGAAGTCCACCCGGGAAAGACCCTCCGCTCCGACAGCGTCGAAGGCCGCGGCGGCCAGCCGGCGGACCTCGTCCACGGCCCCTTCGGGAAGCTCGGCCGGGCAGCTCAGCTTGGCTGCGGCGCCGTCAACGTACTTCGCCTCGAAGTCGTAGAACTCGTGGTCGCCGGCCTCCATCGCCACCTCGCCGGGAAGCGAGGTGCGGGGCACCTCGTGGCCGCGGCCCTCCAGGACGCCGCATTCGATCTCGCGACCGTCGATTCCCTGTTCGATGACCACCTTGGGGTCGTGTATCCGGGCCGCCTCGACGGCTTCGCGGAGCTGTGACGGGGAATCCACGCGGCTGATGCCGACGGACGAACCAGCCCGCGCCGGCTTCACGAACAGCGGATAGGTCAGGGAACCCGCGGCGGCCAGCGCGCCCTCGGGATCGCGGCGCCATGCCTTGTCCGTAATCACCACATAGGGCCCGACGCGGAATCCGGCGGCTTCGAAAACCACTTTCATGTAGTGCTTGTCCATGCCGATGGCACTGGCCGACACACCCGAGCCGACGTACGGGACGTCGGCCAGTTCCAGCAGGCCCTGCAGCGTACCGTCTTCGCCGAAGGGCCCATGCAGCAACGGGAAGACGATGTCGACACCGCCGAGGCTGCGGGTCTTCCCCCCATTGGTGTGGGCCACGAGTTCCCGGCCCTCGGGGACGATGTCCAGCCGAAGGGTTTCCGGTCCCGCCAAAACCTCGGGAGCCTCCCCGGATGCCAGCGACCAGGTCTCCGGGTCGGCGTCGACCAGCGACCAGCGTCCGTCGCGCGTGATTCCGACCGGCACGACGTCGTATTTTTCGCGGTCGATGGAATGCATCACGCCGGCCGCGGTGACGCAGCTGACGGCGTGTTCGGAGGAACGCCCGCCGAACAGCAACGCCACGCGCGTTTTGGTGTTGTTCTCGGCATTCATGCCTTTTCCCCTTCGGATTTAAGTTCGCGGCCCAATAGCCGGGACGCCATGGCGTCAACGGTCAATTCGCCGTCCAGCACGTGCACGACTGCCTCGGTGATGGGCATCTCGACGCCGAGGCCGCGCGCCAAGTCCAGGACCGCCGGCCCGGATTTGATGCCCTCGGCCGTCTGGGTCATGGCGGCGTTGACCTCGACTAGGGTCAGGCCCTCCCCCAGTAGCCTTCCGGCGGTGCGGTTGCGCGACAACGGCGAGGAGCAGGTCGCGACGAGGTCGCCGAGGCCCGCGAGTCCGGACATGGTCTCCAACTGTCCACCGAGGGCGAGAGCCAGCCGCGTGGTCTCTGCCAGGCCCCGGGTGATCACGGAGGCCTTCGTGTTGTCGCCCATGCCGCGTCCGTCGCAGATCCCGACCGCCAGTGCAATGACGTTCTTGACGATTCCGCCGACCTCCACGCCGACGAGGTCCGTGTTGGTGTAGGGCCGGAAGTACTCCGGAGTACATGCCGCCGCGATCCAGGCCGCAGTCTCCGCGTCCGTACACGCGACGACGGAGGCGGTGGGCTCCTCGCGGGCGATCTCCATGGCCAGGTTCGGGCCGGAAACGACGGCGATGGCGTCCATTGGCCAGTCCAATTCGTCGCGAACGACCTGACTCATGCGCGCATCCGTGCCACGCTCCAGCCCCTTCATGAGGGACAAGACGACGGCACCGGCCGGAATCGAATCCCGAACCATTCGCAGTTGGGAACGCAGCGTCTGGGCGGGCACCGCCAGAACCACCAGATCCGCACCGGCCAGGACCTTCGCCGGATCGTCGCTGGCTGTGACGTTGCCCGGAAGGACGATCTCGCCCAGGTAGCGAGTGTTGCGGTGGTGGTTGTTGATCTCGTTGGCCACTTCGGCGCGGCGGGCCCACAGTTGCACGTCCGTGTTGGAGGCGGCTCCGCAGTCGGCCACGACCTTGGCGAAAGTGGTGCCCCAACTGCCGGCTCCCAGAACGGCGATCTTGTTGGGGGCAGGCCTCACTCGTTCGCTCCCGGTCCGGTCTGGAAATCCCGACCGGACATCGTCTGGCCGTGCGCCGCCGGATCCCAAGGAGTCTCGGGCGGAACGCCGCCGCGCAACTCAGCTACTCCGGCCGTCAGCGCGGCCATGATTCGTGCGGTCGCCTCTTCCAGGACCGATCGGGTCAAGGGCTTGTCCGCGAGGTCGCTGAGGTCCACGGGATCGCCGAGCCGCACGCGGACCGTCTTGCGTGGGAAGGGCCGGAGGCCCTTCCCGTAACGCGGGAAGACCTCTTGCGCACCCCAGTGCGCAATGGGTATGACGGGCGCTCCGGTTTGCAGCGCCAGGCGTGCCGCGCCTGTGCGGCCGCGCATGGGCCACTCGTCAGGATCCCGGGTCAGCGTCCCCTCCGGATACACGATCACCACGCCTCCCGAGTCGATGAGGTCGCGGGCGATCTCCAACGAGCGGCTGGCTCCGACGCTCGAGCGGGCGACCGGAACCTGGCGGCTGGCACGCAGCACAGATCCGACCACGGGCAGCTTGAACAGCGATTCCTTGGCCAGATAGCGAGGGAGGCGTCCGTGCGCGTAGAGCGCCTGGCCGACCACCAGCGGATCGATCTCGGTCACGTGGTTGGGACAGGCGATGAAACCACCCTCGGGCAGTCGCTCGAACCGTTCCCACTTCCGTCCCATCAGTGCGGTCATGGTAGGACGAATGATGCCCGCCAAGACGGCGAACACGGCCTTCGCTCCGGTCGTTTCCCTCATGGCCGCCCTAGTCGGTGGAGTCGAGTTCGACGCGCGCACCGAGACCCTGCAACTTCTCCAGGAACTTCTCGTAGCCGCGGTTGATGAGCTCGATGCCGGTCACCCGGCTGGTGCCCTCGGCCGCGAGGGCCGCTATCAGGTGGGAGAACCCCCCGCGCAGGTCAGGGATGTCGATGTCCGCTCCGTGTAGCTGAGCCGGGCCGGTGATCACGGCCGAGTGCTTGAAGTTCCGCTGTCCGAATCGGCAGGGCACCGCGCCAAGGCATTCCCGGTGCAACTGGATGGTGGCCCCCATGCGGACCAGGGCATCGGTGAACCCGAAGCGGTTCTCGTACACCGTCTCGTGGACGATCGATACGCCGGCGGCTTGGGTCAGCGCAACCACCAGCGGCTGCTGCCAGTCGGTCATGAATCCAGGGTGGACGTCGGTTTCGAGCACCAGCGGCTTCAGCTCGCCGCCGGGGTGGTAGAAGCGGATGCCGTCGTCCTCCACCTCGAAGGCGCCCCCGATCTTCCGGTAGGTGTTGAGGAACGCGGTGAGGTCCTCCTGGTTGGCGCCCTCGACATAGATGTCGCCGCGGGTGACCAGCGCCGCGGAGGCCCAGGAAGCGCCCTCGTTGCGGTCCGGGAGGGCACGATGCCTGTAGCCGCTCAGATGGGCCACGCCCTCAATCCGGATCACCCGGTCCGTCTGGACGGAGATGATGGCGCCCATCTTCTGCAGGAGCGCGATGAGGTCCATGATCTCGGGTTCGACGGCGGCGTTCTTGAGTTCGGTGATGCCATCGGCCTTGACCGCGGTGAGCAACACCTGTTCTGTGGCGCCGACGCTCGGATAAGGGAGTTCGAGCTTCGCCCCCTTGAGTCCGTGCGGGGCCGAGATGGCGATTCCGCCGGGACGCTTATCAACGACGGCGCCGAACTGGCGGAGTACGTTGAGGTGGTAGTCGATCGGACGATCCCCGATGCGGCAGCCGCCGAGATCGGGGATGAACGCCTCGCCGATGCTGTGGATCAGCGGTCCGCAAAACAGAATCGGGATCCGCGAGTCGCCGGCGTGCGCGTCGATCTCCTTGGACGGAGCCGAGGTCGCGCCCTGCGGATCGAGCGTCAGGTCGCCTGTGGCCGGGTCTTTGTCCACCGTGACGCCGTGGATGGTGAGCAGGCTAGTCACGATCTCCACGTCCCGGATCTCCGGAACGTTGCGCAGGACGGAAGGGGTATCGGCCAGGAGCGCCGCGACCATGGCTTTCGGCACCAGATTCTTGGCGCCCCTGACTTTTACTCTTCCAATCAGCGGAACGCCGCCGTGGATAGTCAGGACTTTGCCCATGAAAGAAATACCTATCGTTGGAGTGGCCTCAGGATCGCCCGAGGTTCCCCGTAAGCATACAGCCCGAGCATGCGGCGGCGGCTGTGGCGGGGCCCGCGGGGCGGTATCCGGTAGTCAGGATTTGGCGGGGAGCGTGGCCGGAAGCCATGCGGGACGCGCGGCTTCGAACGAGGAGACGTCGGCCTCGTGCTGCAGCGTGAGACCAATGTCATCAAGGCCCTCCAGGAGGCGCCAGCGGGTGTATTCGTCGATCTCAAAGGGAGCAACCAGGGCACCGCAGGTGACGGTGCGGGACACCAGGTCGACTGTGACCTTACTGCCCGGGTGGTTCTCGAGTTCCTTCCAGATGAGCTCGACCTCGGCCTGCGCTACCTGGGCGGCCACCAGTCCCTGTTTCCCCGAGTTTCCCCGGAAGATGTCGGCGAACCGGGAGCAGACGACCGCCTTGAAGCCGTAGTCCTTCAACGCCCAGACGGCGTGTTCCCGCGAGGAACCGGTGCCGAAATCCGGTCCGGCCACGAGCACGGAGCCGACCGAGTAGGGCTCGCGGTTGAGGATGAACTCGGGGTCCTTGCGCCAGCCGGCGAAGAGGGCGTCCTCGAAACCGGTTCGGGTGATGCGCTTGAGGTAGACGGCCGGAATGATCTGGTCCGTGTCCACATTGCTCTGGCGCAGCGGCACGCCGACACCCGTGTGGGTGGTCAATTTCTCCATGGATGCGCTCCTTAGGCTGCGGTGGTCGATGTGGCGGCGCGGGTCGCGGGCGGGAGGTCCGAGGGCGAGCTGAGCGTGCCGCGGATGGCGGTAGCCGCGGCGACCACCGGCGAGACCAGGTGTGTCCGGCCGCCCTTGCCTTGCCGGCCTTCGAAGTTCCGGTTCGACGTCGAGGCGCAGCGTTCGCCCTCGGCGAGCTGGTCCGGGTTCATGCCGAGGCACATCGAACACCCGGCGAAGCGCCATTCTGCACCGAAGTCCTTGAAGATCCGGTCCAGTCCCTCGGCCTCCGCCTCGAGCCGGACACGCGCCGAGCCGGGCACCACGATCATGCGGATGTCGGGGTCCTTGGTCTGTCCCTGGATGATGGCCGCGGCGGTCCGCAGATCCTCCATCCGACTGTTGGTGCACGAACCGAGGAACACGGTGTCCACGCGGATGTCCTTCATGGGCGTGCCCGCGTCGAGCGCCATGTAGTCCAGCGCGCGCTCGCAGGCGGCGCGGGCGTTCTCGTCCTCGAAGTCCTCGGGCGACGGGACCGCGTCGGAGAGCGAGACGCCCTGCCCCGGGTTGGTTCCCCAGGTCACGAAAGGCTCGAGTCGATCTGCGTCGAGGAAGACCTCGGCATCAAAGGAGGCCGTCTCGTCCGAGCTCAGGGACCGCCAGTAGTCGACGGCGGCGTCCCAGTCGGCGCCCTGCGGTGCGTGCGGCTTGTCACGCAGGTAGTCGAACGTGGTCTGGTCGGGCGCGACCATGCCGGCGCGCGCTCCGGCTTCGATCGACATGTTGCAGATCGTCATGCGCGCTTCCATGGACAACGCGCGGATGGCGGAACCCCGGTATTCGAGTACATACCCCTGTCCCCCGCCGGTTCCGATCTTGGCGATCACCGCAAGGATGATGTCCTTCGCAGTGACACCGGGCTTGAGCGTGCCGTCGACGTTGATGGCCATCGTCTTGAACGGCTTCAACGACAGCGTCTGCGTCGCCATCACGTGCTCCACCTCGGAGGTGCCGATGCCGAACGCCAGCGCGCCAAAGGCGCCATGGGTGGAGGTGTGCGAATCGCCGCACACCACGGTCATACCGGGCTGCGTCAGACCGAGTTGCGGGCCGACCACGTGGACGATGCCCTGTTCCTTGTCGCCCAGGGAATGGAGTCGCACCCCGAATTCGCGGCAGTTGGCGCGCAGTGTTTCGATCTGGGTGCGGCTGGTGAGGTCCGCGATCGGCTTGTCGATGTCCAGGGTCGGGGTGTTGTGGTCCTCCGTGGCAATCGTCAGGTCGGGCCTGCGCAGCGGGCGTCCGGCCAGCCGAAGGCCCTCGAAAGCCTGTGGGGACGTGACCTCATGCACAAGGTGCAGATCGATATAGATGAGGTCGGGCTGCTGCGCCGCCCCAACACCTTCGCCCTCGCGCACGACGTGCGCGGCCCAGACCTTCTCCGCCAGCGTCTGCGCTGGTGTGCCACCGGACATCTCGGGTTCCCTTCGTCAAAAAACCTCTTGGTCTCAACTTAATCACCCGCTCGTTGCGAGGGCCAGAATTTCGACTTGCATCTCATAATGTGAGACGGCAATATCATTCTATGGACACTTCTAGCGGCGTTGGCGTTATCGATAAGGCAGCCATGGTGCTCGACTCCCTCGAAGCCGGCCCCACGACCCTGGCACAACTGGTTTCCGCCACCGGCTTGTCCAGACCCACCGTGCACCGATTGGCCCAGGCCCTCGTCCATCACCGACTCGTGGGCAAGGACATCCACGGCCGGTTCGTGCTAGGGAGCCGCTTGGTCGAGCTGGCATCGGCCGCCGGCGAAGACCGCATGATCGCCGCGGCCGGCCCCATCCTCGTTCAGCTCCGGGACGCGACCGGTGAGAGCAGTCAGGTCTTCCGCCGACAAGGCGACTCGCGAGTCTGCGTTGCCTCCGCCGAACGTCCCATCGGCCTTCGGGACACCATCCCGGTGGGAACGCAACTGTCGATGAAAGCCGGGTCGGCGGCACAGGTGCTTATGGCGTGGGAAGACCATGAGCGGCTGCTCGAGGGGCTCAACAACGCGCGCTTCACACCCACCATCCTCGCCGGTGTTCGCCGCCGCGGCTGGGCGCAGAGCCTTGGAGAACGCGAGCCGGGCGTCGCTTCAGTGTCCGCCCCCGTACGCGGCCCCTCCGGACGCGTCATCGCCGCCGTGTCCATCTCCGGTCCGATCGAGCGCCTTACCCGCCAGCCCGGACGCGTGCACTCTGAAGTTGTCGTATCCGCAGCCTCCCAACTCAGCGCCGCGCTGCGAAAAGGCAGCGACTGACGGCCTCCCAGCTGGTCCCGGGTATCCGCGAAATCCAAAAGACGAGAGATGGCACATCGCCGGTCGCCGACTGGAGTCCATCGGACGGCCGTCGCATAGACTCTAGTCCGCGCCCGCAGATGGGCGTGTCCGGCCCCTCTTGCGCATCACCATCGATACCCATAAGGAACCTTGATGACGGAACCATGCGGCATTCCGACGAAGCTGGATGATCTGGGAGCGACGGGAACCGTTCCACCTGGAAAACATCACGTTCGCCACGAAATCCGTCTTGATGTTTACGTTGACGCCCTCGTAACCGCACGGTCGAGCGCAGAGGCGATCGTCTGCTTCCTTCCTTCCGCGCAACCCGTGGCGTCTCCGCAAGCGAATCCCGTCTTCCACAGGTGGACATGGGAAGAAAGCTTCCTGGACGCCCACGTTGTCGTGCTGAGCGACCCGGCCCTGTACGTTTCCGACAACGTCCATGCCGGTTGGTTCATTGACCAAGACGACGACTTCGTGGCACACATGGCTTTCGTGGTCGCCAAGGTGGCCAAGTCGCTGGGTGTACCCCTCGCCAACGTCGTCACCTACGGCTCCTCCATGGGCGGCTACGGGGCCCTGATGCTGGCAACTGAACTAAGGGACCCGGTTGCGGTCGCCGAAGTGCCTCAACTTGATCTGCGAAAGTATTCGATCCAGCGCGCCTTGCGCGTCATTGAGGATCGACTTCTCAGCCAGACGATCGACGAATTGTTCAAGACGGCGCCTGAACGAATCAGCGTTGTCGAAAGGATGAAGGCACGCGGAGTCGTTCCACGATTCAAGATCGTGACGAACCGGCTGGATGCTGGCCACGACGAATTGATCGACCTGCAGTCCAGCCTCAAGAGGGCAACCGACTTCGCCACGTCGATCGGGGATTACGAGATCCAAACGACTTCGAACGCCATTGGTCACAAGCCATTGCCGCGAACTAAAGCGACCTTGGTCATCCGATCGGTCTTGGGATCGCTCCTAGAGATTAACGACGTCCCCGCAGCGAAGCCCGCCTCCAGCTCCACGACCTCCAGTGCCAGCGGGACGCAGACCTTTCGGGAGGTTCTGGACGAGGCAACTGGTGTTATCGCTTCCATCCGTTACATCCGCGACGAGGCGGATACAGCGAAATACCTCCGCGCCAAGGAGCTGCTCTACCGGGCAGCGGAGTTGAATCCCGCACACGATTGGCCCTATCGGCGCCTCTGTAGTCTCATCAAGCTGTGGAAGAACACCTTCGACAACGAAGTACTGGCAGCGGCCGAGAACGCTTTCGCCCGCGGACAGTCCCTGGAGTCGTTCATCTACTGTTGCCGCGGCTACCTCAGCAATTTCGGGTCGGACGTCGCGGGCCGTCGCATTGAGGAACTCATCGGGGAAACGAACGACACGCAGACCGCAAACGTGGGACGCATCTTCCTCTCGGTATGCGCCTACGAGGCCGGTGAATTCGATGAGTACGCGGATCTGATCGGTCAGTTTCAGTCGCATCGGGCGGATGGCTTCGAACCGTATATTGCCATTCCGGTGTCGACGGTAGTCACCGCATCTGCGGCGGAACTCACTCTCGACTCCGATTCGACGTCGATTCTGGACGCCGACTTGAGCGTTGACTGGGCGGCCCCGGAAGGAGCCAAGTACATTGTCAGCGCCTCGTGCGACGAAGGCTACTTCCATAAATACGCACGGTTCCTCGTGCAGTCTTTCAGCCTGACGTGCTCAGAGGAAGCCGTTCTTCACTTGGCGGTGATATCGGACAACCCTACTGCGGTGAGGGAGGCTCTCGCGGCCTGGGATCCCCAGGGCGTCGTTCTCTCCGTCGTGAGCCTCGATGCCGGGGACAACCTAGGACCGATAGCATCGCTGATCCGGTTCTCCTTCGTATATCCGCTGCTGCGCAAATTCGTGCGCCCGGTGGTGGTTCTTGATTTGGACACGGTCATTACGACCGGTTTGTCCCCCCTCATTGAAAAGCACGCCGCCGCCGACATCTGCTCGCGAATCCTGGGACAGGGCGTAGCCCCCTGGGAAAAATACACGGGCGGTTTTGCTGTGTTCAACCCGACAGCGGCAGCTGGGCAGGCGGCGGGTTTCATCGCTGCAGCGGCCGCGAAAACGGCCGTGTCGGGCAGCAAGCAATGGTGGATCGATCAGAACTGCTTCGAGGCCGGCATCCGCCTGGCCAGCCAAGACCCACGCGGAATCTCGGTCACAAACGTCTATACCGAACGAGACGCTTTCTGCGTCATGCCCGTGGGTTCCGGCGATGCGAAATTGCACGTTTTGGAAAGGGCCATGAAAACGGTATTGATCACGGCCAAAACCAACTAAATGACGAATCGAAGAAGCGCTATTGCGCCTTGTTCCGAATCACGAATCGGGCGCGAGTAGCCACGTCATTGGGCGTCCGGCCCCAGCGTTTGATCGATTCCGATGCCGTAATGCGATGAGCGTATTCGCATCGCCCTCAGTGGCCAGCGTTCGACCACGGCCCATTTCGGGGCGCCAAGTCTGGGCACCAATGCTGGACCACTCGCCAAACCGCACCGCATGGAGCAAGTCCTCGAAATAGGTGGGGCGTCCCTGGACGAGTCCGTCAGCTATCCACTGGATTGACTCGTCGAGTTCTTCGACGGCCTCGACGACGCCAATGCCGGCTTCCTGCAGGCGGTCCCTATGGACGCGTGGCAGTTCCGATGCGGCGATGGCGACGGCCGAAGGCCGGTGCGTTTGGGCGAGTAGGACATCCAGTTCCAGATCGCCCACGGATTCGAACCGCAAGGCGTAAGGCGGCAGCCCCTCAAGACTGATCAGAAGTCCAGCGGTTCGGAACATCAGTGTCAGTGCTTGATCCGCCAGGTGAGAGCGCGCGATACAGCGCAGCTGCTTCCATGCCTCGTCGAGTCGGGCACCCTCGTCTTCCATCCAAACCGCGAGCCTGTCGTCCCAAAAAGCAGCATCACCCGTCGCTGGAATACCCCGCAGCTGATCGCTGATGCCGCGGCCAAGTCCGCTGAGCACCACTCCGCCAGACGCCGCGATCTCGACAACGCGGCGGGAAAACATCGTCGGCGAGTCCCGAGCCGAGTTCACGTTGATATTGACCGGGTGTGTTTTATACACCTTGAGAACCTCTTCATAGGCAACGCCTGCCTTGACGAACTTCGCCAGTTCGGGCGGAAAGTGGTACGGCGAATTCGGAACATTGACCTGCCGGTCGTAAATGGTCAGCCCGTGCCGTGCCGCCCCCTCAAGCATTGCGTGGAGTTCGATGGACCGATCCCTGAACCTATCGCCATAGTACGTACCTGCATACGAGACGGAGTGCTCGTATGTTCTGTCCGTCGGCAATGGATGGTGGATTTGCGGTTGAGCGTAGAAAGGCAATGCGGACGCGGTTTGAATCGAACTTTCTGGAAGGCCGAGATAGGCGGGTACCCGGTCGCCGTCCGTGGTGAACACATGATCGGCCAAGGCCGCCGTTCCCGCGAAATTGGCGAAATGCACCGGGTCCTCCTTGTTCCAGAACAGGACGGGAATACCCCTGTGCCGCGCGACCTCGATGATTTTTTGCAGGTCGCCGATGCCTTCTTTCGAATGTGCGACCCCGCGCCGCCACTCGTCGTTCGGTCCTTCCCAAGCGGATTCAATGAACAAGCCGTCCAAGGACTCGACGGCCACCTGCAGGTATCCGTCCGCACGCCGAAGCGGAACGGCATCGAACGATCCCGAGACTGTCTGAGTCGTGAACTGGTCAGCGATGAGTCCAACACGCAACTGGCGCAGGCTCCTCTGTTCATGGACATGCGCCATCGACGCGTGGTTTTCCGCGGCCGCTGACACGAGTCGATCGTCAATGGCGCCCGCGGCAACCCCGTCCGCCTCTGAAGTGAGCCATTCGGCTGTTTCCCGGTAGCGATCGGCCGCGGAAGTCCCGAGATCCAAGATGAACGGGACGCCCAAGCGCCGGGAGGCTATAAGGACCGCTGCGGCCACCCAGCAGTCGCCGTGGCTGACTAGGGCGGCAGGCCTGCTTGCCCGGGCCTCACGGACCAGCCTGTCAGCCGAGTAGATAATGAATTTGTCTATGGTCAGCTCGGCCTGCGATGCCGCTTCCCCTGGCGTCTCATCCGCCTGCGGCGGGCGAAAGATAGTCGGCGGATGAAGTTCGAATGCCGCGTTTTCCCTCGAAGCGGCAACCGAGGATCGGCCGGATTCCACTGGCGCCGCCCTAACGGACATGGTTTGGCCGGACCGCGTCTTATAGATGGCGCCGGACGAGCGGGCGGGAACAATTCCGGGAGTCGCGGCAATCTTAGCTAGGCCCCGTCTCATGAGAGCCTCCCCGGAGACTGCGGACGGAAGCTCCGCAAAAAGAGCGGGATATTCGTCGATCAGTTGCGCAACACGTTCAGCATGTCCGTCTCGCTGGAGGACGCGCACCAGGCGTCCCAACCGGTCGGCGTCCTGGCGCTGTCCGAAGAGAATCTCGACTCTCCCTGCCTCAATGCGCCGTGACGGAACGTCCTGAAACCTATTGCCCGCCGTCCTTATGAGGATCAACCACGACCGCGACAAGGACCTGAGGTCGTAGCGGACGGCATGGAGCTGTGCGCGAGCACTCGTTTCTTCATACGCTCGTTCGGACTCGTTGACCGCGTGGATGTAATCAGCCGCTGCTGCCGTATCTCCGTGCAACCATTCGTCGCCGAAGATCTCGGAAGCCCCAGGGCGATCCCAAACAACGGGAACAGCTCCGGAGGCCATCCCCTCCACCGGGGCCAGATGGAACGTTTCCCGCGTGCTAGGCGATAACACCCAACCGATTTTTTGGAACCACCGCCCCATATCCGGGCCGAAGTCATCGAAGGACACCCTGGCACGGAGGGCCGGGTCGACGAGCAGCCTCTCGTACAGGGCTTCGTAGGCGTCTCGGACGGCGTCGGATTTCCACATCCAGCTGTATTCCCAAGGATTCCTTCCCCGCAGATGAAGCGTGTACCGGGCGTCCCGCTCCAGCAGGTTTTCGAGTAGGTCCAGGGCGCGATCCGGCCGCTTGAGAATCGGCACGATGCCCGCCATACCAAGGTGAAAGCGGGCTTCAGGGAGTTTTCCACGGTCCAAGTCGGAGCTGTCAATCATGTTGGGAACGACCGATGTCGGCACATCTTCCCACCCCAAGTCCTCGACGACACGGCGGCGGAAGAACTCCGAAACGAATACCACCGAATCGATATTGTCGACATTCAGGTCGCGGATGCAATCGAGATTGACCTCGTAGCCATGGAAGCGGACCAGAAGCTTCTGGTGCGGCAATTTTTCCCACGAATACCACACGGCGTTGTGCGATGCGAACTCGCAGATAATGACGTCCGCCCACTCCAAACACGCCCGACTGGCGTTCGGATCATGGAGATCCTGTGCATCCCACTTGTCGATCCGTACGTCGAGGTCCCGCCGGAGGGTGAGCTGATCGACCAGCTCGCCCGCAAACTTGAAGTCGTGTCCCGCGAGTAGAACATTGAGCCGTTCTGGTTGGAGTTCGACTGCGGAATAATCGGCCGTCTGCCTCTCGAGGACGGCTGCGAAGTGCTCGCCCAGTTCGCCGCTCGAAACCGTCCCACCCGTATCCGACGTATGGGTCCATGGAAGCACGATCGATTTGCCGGCTGCCGCGGATAATCGCGACTCCACAACTGAACGGATCCCCTCCGAGGGCACCACCACCTTCCGGCACAAGTCAACAATCTCGCCAATGCGTTCCGTGCCGAGGGACTCCACCCCGTCCCAGGAGGCTACGGCAAGTGTCGGCCACATCCGATCCAGGAGCACTTCATTGCCCCTCCCTGCAAGCGCCGTTTCCGCATCCGCCGGTAGGACAACGTCGCAGTCGAGAACCTCCGCGACAATCGCCAGATGCCAGGCAGCGTATCTGGGGAGCAAGCGCCCTTCCTGAAGGTGCCGTGCCGGAAGCCGCGGTCGGATGCTCACAACGTCCCCCCCGCCGCCCTCTATGCACTCCGCCGTAGTCAAGCGAATGATCTGTACGTCCGGGGAACTCAGGTTTTCGGCCAGCCGCGGTGGCGCCACTTCCCCTCCGCCGGACGGAAGCACGCCGTGGTTGTGCTGCCCGAAATTTCCGCGGTCGTGTGCCAAATCGTCGAAAACCAAGACCCGGTAGCGGGCCCTCAGGAGTCTCATCATGGTCCGTGCGGTGAGCACGTTCGGCGTGCCTGTGCAATGCTCGGCTGCGCTGACGAAGACGAAAATCTTCGCGGCCACTTGGGGGATCGCTTGGATGAGGGCGATCCGCGATAGTTCATCGTCGACGAGGATAAGCCGAGACACGCGTCCGATGGCTTCGATGGCGCCCTCGCCACGCGGCCATCGCCGCAGTTCTTCGGAGAGGGGCTCGCCCGGAAGCCAAGAGACAATGCGTCCATTCATCGCGGCGTTCCCGGCAAGGCTCCACGCCGTGCGCATCCCACGGACCAGGACCAGGTTGGCGCGTCGTCTCGTCGCCTCGCCAACGGCGGCCCATGCAATCCTCTGTGGGGTCCTGCCTGCAGCCGGACTAATGAATACCCGACGAACCGGCCCATCGCCATCCGGCGGCAAACCCTCACCGGCTGAGATAACCACCGGGGTGGCTCCGTTACTCGAAATCTCGGCCGTAAGTTCGTCGATCAGGCCTTCGTGCCCGGAGTCTTCGACGCAAACCACTACATCACGGTCGTCACGAACCATTCGTTGATCCACCTTCCTCGAACGCCTTCTCCGCGAACTGCTGAGCCAAGTGGTAGATCTTGCGGCGCCGGGGGCGTTCGGGAAGCTCCGACCAAAAGTTCTCGTTCGGGAAGCAGTGGCGCGCGGCTGCACGTAACCGTTTGGTGTAATAACGGTCTTCGCCCGGCCCGTCGATCATGATCATCGCGCATTGCGCCTTCAGGGACCATTTTTCAAGCCGGTTGATCAATTCAATGAGCGCCCCACCGGCCTCATGTTCCGTGCCGAACCAAGGACCGGCGTTCAGTGCCGCCCGCTCGATGAGGATAAATTGCGGCCTATGGGCGTCCACCGACGCCACAACCGTGTCCGGGTAGAGCGGAAGGGTCGGGTAATACCTTGCGACCTCGGATTGCGATTGGTCCGTGGCAATGGTCGCCACCACTTGCGGTATGGGTTGATGGGCCGTCGTTCGCACGGGCACCCGAAGAAGATCCTGGGGACTATCCGCTGCCGGGTTTGGAGGTAGTGGAGTTGATGACCTGCCCGTGCGGATGCTCCGAGCACGGATGCCCACCAATTCCTCGTGCACCTTGCTCCCCCATCATTCGCCGCAATCACCGTGGGCTGTCGTGCACGCGCCCTGTCGGTGATTCTAGCAACGCGGAGGGCCGCGCGTTGCCACGCCACACGCGCCGGTTTTTCGTTCGAACAGGTGGAGGGCGCCCGCGGAGGCCAGGAGCGCGAACCATCCGCCTAGCCCCCTGTACCGCCGGCGGAACGCGCCGCGGTGAAGTGGTCCCAACCCGCTTCCCCTATCACCGTGCCTCCAATCCGGACCTCGCCATGGCCGCTTGCGGTTGACCCGATGGCGCTGAAGCCGACCGGCAGGTGGATAGCCGCCGGAAAGGTGGCCAGCAACGCGAAATCCTCTCCGCCGTGGACGACCCACCCGAACGGATCCGTCTGCAGAAGCCTCCCCGTCGGCCCTAGCTCCTCCGCGTGTAGGGCAAGCGCCGCGACGTCGAGTTGCAGGTCGACGCCGCTGGCTCGGGCCATCCGCGGGGCGTCTCGCGCCAGACCGTCGGACAAATCCATCATTGCGGTCGCCCCGCCCGCGGCGGCCAGCGGTCCCGCTTCCAGCGGCGGTCGCGGCCGTAGCTGGAGATCGATCAGCCGGCGATGCCGTCCTTCGAGTTCCGCCTGCGGCAGGGCCGATTCCAACAGCGCAAGCCCGGCCGCCGCGGCGCCCAGCCGTCCGCAGACCGCCAGGACATTCCCGGGGCGGGCTCCGGAGCGGAGAACCGGTGCGTGGCCGCCGAGGTCGCCGGTCACCGCGGCTGTCGCTGAGAGCTCGCGCCCGCGGCCCAAATCCCCGCCAACGATCGCGCAGCGGTGCGCGCCAAGAGCCGCGACGGCGGCACTGAAGCCGTCCGCAAACCCCTCCACCCAGTCGACTGGGGTGTCGGACGGCAGTGTCAGACTAATCACGGCCGACGTCGTCACCGCCCCCATCGCGTTGATATCGGACAGGTTCTGGGCCGCCGACTTCCATCCGACGTCATAGCCGCTTCCCACGGAGCCGTTCGGCCAGAGAAGCCGGAAATCCTGGTCCTGCACCACCGTGTCGATGCTGAAGACAAACCGCCCATCGGGTGCCTCAACCAAGGCTGCGTCGTCGCCGGGTCCGACCTCTACCCTGGCACCGCTCAACCGCGGAAGGATGCGTGCCAGCAGGCCCCGCTCCGTCATGCCGCCGACGAGTACAGCGGGTGAATCTTGTTCAGCCACGGGCTGCCCTCAGTGCGCTACGAAACCTGTTGTAGCGGTCGATTTCATTGGCCACCGGCTCAACGACATGCGTTTGAGCAACCGTGGCGACCGCCGTGCGGAGTCGTCGCCGCGCCGCGGCAGCCCGAGTCCTCGCAGCCATCCGGGAAATGATTCCCGTGGCCATCGACAGAGCGATGCCCAGAAAGAGACCGCCTGCGATCATCAGCGTGGGTATCGGGAACCCCTCGACCTGTGGCGTTTCGGGCACCGGCAACTGCAGGTATCCCATGGCGAAGAGCCCCCCTAACCACGCGGCGCCGGCCAGCGCGCTCGCCAGCGCGATCCATTGGACGGTACCCACAACCGGCCACCACCAGGACCCCTTGCCGGCCCCGATGTCCGTGTGTGCGATCGCCTGGTCGAGCGCATCCGGCAGGGTCGGTGCGCTCGCCCGGGCGGCACGGCGGATGGAACCGCGCCAAGCCTCGGGCGCTCCGTGGCTTGCGGTGTCAGCGTAGGCACGAACCGCGGAGTCCGCCTGCGCACGCTGGGCCGAACCCGGCGGGGGCAATGATGTGCGGTTGACCGTGGGGTTCACATCCCGGGTCTTCAGATTGAGCCGTCGCAGCGGATCCGGACGCAGCCGAGTCAGCCACCGGGTTACGGGCCAGCCGGTCTTTGCCCCCGCGTTGATCCTGTAGGAGCGGCCGACGGCGGACACGACCGTTTCCACGCCCGAAGCCTCGGATAATTGGCCTGCCAGCCGCCGTTGGACGTGCTTTCCCGGCGCATCCAGCGGTTCCCCGTCCACCTCCGCACCCAGCGCCTTTGCCACACCTGCCGCATCCAAGCGGAGCCGCTGCGTTGCGGCATCACGGCCCGCGGAGACCGCGGCGATGGCGGCACGGAGTTCGTCGACCCCGTCCCCGGTGCTCGCCGAGACCGGATAGACGGGAACCTTCCCCAGCCCATCGTCCGCGAGAATCCCGCGCAAGGAATCCAGAACCGCGTTCAACGTTCCCGGAGGCAGACGATCGATTTGGTTGAGCACCACCATGGTGACTGCCCCGTAGGCTGACAACGGGCGGATGAAGTCTTGGTGAACCGCCGCGTCCGCGTATTTTTGCGGATCAAGCACCCAGACGAGGACGTCAACCTGACCTGACAGTCGCTGCACGGTTTCGCGGTGGGACAGGGCCGTCGAGTCGAAGTCCGGCAAATCCAGGAGCACCAGCCCGCCGGGCTCCGCTCGTCCCCCGCCAAGCCAACCGGTGCGCCGGCCATCGGCAAGAGGATCTGCGAGTTCATGGCGTTGGTCGGCACCCAACCAGTCGAGCAGTTCCGCGCTTCCGGCCGCGCCCCATACGGCGGCCAATGGGGCGGACGTGGTGGGGCGGGTGGCCGCGACGCGTGCCAAATCCTGACCCGTGACCGCGTTGAAGAGCGAGGACTTCCCACTTCCCGTCGCGCCGAAGAACCCGACGACGGTGTGGTCAGCGCTGAGCGAACGGCGAGTGGAGGCCCGTTCCAAAACATCCAATACGGCCGCCTCCGCGGCCTGGGGCACTCGTCCCTCGCCCAGTTCCCTCGCTTCATTGAGCGCGTCGAGCTGGTCCACGAGAGGCGAGCCTGCCCCCTCCGACCGCCGCCGGCTCATGCCGATTCTCCCGCCGAAAGCGCGGCAAGCCTACGTGCGTGGCCGCGGAGAAGGTCAGCATTGTCCTGGGGCCCCAGAATGGCGAGCCGTTCGAGGAACCGTGCACTGTCTTCTGCCAAGAGCGACCGGCAACGGCTGTCCAGAGACTCGCGAGCTTGTTTGGCGAGACGCCGAACGGCGTCCTCTCCGAAGATCGCCTCCAGCAGTTTCTGGCCGACGATGGCGGAACCGCCCGCGATGCCGACCTCGAGTCCAGTCAAACCAGCCGTTGATGCGAAGACGACAACCATGAGGGCGACCGCCACACCGTTGACGCCGAAGGAGACCATGCGCGCCGTGAAACGCTTGCCCTCCCCCTCGGTGCGGATCAGTTCCATCAGATCGCCCTGCCATGCCCGGATCTCGGCGGCTGCCGAATCCGCGAAGCCGGCCCCAGGTTGGGCCAAATCCTCGGACCCCAGCAACTCCCGGCCTGCCGGATCGGCCCGCCAACGCGCGTCCGCGTCCTCGGCGGCCCGGGCACACTGGTCGACCACTACGGCGAGCAGGCCGGATTCGATCGCCTCCTCCACCGTTTCGACCGGCTGGGGTTTGCCCGAGAGGAAGGCGCCGATGCGGTCGCGGAATCGTCCGATTCCGGTCTCGAGGGACCTGAAGAACTCGCCGGTTCCCACGAAGTCCTGCCAGCGCGCGAGGACCTCGCCCCGCAGGAGGGTGCCGTCTCTGGTGGCCTCGCCGATGCGTTGCGCGGCAGTCGCGTAGGCCTCGGCGACGTCAGCGCCTAACCGAGCGCCCGCGGCGCGCTGCGCATCCTCCGCGTCGGCGACGGCATCGATCCTTACGACCAGTTGCCGGAGGACGCCGTCAAGCGTCCTGCGCGCGACGGCCGAGCGCCCGGCCACGTCCCCGGCGAGGTCGGACAGCCAGCCCCGCAACTCCGCGACCGCGTCAGCGGGCAGCATCGCGAAGTCGTCGAGGTTCGTCTCCGCAACGACAAACAGCTGCGCCGTTCCCAGTCCCTGCCGTTCGAGCATGGCGCGGAGATCCGTGGCAACCTCTTCCTCTACGCCGGGGGGGACGCGGTCCAGGATCACGGCGACGGTGATGTCCCGTCCGGCGGCCTCCAGAAGGAGCTTCCAGGGCACAGCGTCCGCGTAGCGGTTGGCCGTGGTGACGAACAGCCACAGGTCCGCCGCCGCCAGAAGTTGACCGGCCAGGCGCCGGTTCCCGTCCGAGATGGAGTCAATATCCGGGGCGTCCAACAATGCAATGCCAGCGGGAATCGCCTCGTCCGCCAGCATCACCAGTGAGCCCACCGCCGCGTCCGGAGCGGGGCCGACCCGATCGGCCGATTCAGGCTTGTCGGGATTCGTTCTACGGCCGGCTACCCGGGACATCCCGGGGAGGATCCGCTGGTCGTTGAACCACCGTGCCTCGGATGGATGGTGCAGAAGAATGGGCTGCCTCGTAGTGGGTCGAATGGCGCCGGCTCGGGTGACGGGGTGGCCGACGAGTGCGTTGACGAGCGTGGATTTGCCCGCTCCGGTCGAACCTCCAACGACTGCCAAGAGGGGTGCGTCGAGATTCCGGAAACGCGGCAGGATGTAGTCTTCCAGCTGTTCGAGAATGGCGCGAACGAATTCACGCGCAGCTCCGGCGCCGGGAACGTTTAAGGGCAAAGCCGCATCCAGCAACGACGATTTGGCTTCCTCCAGAAGCCGCACCGCACTTGTTCCGTCTCCGTCCGGGCCTGCGGACGCTCGCTGGTCAGTGTTCACGGACTCCATCATGCCCCACAGCGGTTTTCCTGTACCGAGGACTCGCACGGTGTTTTGCGGACCGCTTAGGGATTATGTGCTCGGATTACGATCGACCGCGTCAAGGGTCCATTCGAGGGGTTGCCCAACGGGATGCTCGAGCATCAGGGAATTAGTCGGCTGAAACTCGCCGTAGGCACCGGCGGAGACACTCGTCGTTTTGGGCGAAGACCCAACACCTCTGACGACTGCGCCGGACACCATCGCTCCAATGACCAGGCCGTACCGAGAGCGGCCGTGCGTTAGTAACCACGAGGCATGGCCGCTGGGTTGCACCACCACGCCTTCGCCAAGATGGAAGACACTCGTAGCCGTGAAGTCGTTACCTTCGTGGTCGTCCGCGCCCTCAGCCACAAGAACCTCGTCGTGCCCTCGCAACTGCAGGCGATCGAGCCGGCCGGAGAGTTGGCGGGACACCTGATGGCCGCGAAACGCCTCGTGCATCCCGCTAATGACGTATTCGGACCCCTCGCGGAACCCGCCAAGAGTGGCCCTCCCCGGTGCCAGGGAATAGGGAACGTCGTCGATGACGGTTGCGTTATGGGCCCATGGCCCCCGCAGGTACTGGGCCACTGCATCACCCGGCTCGTAGGAGAAGAAGCCGGGGTCTATCAACCATTCGACGCCGTCGAAAAACAGGGTGAACGACAAGTGGTCGGCATGCTTATGTGTGGCAGACAAATTGGAAGCGTAAACCATCACGTTTTGCGGTAGTCCCTGATGGAGGCCCTTGGCGACGGCGTATCCGGCAATCGGCAGGACCATTAGGCCCGGGGCCTCCAGTTTGGCTGTATGCGCCGCTTCGGCTGCTGGTCCGTTGACCGTGCGGAACGTGTCCCCTAGGGACGGTGCCCGGCCATCTGGGTACCTCAGGACGTCGGACCAGTTCCGCAATTCACGAACGAGTTCGCCCGATTTGGTTTCCCTTCCGGAGATGGCCGCCAACTTCTCCGTCAGGCCCACCAGATGCTGTATGACCTCCTGATAGCCAGTGGAATTCTCGACGAAAACCGCGAAGCCACTGTCTCTCGTGATCAGTGAGTCGAACTGGTCACGCAGCCGGGCTAAGCCGGTTGAAATTCGGTAATCGCTGGAAGGACTGTCCCGACCGATGATGCCTGCCATGAGCAAGGCGATGTCCTGGAACCACGCATGGTTGTGGTGCCGGGTTGGTTGGTTGAAAGCGTAGAACGCCTCCGACAGCAGGAGATTTGCGTGCTCCTCAATCGCTTGGTTGAGTCGCAGCATGAACCGTCCATCGAAGCCTCGTTGACCGCCAACCTGGGCCATCAACAGGAACACCATAAGTCGCTCGGCGGCGCCGTGGTCGTACCACGCATATTTCGTGTCTGCCGTTTCGCTGTAGAAATTATGATCCAACCACGAGTTGATCATGTCTCGGGCAGCATAGATTGCCGCATCGACTCCGTCGATCAGCCCGTAGACCAGCAGGTCTCCTGCGGGGCACAGCGAATGCCAAATGTAGCGATAAGTTCCATTCGATCCCACGTCCTCCGGTTGGAGGTCGGCAGATTTCCACGGCAGACGCGTCCGGCCAATGACAGGGAAGTCGCCTGTTTCGACGAACTCTGCGGCGCGACGCCTGTAATCGGGGTTTTTCTGGGCAAGGTGGTCGCATATGAGGCTTGTGACGGCCGCCGCGTCGGGGTCCAGCGATGACGCATAGCTGGGTTCGGGCTTCGAGTCGACGTCCCAGGCCGACACCCAATCCACCAGGATCTCGCCTTCCCCGTCGGGTTCTCCTTTCACATAGATCCTCAAGTCGGCCACGTCAGCGCTGAAGACGTTCGACCACCCGTTCTGTATGCGGAAGACAAGATCGGAGAATCCGCACATGATTTCCGTGGCTACACCATCGAGTGGGTTCTTGACTTTGATGTGGCGGAACAGCTCGGAGTCCGTATAACCGACGGCGACATATTGGATGTCTTTCCAACCGCGCAGGGTAAAGACTGCGCCCACACCATCGGCGGAATGAACCGGACGGGGAAACTTGATGCGGATCTGGTAGCTGCCGAGGCCCCCGACGAACGTCGCTTTGAGGGCGCGATCCAACAACTGCAATTCGCCATTGGCCGAGACGAAGTCGGCGAGTTCCGCACTTTGGCCGTTCATATGTACGGCGTCGGCTCCGAACCGCGTCCATTGAACGTCGTTGAACGTCCAGCCGGACAGGGCTGGATGGTCCGACCGTACGGTCTCTTCGGAGAAGGCAAACACTATGCACCACCTGCGGTCGGTTCGCTCTGGGGCAGGAACCACGTTAGCGGTACCTGCGGCGCGGACTGGAAAACTTTCGAACTGCGAGAAGCTTGGGCGTGTCCTGCATCAAACGGCTCCGTCGTATTGCCATCCGCTCGCCGTCGGCAGGCACATTAGATCCACCATGTGTCTCACCTTCGACAGCTTACGCAGGATGCGGTTCAACCACGTCAAACGCATCAGGGTCGTTGAGGTCACGCACGTCGGCAAGCGATCGGCGCTACAGAATGGGCACGCTGAAGGGACCAATCGAGGTCGGGGCCCGAGAAGATGGGCGGAAACAGCGTTCATCGCCGCGCGGGAAAAGGTCCCGCTCTAGATGGGCCTTGCAAACCCCGGGTGACAACGATTCTTCCCTCGTCCTGAGGATTAAACGACAATGTCCCCGGCAGAAGCCGAGGACATTGTTTGTAACGGTGACCCCAGCGGGATTCGAACCCGCGTTACCGCCGTGAGAGGGCAGCGTACTAGGCCGCTATACGATGGGGCCGCATAGCCTGCATCACTTGAAGGCTGATGCCGCCTGTAGTTCTTGCGAACCGTGACCCCAGCGGGATTCGAACCCGCGTTACCGCCGTGAGAGGGCAGCGTACTAGGCCGCTATACGATGGGGCCGTAGCTGACCGAAAACAACTACTTCGGTCAGGCCGTTTCCCGCGGGAACCGCGGAAACCGTAGCGCTGGGATACCAGGACTCGAACCTAGAATGTCGGTACCAGAAACCGATGTGTTGCCAATTACACCATATCCCAATGGACTTCAGCCTCCGGTTTGCTACCTTGTTCAAGCAGTTCCCGGCGCCTCAGCACGAGTAATTACTTTACCCGACCCTCGTCCCAATTCCAAAATCGAAGGTACCGTCGGCAAGGGGTGCTCCCCGCCAGCTGGCGGGACGCACCTCGATGTGTCAGAGCGAGTCGATGTCCTGGCGGAAGGCCCGCAGACGCACGAGCGATGACTCCTTGCCCAGGATCACCATGGACTCAAACAGCGGCGGCGATATGCGCTTCCCCGAGACTCCCGTCCTGATGGGACCGAAAGCCAGCCGCGGCTTGATGCCCATGCCTTCGATCAGTGCCTCACGGAGCGCCGACTGGATGCTTTCGGCGGTCCAGTCACCCAATTCCTCGAGGGCGGCAATGCCGGCGTCGAGCACCTCGTCGGTATTGCCGGGAAGTCCCTTTAGCGCGTCCTGGGCCACGACGACGTCGTCGTCCGTACGGAACAGGAACTCAAGCATGTCCGGTGCCTCGCCCAAGAGGGCGATGCGTTCCTGAACCAAAGGAGCCGCCTCCGTCAGGATCTCATTCTGCCGCTCCGTCAGGGCCTCCCCCACGAGCTTCGCGTGGCGCAGGTACGGAACGAGTCGATCGCGGAAGTCGGTCGGATCAAGAAGCCGCACGTGAGATCCGTTGATGGCTTCGGCCTTCTTGAGGTCGAACTTGGCCGGGTTGGAAAGGACGCTGTGGATGTCGAACGCCTCGACCAGCTGGTCTCGGGTGAAGATGTCCTCGTCGGCCGACATGCTCCAGCCGAGCAGCGACAGGTAGTTGAGCAACCCCTCGGGGATGAAGCCGCGGTCGCGGTGCAGGAACAGGCTCGACTCGGGGTCGCGCTTGGACAACTTTTTGTTGCCCTGGCCCATGACGTATGGAAGGTGGCCGAAGAGCGGCATGTACTGAGCCACGCCAACATCGATCAGCGCCCGGTACAGGGCGATCTGCCGGGGCGTGGACGAGAGGAGGTCCTCGCCTCGCAGCACGTGCGTGATGCCCATGAGCGCATCGTCGACCGGATTCACGAGCGTGTAAAGCGGCTTGCCATTGGCGCGGACCACCACGAAGTCCGGGACAGAGCCGGCCTTGAACGTGATCTCGCCGCGCACCAGGTCGGTGAAGGTCGTGTCCTCGTCCGGCATGCGGACGCGGAGGACCGGCTCCCGACCCTCCGCGCGGAACGCGGCGGCCTCATCCGGCGTGAGCGTGCGGTCGTGGTTGTCGTAGCCCAGTTTGGGGTCGCGGCCGGCTGCCTTGTGGCGCGCTTCGACCTCGTCCGGGTTAGAGAAGGACTCGTAAAGGTGTCCGGCGTCCTTCAGCTTGGTGATCACCTCGTCGTAGCGATCCGAGCGTTGCGACTGACGGTATGGCTCGTGGGGACCACCGACGTTCACGCCCTCGTCCCAGTCGATCCCGAGCCAGTCCAGTGCCTCCAAGAGCTGATCGTAGCTCTCCTCGCTGTCGCGCTGGGCGTCCGTGTCCTCGATGCGGAAGATGAGCTTGCCGCCGGTGTGGCGTGCGTAGGCCCAGTTGAAGAGGGCCGTGCGGATCAGTCCAACGTGCGGAGTGCCGGTCGGGGACGGACAGAAACGCACGCGGACGGGCGTTTCCGGGGTGACAGTGGGGATCTGGGATACGTCAATCATGGTGGTCACGAGTCTAGTACGCGGCTACCGGCGCCTCCATGCGCGCATTTCCGCAGCGACGCGTCGCACCAGCAGAGTGACGGCCAATGCGACGGCCGTCACAATCAGGACTGCCGTCAGCCATTCTGGCCCTCCGAGTCGGTGGCTGACGCGCGCGGAGACCCCGAGGACCAGTGCGAGTGCCCACAGGTGACCCAATCGCTTCTGCCAGGTGGGACGGGCCGCCCTGTTTTTCGCCGCCTGCCGAAGGGCACCGGAAAACACCCGGCCAACGCTGCGCTGTCCATACACCGTCGTTAGCTGCGCACTGGGTTGGACAGCGTACCGATCCCCTCGATCTCCACCTCGAAGCGCTGCCCCTCCCGGATCAGTCCCACGCCGGCCGGCGTGCCGGTGAGGATCACGTCGCCCGGGAGCAGCGTGAAGGCCTGGGACGCGTAGGCAACGAGGTCGGCGACGCTCCAGACCATGTTTCTGGTGCTGCCGTCTTGGACGGTCTCGCCATCGAGACGACCAACGATCCGCACGTCGTCGACGTCCAGATCGGTCTCGATCCACGGTCCGAGCGGGCAGGAGCCGTCCCAGCCCTTCGCTCGAGCCCACTGGTTGTCCGTCTTCTGGACATCGCGGGCCGTGAGATCGTTGGCGCAGGTGTAGCCGAAGACCACGTCAGCCACCTTGTCGGCGGGCACGTCCTTGCAGATGCGCCCGATCACGACTGCGAGTTCGGCTTCATAGGAAACCTCTTCCGAGAAGGCGGGGAGGGTGATCGGATCGCCCGGACCCGCCACCGAGGTGTTCGGCTTGAGGAACATCAGCGGGGTGACCGGCACCTCGTTGCCCAGTTCGCGGGCGTGGTCCGCATAGGTCCGGCCGAACCCGACGACCTTGGACCGCGGAATGATCGGTGCCAGGAGGCGGACGTCGTCCAGCGGGTGTCGCACGCCGGTGGGCTTCACGCCCTGGAAGAACGGATCCCCCGCAATCACCGCCACTTCGTCGCCTTCAACCACGCCATAGAGGGGATCACCGTCAACTACAAATCGAGCAATACGCATGCCCTCCAGCCTAGTCGGAGGCGGCGTCGTCCTCATCATTGGGTTCGGCCGGGTAACCCTCCGGGTTTTCCGACTGCCACCGCCAGACGTCGACCACCATGTCCTCCAGGCCGCGCTCGGACTTCCATCCCAGTTCCACGCGGGCCAGCGTCGGATCCGCCCAATAGGCCGGGAGGTCGCCGGGGCGGCGTTCAACGATCCGGTACGGGATGTCCCGCCCGGAGGCACGCCCGAAGGCGTGGACCACTTCGAGTACCGAGGATCCCGATCCGCTGCCCAGGTTCCACGCGTGAAGACCACCGTTGGCCACGAGGTATTCCAACGCGGTGAGGTGGCCCGTGGCCAGATCGACGACGTGGATGTAGTCCCGCACGCCGGTGCCGTCCGCGGTGGGATAGTCGTCACCGAACACGTCGAGCCGTTCGCGCCGGCCCACGGCAACCTGTGCCACATATGGCATCAGGTTGTTCGGAACGCCCTGCGGGTCCTCGCCGATGCGTCCCGATTCGTGGGCACCGACGGGGTTGAAGTACCGAAGCTTCGCGACAGCCCACCGCGCGTCCGACGCCGCCAAATCGTCCAGCATCTGTTCGATGTGCATCTTGGTGCGCCCGTAGGGGTTCATGGCGGCCAGCGGCAGGTCCTCGTCGTACTGGACCACGCCACCGGCCTCCCCATACACCGTCGCCGAGGAGCTGAAGACCAGCGTGCGTACGCCCTGGGACTCCATGGCCTCCAACAGGTTCAGCGTGCCCACGACATTGTTCCGGTAGTACCAGAGCGGTTTCTCCGACGACTCGCCCACGGCCTTCAGTCCGGCGAAGTGGATCACGGCCTCCGGGTCGGCCGTCCGCAGCGCCATTCGTGTGCCTTCCGCATCCAGCAGGTCCACGCGGTGTAGCCTCGCCGCACGGCCGGCGAGCTCCGCTACTCGCCGGAGCGCCTCCGGCGAAGAATTGCTGAGGTTGTCGAGGACATGCACCTCGTGGCCCGCCTCGAGCAACTGAAGAACGGTGTGAGACCCGATGTAGCCGGCGCCGCCGGTGACCAGGATGCGCATGGGCCTAGGCCAGCCGGGTCAGCCAGCCGTGGGTGTCTTCCACCGCACCGGTCTGGATGCCCAGCAGTTGCGCGCGGATGTGCATGCTGACCGAGTCAGGGCCGGCCGCGGGCGAGACGATGGAACTCTCGGCCGTCTTCAACTCGCCGATCGGAGTAATGACGGCGGCGGTGCCGCAGGCGAACACCTCGGCCAGCGATCCGTCGTCGACCGCTTGACGCCACTCCTCGAGGGTGATCTTGCGTTCCTCCACTCGCATTCCGCGGTCGCGAGCCAGCTGGAGCACCGATGAGCGGGTAACTCCGCGGAGGATGGTGCCGTTGAGGGCCGGCGTCACCAGGGTCCCGTCCTTGAAGACGAAGAACACGTTCATGCCGCCGAGCTCCTCGACCGCGTTGTCGTTGAAGGGATCCAGGAACAGGACCTGCTTGCAGCCGTGGGCCTCGGCCTCGATCTGGGCGGCGAGGGACGCTGCATAGTTGCCGCCGCACTTCGCCTCGCCGGTGCCACCGCGGCCGGCGCGGGCGTAGTTCGTGGATAGCCAGATGGACACGGGCTTCAACTCCCCGCCGAAGTAGTTCCCCGCCGGGGAGGCGATCACGCGGTAAGACACCTCCCTGGCCGGCCGCACACCGAGGAACGCCTCCGTGGCGATCATGAAGGGACGCAGGTAGAGTGCCTCGCCGTCCCCGGTGGGGACCCAGGCCTGGTCGGTCGACACCAGTTGGCGAAGGGAGTCGACGAACGCCTCCTCCGGCAACTCCGGCAGCGCCAGACGCACGGCGGACTTGTTGAACCGGGCCGCGTTCTCTTCGGGGCGGAAAGTCCACACTGAGCCGTCCGCGTGGCGGTACGCCTTGAGTCCCTCGAAAATCTCCTGACCGTAGTGCAGAACGGCGGCGGCTGGGTCCATGGCGATGGGTCCGTACGGCTCGATGCGCGCGTCGTGCCACCGTCCGCCGTCTTCGGACGTCCACGTCCAATCGACGACGGCGGTGTGGTCCGTGAAATGGTCGCCGAATCCGGGGTTCGCCAGGATCTCGGCGCGCTGATCCGCGCTCTTCGGGTTGGTGGAGAGCTGCTGGGAGAATTCCATGGCGCTGGCGCACTTCCTCTTCGACATTCGGCCGGTGGCGTGCCCTTCGCACTCCACCGCGGGCCCCCGCGGGAGCCTCCCCAGCTTATGACAAGGCCGCTGCTATTGCATCGCCGATCTCGGCGGTCGTCCGGATGTCGGAGAGCTCGGCGCGCGAGGAGATGTCCGCCTCCACAGCGGCCTCGACGCGCCGCGCCGCCGATGGAAAGCCGACATGTTCGAGCAAGAGCGCGACCGACAGGATCGCCGCGGTCGGATCCGCCTTCTGCTGGCCAGCGATGTCCGGCGCGGAGCCGTGCACGGGTTCGAACATGGACGGCGCCGTCCGATCCATGTTCAGGTTTCCGGATGCGGCCAGTCCGATGCCGCCGGTGATGGCACCGGCCAGGTCGGTGAGGATGTCGCCGAAGAGGTTGTCGGTGACAATCACGTCGAAGCGCGCGGGATCGGTGACCATGTGGATGGTGGCGGCGTCCACGTGCATGTAGTCGTGCCGGACGTCCGGGAACTCGGCCGCAACGGCCTCGACCGTGCGGCGCCACAAGTGTCCGGCGTGGACGAGGACGTTGTGCTTGTGGACCAGGGTCACGTGCTTTCGTTCACGTGCCGATGCCCGCGTGAACGCGTCCCGCACCACTCGCTCCACACCGTGAGCCGTGTTGACGGATACCTCGGTGGCGATTTCGTGGGGGGTTCCGACGCGCAGTGCACCGCCGTTCCCGACGTAGGGTCCCTCGGTTCCCTCGCGGACGACGACGAAGTCAACGTCGCCGGCGTGCGCGAGCGGGCTGGGCACACCCGGATAGATCCGCGAGGGGCGAAGGTTAACGTAGTGGTCCAACGAGAACCGAAGCTTGAGCAGCATCTCGCGCTCGATCAACCCAGACGGGATGCGCGTGTCCCCCGGGGCCGCCCCGACCGCACCGAAGAGGATCGCATCGTGCTGGCGGAGGGAGACGAGCGTTTCGTCGGTAAGGGTCTCGCCCGTCTCGAGCCAGTGGGTCGCGCCCAGGCTGTAGTTGGTCATAAGCAGGGTGACGGTTTCGTCACGGGTCGCACGCCGGAGAACCTTCACGGCCTCGGCGATGACTTCGGGGCCGATTCCGTCCCCGGGGATAACGGCCAGGTCGATGGTTGCGCTCATCCGTCTACATTAAGCGGTTGTCCAGATGGCGGGCAATCCGTCTCACATATTGGTCACATGGTTTTCGAGTCCAATCGATGGGAATGTCCTCTCGCCCAGTGCAGCCCCAGTCTGGCCCTACCCAGACAGTACGATTGGGGGACGACTCCGCACTGATCCCCGGTGGGCCGCTAAGTCGCCACTTTACTGAGGGACCCGACTGACGGGGCGGTTGGCCAGCGACGGAGACGAACACCATGCAACAGATACTGGACACCGACCCCATCTACTGTGTTCCGGTGGTACAGCTGGCCCGATTGGAGGATTTCCGCCCCGCGCCGGAGGACCCGGAGCGGATTTATCTGTTGCACATCGGCGATGGGATGGAACTTGCGTTTCTCGTCAATTCCATTCCGGGCGCACAGCAGGATTTGCGGGTCGGATTCCATGCTGCCAAGGGGGCTTCCAACACGAGCCGCTACTATTTCTCCCCTGTGCGTAGCTCTCGGATGTCCGGTTCACCCTATGTCCTATTCTCCGACCCAACGCTGACGCTCAACCCCGCCAATCGCCTGTCCTGGTATCTGGGCACACCCGGAGTGAATCCCGATGACTGGATGGAAGCGATCGTTCGCACGCTTCTGGCTACCACCAGGAGCGAATATGTCGTGACTGAAGGTTCCTCGGGTGGCGGTTTCACCAGCATGAGATTTGCGGCGCGCTTTTCCCACGCCGTAGCCGTACCCAGGATTCCGCAAACCGATATCCTCCGGTACGGACTGCTGGATCCCATACGTCAGACCCTTCGTACGGCTTGGCCCGGCATGTCTTACGACGACGTCATGGACGGCTATTCCCAACGGTTCCGGGTGGTCGATCTCTACAATTCACCATCATGGAACCGCGGAAATCTGATCCACTACGTACACAACACAGGCGATGTGCGGCACACGCGTAGCCACCTCACGCCCATGCTCGAGGAACTCGGCGGTAAATCGCAGGGGAACCGGGCGCTAGGGGGACGGATTGCGGTTATACGACGGGAAATCGGTCCTGGCCACATCGGGATCCCTTCCAAATTCTGGCCAATCGACACGGAGGTCGCATTGGCTCGGCTCAAGGATCTGCGACCGCTTGGGACCGCTGCCACCACCCGTACGGAGCCGATGTTCGAGACGCCGCGGAGCGCCATACGCGACGCACACACCATGGAGAGACGTGCCGCCTCAGCGGCTCTGCATTTCAAGGACTTCTAAGGCAACACAACCGCGGAATTCAACCCCGACGCGGCGGGATACTGCGGATCACGTCTGCCATCCACTCATAGGCAGCCGGAACGTAGTGGTAAGGGGCCACACCCCACCGGTGCGCGTCATCGGCCACCACGACGTCCTCCGGAAAACGTTCCACTCGCATGCCGAGTTCTTCAAGATAGGCGTAATACGGACTGTATAGAGCATTCATCTCCGTCGAGGACCGGTCCCGGTATCCCGGCACGACCACACCGCTGTTGCTCTCCGAGGCCCACGGCGTATCGAAAAGGACCGTGCGCACCAAAGCGTCCCGGCGGCGCAACGTCTGCACGAGGCGCCGTGCGGAATACTGCCACAGTCGAAAGTGGCGCGGCGTGGCGAACCGGACCACCTCGTCATTTGAATTCATCAACGCCGCCGCGCCGCTCTTGGACAGTTCGTTGGACTGAGTGATGAATCCGTCCCCGTGTTTCCTGACTCCCAGACGCTCCACGACGAGATCCAAAATGATCGCATCCGCCGACTCCGCCTGGGAGCGCAACACAGGTAAGAAACTGGATTCGATGTCTCCGCGCAACTGGTCGTTCTGGAATTTCGAGTCCAACCGAGACTGCTCGGGCGCTATATCCACCGGGGCGTGTCCGGCGCTGATCAGCGACTGGCGTGCGACGTACCTCAAAATCCTATAGTCGTCTTGGAGATACGCATAGCAATCGCGGGTCACGCAGCCACCGTAGATCAGGATGTTCCTCATGCCTGTGCTCCACTCAGTTCAGCCAAAAGATACTCGGCCGTAGGACTCCGCCGGTATAGCTTCGGGTCGAGCCCGCCGCCACAGTCGGAGTCCGCTTCGAGCAAAAGGTCAACTGCCTCACGCATGACCTCTTTAGGTGGCACCACGTGACCCCGGTCCCAAGTGCCCAGCCGTAGATGAATGTTGCTTCGTCCCGGATTGCTGATCAGAAAAGGGCGCAGGTGCCCCCACACGTATGTGGGGTCCTGAAGGTTTTGCAGATAAATTACGGTATTGGAAGTGCCACGGGCATAGAGATCCACAACACTCGATTCGATGCGCCGCAGTATTCCGGCTTCGTCAAGCCCTTCCCAAGCGGCCGCGGAATAGAGCGGAAAGATTTGCTCCGGCTGCTTTATATCAGTCACCGGGTTGACGACGACGGCCACCGAGCCGGCGAACCTGGCACTGTAGTAGAGGGCGGCGAAGCCCCCGGCCGAGGCGCCGAAGAACACCAGTCGATGCCCTCCCCCGGTCTCTGCGGCGTGATCGATCACTTTCGGCAGGACCGCCTGAGACCCGAGACGCCGGGAACCGGCAAACCAGCCCGTCGCCAAAGATTCACGGGCGCCGATGAGCGGATCGCTTAAGGCCAGGTAGTTGGCGCTGACCCCCTTGAATAGTCCGCTGCCCCCGAAGAAGGGGTAGGTGCCCCATGTTGCCGGCAGCGCGGCGTGGAAGTAAACCAGCGTTGTGTCCGAACCGCGGTCCTCGAAGCGCAGGTCCAGCCAGCGGTTATTGATCAGAACCGAGCTAACGCCGGGCTTGATGGGTGCCGCGGTGAACGCCTCCAGGGAATCGAACCTGTGGTGGCCGGCCTGCGCATACCGGCGCAGGTCCCTGGAGCGAATGGTCATGGCAGTCAATAATAGTCCAGTCCGCCCCCTACCGGCGCGCCTACTGCTCGTCCGTGGCCGGCGCCACGGACCATCCCGGAACCCACACGACGTCGCCATGCTCCGCGTTCGCGCCGCGGGCAATCGTGAAGAGCAGAGTGGACAGGTGGTTGAGATACCGGCCCGTTTCCGCATTGACAGTCTCCGGGTACTGGTCCACGGCCGCCCACACGGCACGCTCGGCCCGGCGAACGGTGGCACGGGCCTGGAACAGGAGCGCGGAGGCGACCGTGCCGCCGGGCAACACCAGACCATCCAGGTCCTGCGCCTGCTCCCTGTAGTGCTCGATCGCGCGGTCCAGCCGCTCCACGTGGTCCTCCGAGATACGGACCGGCCTTACCTCGGGGACGTTCACCGGGACCGCGAGGTCGGCATCGACGTCGAAAAGGTCGTTTTGAGTGCTCAGGAGCATCGCCACGATCTCTCCCGGTAGGCCTCCGGCGGCCATCGCCACCGCGATGGCCGCGTTCGCCGCGTCACACTCCGCAATGGCGACCGCCCGAACGTCGTACTTGGCCACCTCCCCGTGGCCGCCGAGGACGATGGTCCCCGTGTCTCCGCGGTGCTCGTCTGCCGGATTGTTTGCGCTCATGGGATCGAAGCTGTCACTCATTCCTGCCACTATACGGAACGCCTGCCGCTGGTGTCGGGGTAGCGTGGAGCGCATGAAAGATAAAACCCCCGACTACCTCCCCTCGGAGGAGATACCGTCGGCCGATCCGCCCGAACGCGGATGGGCCACCGTGGACAAGACCGTCTTTGGCGTCTCGTTCGGCATCATCGTCGCGGTCTGCCTTCTCGGTGTGTTCTTCACCGAGGGCATTGGCGAGGCCGTGAGCGCGGCTCTGGGCTGGGTGACCGGCAACTTCGGCTGGCTGTTCATCCTCGGAGCCACCGGCTTCGTCGTGTTCGCGCTGGTCCTCGCGTTCGGACGCTACGCCAACATCCCACTGTCCAAGGACAACGAGACAGCCGAGTTCTCCACGCTCTCCTGGATCGCCATGATGTTCAGCGCCGGCATGGGCATCGGCCTGATGTTCTTCGGCGTCTACGAACCCGTCACCCACCTCGCCTCTCCCCCGCCCTTCGTCGACGCGGCCGCCGGCTCGGCCACGGCGGCGGACTCCGCGATGGCCTACACGCTGTTCCACTGGGCGCTACACCCCTGGGCGATCTATTCGGTGGTGGGACTGGCCCTGGCCTACTCCACCTATCGCATGGGACGCGGCAACCTCATGAGCTCGCCCTTCCAGGCCATCTTCGGCCGGGAGCGCATCGAAGACCGGGGCTGGGGCAAGCCCATCGACATCCTGGCGATCATCTGCACCAAATTCGGCTCGGCCACCTCGCTGGGCCTCGGCGCACTCCAGATCGCCGCGGGTCTTGCCCTGCTGCGGACGGGCGAGTTCTCCGACGACCCAGGCACCGCCGCACCGATCATCATCATCTGCGTGCTGAGCGTGGGCGTGGTCCTCTCGGCCGCCAGCGGCGTCTCGCGCGGCATCAAGTGGCTCAGCAACACGAACATGGTGCTCGCGTTCGTCCTGCTGGTCTTCGTATTCATCGTCGGCCCGACCGTCTTCATCCTGGATCTGTTGCCGTCCTCCATCGGCAACTACCTCTCGGAGCTCGTTCCGCTGAGCTTCAACTCGGGCGTCTTCGGCGGATCAGAGTGGTTGGCCAGCTGGACCATCTTCTATTGGGCCTGGTGGATCTCCTGGACGCCGTTCGTCGGCACCTTCATCGCGAAGATCTCCCGGGGGCGAACCATCCGGGAATTCGTCCTCAGCGTGCTGCTGGTCCCCTCGGCCGTCAGCGTCGTGTGGTTCACCGTCTTCGGCGGCGCCGGCATCCAGCAGCAACTCGGCGGGAACGACATCGCGGGCACGGGGAACGAGGCCGCCGGCTTCTTCGCCGTGCTGCAGCAGTACCCGTTCTTCATCGGTGCCGCGATACTGGTCATGCTCCTGACGGCGATCTTCTTCATCAGTAGCGCCGATTCCGGAGCACTGGTGCTGGCCACTCTCTCCTCGCGCGGCCGGCAGGAACCGTGGAAGCCGCTGGTGATCCTCTGGGCTCTCCTGTCCGGCACGGTCGCCGCCGTCCTGCTCTACGTGGGCGGGCTGCAGGCGCTGCAGACCTTCACGATCCTCGCGGCGACGCCTTTCGTGCTCATCATCGTCGGGCTGTGCGTATCCCTCTACGTGGATCTGCGACGCGACCCGTTGCGGCAGCGCCGGATCGGCCCGGTCCGCGGGTCCATCGCGGTTCCCGCAACGGCGCCGTTCGCGGTACAGCCGGAGGACAGCGATTCACCGACGACGTCCGACGCCGGCACGCACTCTCCGGGCACGGCGCAGGACAGGTAACCAATCCGCCCGGTTCCACCGGGCCCGAACGCACGATGCGGCCGGGATTCCACCTTGGTTTCAAGGGGATCCCGGCCGCATCTGGCGTTTAACGCCGGCTGAGGCTACGCGGCGGGGTCCTCGTACTTCGGGAACACCGGGGTGGGCGCCGGCAGCGCCGTCCCGGACTCGATCCGAGAGCCGAACGCGGCGAAGGAGCGCGCGGAACCCTCCGGCTGTCCCAGCGCATCGAGCACCGCGCCGGCGGAAACCGGCATCACGGGCTGCACCAGGAGGGCCACCTTCCGCAGCACCTCGAGCGTCACGTAGAGCACCGTGCCCATGCGTTCGGCGTCGGTCTTGCGCAGAACCCACGGCTGTTGTTCGGCGAAGTACGCGTTGGTGTCCCCCAGCACGGTCCAGATGGCTTCGAGCGAGCGGCTGAACTCCTGGCGGGAGTAAGCGTCGCGCGACGCCGCGAGCAGCGCGTCGGCGGCGGCCAACACGGCCTCGTCCTCGGCCGTGAACGCCCCGGGCACGGGCACCTCGGCCCCGCAGTTCTTGCCCACCATGGACAGCGAACGCTGGGCAAGGTTCCCCAGGTTGTTCGCGAGGTCCGAGTTCATGCGCCCCACGATGGCCTCGTGGCTGTACGCGCCGTCCGCCCCGAAGGGCACCTCGCGAAGCAGGAAGAAGCGCAGCTGGTCCAGGCCGTACGTCTCGATCCAATCGCCCGGACGGACCACGTTGCCCAGGGACTTCGACATCTTGACGCCGTTGTTGTTCAGGAACCCGTGGATCATCACGCGCCGGGGCAGTTCGACCCCGGCGGACAGCAGGAATGCCGGCCAGTAGATCGCGTGGAAGCGGGAGATGTCCTTGCCGATCACGTGGACGTCCGCGGGCCAGTACTTCCGAAACGCGGCGGAGGACGTGTCCGGGAAGCCGACGCCGGTGAGGTAGTTGGTCAACGCGTCCACCCACACGTACATGACGTGGTCCTTGTTCCCGGGAACGGGCACGCCCCAGTCGAACGTGGTCCGCGAGATGGACAGGTCGTCCAGCCCGCGCTCCACGAAACGGATCACCTCGTTGAACCGCGACTGCGGCGCTCCGAACTCGGGCCGCTCGCGGTACAGGTCCAGCAGCTTGTCCCGATAGGCGGACAGGCGGAAGAAGTACGACTCCTCCTCGGTCCAGGTGACCTCGGTGTCCGTGTCCTTGGCGTAGCGGACGCCGTCGTCGCGGACCTCGGTGTCCTCCTCGTTGTGGAACGCCTCGTCGCGGACGGAATACCAGCCGGAGTACTTGTCCAGGTAGATGTCCCCGTTGGCCTCCATGCGCTTCCAGATCGCCTGCGCGGCCTCGTAGTGGTCGGCGTCGGTGGTGCGGATGAACCGGTCGTAGCTGATGCCCAGCTCGTCGTTCATCGACTGGAAGGCGTCCGAGTTGCGCTGCGCCAGCTCGCGCGGCGTGATGCCTTCGCGTTCGGCGGTCTGGAGCATCTTCTGGCCGTGCTCGTCGGTGCCGGTCATGAAGAACACGTCGTAGCCGTCGAGTCGCTTGAACCGGGCCATGGCGTCGGTCGCGACCACCTCGTACGCGTGGCCGAGGTGCGGCACGCCGTTGGGGTAGGAGATCGCGGTGGTGATGTAAAACGGGGTTTGGTCCTGGGTCGAAGTCACCCGAGAAATCTACCGTACGACGACGGCGGACGGCCTCGATGTGAAGCCGCCCGCCGCCGTCGTACCGCGCGGTGCCGTTATCAGTCGGCGAGGTTGGCCTCGCGGGCGACCGTGGCGCCGATGGAGGCGCGCACCTCGTCCAGCACGCCGGCGGGCAACGCGGAGTCGACGGCGAGGACGGCCAGAGCCGGGCCGCCCTCCTCCTTGCGGGCCACCTGCATGGCCGCGATGTTGATGCCGTGGGTGCCGAACGCCGTGCCGAGCGAGCCAATGACGCCCGGGCGGTCCGGGTAGACCAGGACGATCAGGTGCTCGGCGATCGGGATCTCCAGCTCGTAGCCGTTGATCCCCACGAGCTTCTCGATCTGTTTCGGTCCGGTGAGCGTGCCCGCGACGGAGAGCTGCGTGCCGTCCGACAGCGCGCCCTTGAGGGTCAGCAGGTTCCGGTACTCCGGCGAATCCGCCGTGGTGATCAGGCGGGCGGTCACCCCGCGCTGTTCGGCGAGCACCGGCGCGTTGACGTAGGAGACCTGCTCCGAGACGACGTCGGTGAAGACGCCCTTCAGCGCGGCGAGCTCCAGGGCCTTGACGTCCAGCGAGGCGATCTCCCCGGCGACCTCGATGTCCAGCGCCGTGAGCGAGTCCTCCGTGAGGGCGGTGAAGATGCGCCCGAGCTTCTCGATCAGGGGGATGCCGGGGCGGACGCTCTCGTCGATCACACCGCCGGCGACGTTGACCGCGTCCGGGACCAGTTCCCCGTTCAGCGCGAGCCGGACGGACTTGGCGACGGAGACACCGGCCTTCTCCTGCGCCTCGTCGGTGGAGGCCCCGAGGTGCGGGGTGACCGTGACGTTCTCGAACTCGAAGAACGGAAGATCGGTGCTTGGCTCGCTGACGAACACGTCGATGCCGGCGCCGGCGATGGTGCCCTCCTTGAGCGCCGTGTACAGCGCGGCCTCGTCGACGAGGCCGCCGCGGGCCACGTTCACGACGTAGGCGCTGTCCTTCATCTTGGCGAACGCCTCGGTCCCGAGCATGCCGACCGTCTCCGGCGTCTTGGGCATGTGGATGGTGATGAAGTCGGACGTGGCCAGCAGCTCGTCGAGGTCCAGCAGGCGGACGCCCATCTGCTGCGCGCGGGCGCTGGTGACGTAGGGGTCGTAGGCGACGACGTCCATGCCGAAGCCCTGTAGGCGGGCCGCGACGAGTGCGCCGATGCGGCCCAGGCCGATGATGCCGGCGGTCTTCTCGAACAGTTCGACGCCGGTGTAGGCGGCGCGCTTCCAGGCCCCGCCCTTCAGCGACGCGTTCGCGGCGGGGATGCGGCGGGCCAGGGAGACGATGTGGCCGACCGTCAGCTCGGCGGCGGAGATGATGTTCGACGTCGGCGCGTTGACGACCATCACGCCGGCCTGCGTCGCGGCCTTGATGTCGACGTTGTCCAACCCGACGCCGGCGCGCGCGATGACCTTCAGCTTCGGGGCGGCCGCGATGGCCTCGGCGTCGACCTTCGTTGCCGAGCGGACAAGGATCGCATCGACGTCGGCGATTGCCGAGAGCAGTTGGGTCCGGTCGGAGCCGTCCGCCTGCCGGATCTCGAAGTCCGGTCCCAGTGCCTCGACGGTGGCTGGAGAGAGTTCTTCGGCGATGAGGACGACGGGTTTGTTCACTGACACGGAGGTGGCACCTTTGCTGTGAAGGGGGGGGCTGTGGGGCGGGATTGCGCGGACCGGGTTGCGGGCCCGAACCCAAGATTATCTTCCGGCCGGGCGGGCGGCCGGATCGGCCGCCGGATGTTACGCCTTCGGCGGGGCTGGACCCACGACATATATGACGGCGCCCGCCCGGGCTTGAAGCCTGGGCGGGCGCCGTCGCCTGTTGGTGTTCCGGACCTAGCGGGCCGTGACGCCGTCGGTGTAGTCGTCGCTGCTCTTGACCCACGAGAAGAGCTTGCGCAGTTCACGGCCGGTGGACTCGATCGGGTGATCTTCGCCCTTCTTGCGCAGAGCCAGGAACTCCGGCGCGCCGGCGTCCTGGTCGTCGATGAAGCGCTTGGCGAAAGCACCGCTCTGAATGTCCGCGAGAACGGCCTTCATGTTCTCCTTGACCTCGGGTGTGAGGACGCGCGGGCCGGAAACATAGTCGCCGTACTCGGCGGTGTCGGAGATGCTCCAGCGCTGCTTCGCGATGCCGCCCTCCCACATCAGGTCCACGATGAGCTTGAGCTCGTGGAGGACCTCGAAGTACGCGATCTCCGGCTTGTATCCGGCCTCGGTCAGGACCTCGAAGCCGTACTGGACCAGCTGCGAGGTGCCGCCGCAAAGCACGGCCTGCTCGCCGAACAGGTCCGTCTCGGTTTCTTCGGTGAAGGTCGTCTCGATGACGCCCGCGCGGGTGCCGCCGATCGCCTTCGCGTAGGACAGCGCCAGGGCCTTGGCGGCGCCGGTGAAATCCTGTTCCACGGCGATGAGGTCCGGGATGCCACGACCGGCCTCGAACTCGCGGCGCACGGTGTGGCCGGGAGCCTTCGGGGCGACCAGCGCAACGTCGACGTCGGCCGGCGGAGTGATGTAGCCGAAGCGGATGTTGAAGCCGTGGCTGAAGAACAGAGCGTCGCCCTTCTGCAGGTTGGGGGCGATCTCCTCGGCGTAAACGGAACGCTGGATCTGGTCCGGGGTGAGGATCATGATCAGGTCCGCCTCGGCGGTGGCGTCCGCGACGGAGAGGACGCGCAGGCCCTCGGCCTCGGCCTTGGCGATCGACTTGGAGCCGGCCTTCAGGCCAACGCGGACGTCGACGCCGGAATCGCGGAGGTTCAGCGCGTGGGCGTGGCCCTGGGAGCCGTAGCCGATGATGGCAACGGTGCGGCCCTGGATGATCGAGAGGTCGGCATCGTCGTCGTAGTACATGTCGGTCACTGTGATTACTCCTATGTGGGGCTGGGGATCAGGCGGAGACGGACCGCAGCGCGCGGTCCGACATCGATTTGGAACCGCGACCGACGGCCAGGGTTCCTGATTGGACGATTTCACGGACGCCGAAGGGTTCGAGAACGGCCAGCAGGGCGGTCAGCTTCTCAGCGGTTCCGGTGGCCTCGATGATGACCGAGTCGGTGGACACGTCCACCACGGAGGCACGGAAGAGGTCGGCTGCCTGGGTTACCTGCAGCCGTGTTGCGGCATCCGCGCGGACCTTGACCAGGATGTGGTCGCGTTGCACGGAGGATTCGGGTGTCAGTTCGACGATCTTGATGACGTTGATCAGCTTGTTCAGCTGCTTGGTCACCTGTTCCAGCAGGTCGCCCTCCGCGTCGACGACCACGGTGACCCGGGACATGCCCGAGACCTCCGTGGGGCCCACGGCCAGCGAGTGGATGTTGAACGCGCGGCGGGCGAACAGCCCCGCGACGCGGGTGAGGACGCCGGGAACGTCCTGCACGAGCACGGAAAGGGTGTGGCGTGCCATGCCCTAGTCCTCCTCTTCCCATTCGGGGGTCATGTCTCGGGCAATCTGGATGGCGTCGTTGGGGACGCCGGACGGAACCATGGGCCAAACCATGGCGTCGCGGCTGACGACGAAGTCGATCACGACGGGACGGTCGTTGATCGCCAGCGCCGCCTCGATGGTCGCGTCGATGTCCTCGTCGCGTTCGCACCGCAGGCCCACGCAGCCATAGGCATCGGCCAACTTGACGAAGTCCGGGACGCGAACCGTTCCGTGCCCGGTGTTCAGGTCGGTGTTGGAGTACCGGCCTTCGTAGAAGAGGGTCTGCCACTGGCGAACCATCCCGAGCGAGGAGTTGTTGATCACCGCGACCTTGATGGGGATCTTGTTGATCACGCAGGTGGCCAGTTCCTGATTGGTCATCTGGAAGCAGCCGTCTCCGTCGATCGACCACACGACGCGGTCCGGGTTGCCGACCTTGGCCCCCATGGCGGCCGGGACCGAGTAGCCCATGGTTCCGAGCCCGCCGGAGTTCAGCCACTGGTGCGGGCGCTCGTACTTGATGAACTGCGCCGCCCACATCTGGTGCTGCCCGACGCCGGCGACGTACACGCCCTCGGGCCCGGTCAGCGCGCCGATTCGGCCGATCACGTTCTGCGGGGCCGAGAGTCCGTCCGCCGTGTCGGTGTAGCCGATCGGGTAGGTTTCGCGCAGCCGGTTGAGCGTGGCCCACCAGGACAACAGGTCCGGTGCGCCCTCCGCCTCGAATCGCGTGCGGCACGCCTCAAGGAGTTCGGGGATGATCTCCTTCACCGAACCGACGATCGGAATGTCGGCCGTGCGGTTCTTGGAGATCTCCGCCGGATCGATGTCCGCGTGGATGACCTTGGCCTGGGGCGCGAACGAGCTGAGGACACCGGTGACGCGGTCGTCGAACCGCGCACCGAGGGTGATCAGCAGGTCCGACTGCTGCAGCGCCGTCACCGCGGAGACCGAGCCGTGCATGCCCGGCATGCCCACGTGCTGCTCGTGGGAGTCCGGGAACGCGCCCCGGGCCTGCAACGTGGTCACGACGGGCGCCCCCACGAATTCGGCCAGCTCGAGGAGCTCGGCCGAGGCGTGGCCCTTGATCACGCCGCCGCCCACATAGAACACGGGCTTGTGCGAGGCGGCGATGAGCTTGGCCGCTTCGCGGACCTGCTTTGCGTGGCCGCGCATGACGGTGCGGTACCCGGGCAGGTCGATTTTCGGTGGCCAGGAGAACTCCGCCATGGACGTCTGGGCGTCCTTGGTGATGTCCACCAGCACGGGTCCGGGTCGCCCCGTCGCCGCAATGTGGAAGGCTTCCGCCATGACGCGCGGAATCTCCGAGGCTCTGGTGACCAGGAACGAGTGCTTGGTGATCGGCATCGTGATGCCGACGATGTCCGCCTCCTGGAAGGCGTCGCTGCCGATGAACGCGCTGTTGACCTGGCCCGTGATGGCGACCATCGGGACCGAGTCCATGTGCGCGTCCGCGATCGCGGTGACGAGGTTGGTGGCGCCCGGGCCCGACGTCGCGATGCAGACGCCGACCTGTCCGGTGACCATGGCATAACCCTGTGCGGCGTGGCCGGCACCCTGTTCGTGGCGGACCAGGATGTGGTTAATCTTGGTCGATTCGAGCAGCGGGTCGTAGGTGGGGAGGATGGCCCCGCCAGGCAACCCGAAGACGTCTGTGACGCCGAGTTCTTCCAATGAGCGGACGATGGCTTGTGAGCCAGTCATCTCCGTGGGCGCAATGATGTTGTTCGGCCCCTGAACGGGACTCGACGCATCCACGACGGAAGAGACGGGGGCTTGATCCTTGGCACGGCCAGCGGCCTTGGCCACCAGCGAAGGGCTGATGGGTGTTCCGTTACTCATAGGATTCTTCCTTCTCTTCTCTTGTCCTGCGTGTTCTGCGCATGAAAAAACCCCTCTGGCCTTGCGGCATCAGTGGGGTTTGCGCGTCACCGGTCCTACCAACGAGGGCCTAGGCCACGCGCCTGGTAACTCGTAGGACTTCGGTGCGAATCAGCATGTTGCCAGTCTTCCCCGGCCCGGGGGGACTGTCAACAAACCCACTGCTTGTCTCATAATACGGACAACTTGTCCGATGGGTGGACATCCACCCATCGGACACGCCGCAGGTCAGCCGCAGTACGCCCCCGTGCTGGCCGAGTGGACCAGCTTGGCGTACTTGCCGAGCACGCCGGTGGTGAACTTCGCCGGGAGCGGGGTCCAGCCTTCCTTACGCGTTTCCAGCTCATCCCCCTCCACCAGGAGGTCGAAGGTGCGCGCGGCGATGTCCACCCGGATGCGGTCGCCGTCGCGGACGAACGCGATGGGACCGCCGTCGACCGCCTCCGGCGCGACATGCCCGATGCACAGCCCCGTGGTGCCGCCGGAGAAGCGGCCGTCGGTGAGAAGCAGCACGTCCTTGCCCAGTCCGGCGCCCTTGATCGCGCCGGTGATGGCGAGCATCTCCCGCATGCCGGGTCCACCCTTGGGGCCCTCGTAGCGGATGACCACGACGTCGCCCGCGTGGATCTCACCCTTGTCTAGCGCGTCCAGGGCGCCCTGTTCGCGCTCGTAGACGCGCGCGGTGCCCTCGAAGACGTCGGCGTCGAAGCCCGCGCTCTTCACGACGGCGCCCTCTGGCGCCATCGAACCGTGCAGGATCGTGATGCCGCCCGTCTTATGGATCGGGTTGTCCAGCGTGCGCAGCACCTCGCCGTCGAGTGCCGGCGGGTTGATGTCGGCCAGGTTCTCGGCGACCGTCTTGCCGGTGACGGTCAGGCAGTCGCCGTGCAGCAGGCCGGCGTCGAGCAGTGCCTTCATGATGACCGGTACGCCGCCGATCTTGTCGATGTCGAACATGACGTACCGGCCGAATGGCTTCAGGTCCGCGAGGTGCGGGATCTTGTCGCCGATGCGGTTGAAGTCCTCCAACGAGAGGTCGACCTGGGCCTCGCGCGCGATGGCGAGCAGGTGCAGGACCGCGTTCGTGGAACCCCCGAATGCCATGGTGACGGCGATCGCGTTCTCGAACGCCTTTTTGGTCATGATGTCGCGCGCGGTGATGCCCTTGCGCAGCAGGTTCACCACGGCCTCGCCCGACTTGCGCGCGTACATGTCGCGGCGGCGGTCGGCCGACGGCGGGGCCGCTGATCCGGGCAGCGACATCCCCAGCGCCTCGCCGATGCACGCCATGGTGTTGGCCGTGTACATCCCGCCGCAGGCACCCTCGCCCGGGCAGATGGCCCGCTCGATGGCGTCGAAGTCCTCCTGGCTGATCTTCCCGGCCGCGGCCGCGCCGACGGCTTCGAAGGCGTCGATCAGCGTGACCTCCTTCTCCGAGCCGTCGCTCATTCGCGCGAAGCCGGGCATGATCGTTCCCGCGTAGAGGAACACCGAGGACAGGTCCAGGCGGGCGGCGGCCATCAGCATGCCGGGCAACGACTTGTCGCAGCCAGCGAGGAGCACGGACCCGTCGATGCGCTCGGCCATCATGACGGTCTCGACGGAGTCGGCGATGACTTCACGGGACACCAACGAGAAGTGCATGCCCTCGTGTCCCATCGAAATCCCGTCGGAGACGGAGATGGTTCCGAACTGCATCGGGAAGCCGCCGCCGGCGTGGACGCCCTCCTTGGAGCTCTGCGCCAGACGGTTCAGGGACAGGTTGCACGGCGTGATCTCGTTCCAGGAACTCGCCACCCCGATCTGCGGCTTGGCGAAGTCGTCGTCGCCCATTCCGACGGCGCGGAACATGCCGCGCGCGGGCATGGCGTGGTTGCCGTCGGTGACCGCGCGGCTACGGGGTTTGATGTCTGGGGTGGTGTCCTGGCTCATGAACCCGATTCTAGGACTCCGGACCGGCGACCACGAACCCGTGACCCGCACGTGAAGCGTTCATTGCGCGGCGCGGGAACGCGCCCCGCCTAGACTGGGGACATGGGCACCCACGAAAACGCCAACGGTGGCGACGCGGCACTGAAGGCCCACCTGCACCACGCATTCGACGAACAGATCCCCAACTTCGGCAGCTACAACCTGGTCTACGCGGCCGGGCGCGCCGGCGAGGGCGGCCGCTTCGTCGTCGGTTTCCGCCGGCAACCCATGGAAATCGTCATCGCGCCGCTGCACCCGGCCACCCTTGCCGCGCTTGAGCCGGCCGTCGCCGTGAACCTGACCAACCTGAGCCACCTCGCGGAGGTCCGGGCCGGCGGGCACGAGGTCGGCACCAGCACCGGCCGGGTCTTCCGGTTCGACGTCGCCGGCACCCCGACCATCGATGTGCCGGCCTCCGTGGCCCCCGGCGCGGCCAGCCGGGTCCGACTGGACCAGGGCGCGGACGCTCTCGACTTCGTCGCCTTCATGGACGAGTTCATGACGCTGGTCGATGCCTTCGAAGAACCCCGGCCGGCAGACGCCACGTAGGGACTTGTGACCTGCAACTCAATGGCCTCTTCCGTTTTGCATCGCCGTCAAGACGCTGGTAGTGTTTCATCCCGTTGCGAAAGCGGCCGGGCCGGAAACGGACGGGCCGCAGAGCATGATGCACCTCTAGCTCAATTGGCAGAGCAATTGACTCTTAATCAATGGGTTCCGGGTTCAAGTCCCGGGGGGTGCACACGCAGGAAGGAGGTCGGCCCGACGGGTCGGCCTCCTTTTGCTATACCCCGGGACGAAGCAGCACGCCATTACTTAGGGAGCGTTATGACGACCACCAACCGCCTGTCCACCGGCGACACCGCGCCGCAGTTCACCCTCTCGGATGCCGAGGGGAATCCCCTCTCCCTGTCGGACTTCTCCGGATCCCGCGTCGTCGTGTACTTTTACCCGGCCGCCTCGACGCCCGGATGCACCACCCAGGCCTGCGACTTCCGCGACAGCCTCGAGGCGCTGGCCGCCGCCGGCTACACCGTGCTCGGCGTGTCCCCGGACCCCGTTGCGAAACTGAAGAAGTTCGTCGACGCCGAGGCGCTCACCTTCCCGCTGCTGAGCGACGAGGACCACGCCGTCGCCGAGGCATTCGGCGCATGGGGCGAGAAGAAGAACTACGGCCGCACGTACGAGGGACTCATCCGTTCCACCGTCGTCGTGGACGAGGCCGGCAAGGTCCTCGAGGCGCAGTACAACGTCCGCGCCACGGGGCACGTCGCCAAGCTCCGCCGGGACCTCGGGATCGACGCCGCGTAGGCCCCGGCGACTCCTGGGCCGCCTGCCCGTTTCGGCTACACTGGTTCAGGCTCCCGCGGTCCACCGGCCGCGTTGCCCAGGGACCGCCCGACGTCGGCGATCCGGGAGCCGACGGCCCGCGAGCGTGGCGGAATTGGCAGACGCGCTGGATTTAGGTTCCAGTGTCTTCGGACGTGGGGGTTCAAGTCCCCCCGCTCGCACGAAACATGGGATCCCCGCGATCCCGGGATGGGCCTCCGGAACCGACCGGAGGCCCATATTCTTCCCGCCGACAGCCATCCCCCACCACTGACGGCAAGGAGCAACACAGCGTGCAGCGCAGCCCCCTCACCGACGGTGAATCCCCCGCGGTCGACGCACCGGCGTTGCTTCCGACGCGCCGTTCGATGCTGGGCCTTGGGGCCGTGGTGCTCGCGTCCGTCACCGGTTGCACGGGCGCCGGACAGCCGCCACTGGGCACCGCCGGCGAATCCGCGACGCCGACGCCGGGTGCGCCGGTGAAGTTCACGTTTGGCGCATCAGGCGCGGCGGAGACCCTTGATCCCGCCCTGGTGGCGGACACCGATTCGTTGCGCATCACCCGGCAGATCTTCGAGGGGCTCGTCGGCGTCGATCCCAACACGGGAGCCCCGACGCCGGGGCTTGCCACGGCATGGAAATCATCGGGCGACGGGTTGACACACACCTTTGCCCTGAGGCGGAACGTCGTGTTCCACGACGGAACCACCTTCGACGCCGAGGCCGTGGTGGCCAACTTCGAGCGGTGGGCGGCCCTGCGCCGGAAGCTGGGCGGGCTGGCCGGCCAGGCGTTCGAATCGGTGTTCCACCACAGCGACCTGCCCGCGGAAGGCGACGCGGACCCAGAAGACGAGGCCGGCGGCGAGGACGGGTCCGCCGTCCCTGGCGGCAGCTACTACGGCGGTTGCCGGGCCCAGGACGCCGGCACATTCGTGCTGGAGCTGCGCAAACCCCTGACCGGCCTGATCGAGGCCCTGACGCTGCCCGGGTTCGGGATGGCCTCGCCGCAGGCACTCCGGGAGCTCGACGCCGACCACCCCGCCGACGACGGTTCCGGGCGAAGCGTCTCGCCCTTCGGGAAACGCCCCGTGGGCACCGGACCCTTCGCCTTCGCCGCGCAGGAGGACACTTCCGTCACCCTGAAGGCCAATCCGAACCACTGGCGGGACGACGGAAAAATCGACTCCGTGACCTTCGAGGTACTACGCGATGCCCCGTCACGGCTGCGCGCACTGCGCCGCGGAACGGTCGACGGCTACGACATGGTCACGCTCGAGGAACTCAGGGACCTGGTGCGGGCGGGCCAGCAGGTCCTTCAGCGCGACCCCTTCTCGGTCCTGTATCTGGGCATGAACCAGTCCAATCCCCAGCTCGCCTCCGCAGATGTGCGCCGGGCCGCCGCCCACGCGGTCAACCGCCAACAGCTCATCGAGCGGTACTTCATCGCCGGCACCAAGGAGGCCCGTGGCTTCGTCCCACCCAGCCTCGGCGTTCCGAACGCCGAGACCTACCACGGGTACAACCCGTCGATGGCGAACGAACTGCTGGAGGCCTCCGGGTACGACGGCGAGCCCATCCCCTTCCTCTATCCGCTGAACGCCACGCGGGCCTATCTGCCCCTGCCCGAGCGGATCTATGCGGAACTCAGCAGCCAGCTCACGGAAGTCGGCTTCAACATCAAGCCGGTTCCGATCGAATGGTCGGAGGGGTACGTCGACGCCGTGCTGTCCGGCAGGACCGCCGGTTTCCACCTGCTCGGCTGGAACGGAAGCTACCGCGATCCGGACCACTTCATCGGATCGCTCTTCGGGACCCTGTCGGCGCAATTCAGCCATGATTCGGCCGAACTGCGGACGATGGTGGTCGCCGCGCGCTCCATGCCCAACGGCGACGATCGCACCGCCGCCTACCAGCGGATCGGCGAACTTGTGGCCAAGGACCTGCCGGCGCTGCCCATCGCCTTCCCGATCTCCGCCGTCGCCGTCAGCGACCGGGTGGTGAGCTATCCCTCCAGCCCGGTGCTGGACGAAGTGATGGACCGCGTGACGCTCGCCACGTGAGTCCCGCGATGCGTCACCTTGATTTCCCGCCCGTTGCGGCTGGGCGCTAACCTTGCCCTAAGCCACCAGACCCGTCGGATGGAGAAACCCCGTGCCCGCCCCCACCTCATCGCAGAACCTCGACGTCGCCCTGATCGGCGGTGGCATCATGAGCGCGACGCTGGGCACGTTCGTGAAGGAGCTCCAGCCGGACTGGAGCGTCGGCCTCTTCGAGAACCTGGACCAGGCGGGCCTCGAGTCCTCCGGTCCCTGGAACAACGCCGGCACCGGACACTCCGCCCTCTGCGAACTGAACTACACCCCCGCCGCCGACGGGACCGTGGATCCGGCCAAGGCCATAGGCATCAACGAACAGTGGCAGGTCTCGCGCCAGTTCTACGCGCACATGGTGGGCAACGGATTCATCGGTTCGCCCAAGACGTTCATCAACGCACTGCCGCACATGAGCTTCGTCATCGGCGACCAGCACGCCGACTACCTACGGACCCGCTACGAAGCGCTGCGTGCCCAGCCGCTCTTCGAGACGATCGAGCACACCGAGGACCTGGCCACCATCGCGGACTGGGCTCCCCTCGTCGCCGAGGGCCGCGACGCGAACGTCCGCGTCGCCGCCTCCCGCGTCGCGGGCGGAACCGACGTCGACTTCGGTTCGCTGACCCGCCAGCTCACCACCCACCTCGGCGCGGTCGGGACCGACCTGAACTTCGGGCACCGCGTCACGAAGCTGGACCGTGCGGGCTCCGGCTGGAACCTCACCGTCAAGAACAACGCCACCGGCCAGTCGCGGACGGTGACGGCGAAGTTCGTGTTCGTCGGCGCCGGCGGCGGCGCCCTGCGGCTGCTCCAGGGGGCGGGCATTCCGGAGATCAAGGGCTTCGGCGGGTTCCCCGTTTCGGGGCAGTTCCTGCGCAACACCAACGAGGCGACGATCTCCCGGCACCACGCCAAGGTGTACGGACAGGCCTCCGTCGGCGCCCCGCCGATGTCTGTCCCCCACCTGGATACGCGGTTCGTTGATGGTCAGCGGTCCCTGATGTTCGGTCCCTATGCCGGTTTCTCCACGAACTTCCTCAAGACCGGTTCGCTGCTGGACCTGCCGCTCTCGGTGCGCGCCCACAACATCCTCCCGATGCTGGCGGTCGGCAAGGACAACCTGGACCTGACGAAGTACCTCATCAAGGAGGTCGCGAAGTCCCGGGCGAAGAAGGACGAGGCCCTTACCGAGTACTTCCCGGCGGCGAACGGCTCCGAATGGGAGCTCATCAGCGCCGGCCAGCGCGTCCAGGTCATCAAGAAGGATGCGAAGAAGGGCGGAGTGCTGCAGTTCGGGACCGAGGTCATCACCAGCGCCGACGGCAGCATCTCAGGTCTGCTCGGCGCCTCTCCGGGGGCGTCCACCGCCGCCCCGATCATGATCGAGGTCCTGCGCCGCTGCTTCCCGCAGAAGTTCGCCTCGTGGGAGGCGAAGCTGGCCGAGATGATCCCGAGCCACGGCACCCGGCTCAACGACAACCCCGATCTGCTGGACGAAGTCACGGCGGCGACGAACAAGACCCTGATGCTCATTTAGTTTTCGTGGCCGCCCGCGGGGTGGCGGCCATGCGCTCTCCGCGGGGCGGTCCCACGTCAGGGGCCGCCCTTCGCGTCGCAGTCGAATCGGCGGACGGGCATGAGGGACATCACGGGAACGGGGGGAATGCCAGGGCCGCCGGGGCGCTTATTACATGTATACGCATCTAATATGTGTCACACTGGTAGTTAGCGAACCCCACGAAGGAGCATCCCATGCAGATCGGCGTCTTTAGCGTCAGCGACATCACCGCGGATCCCACCACGGGCCGGGTTCCCACCGAAAACGAACGCATCAAGGCGTCAGTGGCGATCGCCAAGAAGGTCGAAGAGATCGGCATGGACGTCTACGCCATTGGCGAGCACCACAACGAGCCGTTCTTCTCTTCCTCCCCCACGACCCTGCTGGCCAACATCGCTGCGCAGACGGAGCGGATCATCCTCTCCACCGCCACCACCCTGATCACCACCAACGACCCGGTGAAGATCGCCGAGGACTTCGCGATGCTGCAGCACGTCTCCGACGGCCGGGTGGACCTGGTCCTGGGCCGCGGCAACACCGCGCCCGTCTACCCCTGGTTCGGCAAGAACAACCAGGACTCGCTGGAACTGACCATCGAGAACTACAACCTGCTGCGCCGCCTGTGGGACGAGGACTCCGTGACATGGTCCGGAAAACACCGGACCCCGCTGCAGAACTTCACCGCAACCCCGCGCCCGCTCGACGGCGTCGCCCCCTTCGTGTGGCACGGATCCATCCGCACGCCGCAGGTGGCCGAAATCGCCGCGTACTTCGGCGACGGCTTCTTCGCCAACAACATCTTCTGGCCCAAGGAGCACTACCAGCAGCTGATCAGCCTTTACCGCGAGCGCTACGAGCACTACGGCCACGGGCGGGCGGACCAGGCCGTCGTCGGCCTCGGCGGACAGTTCTACCTGGCCCGGAACTCGCAGGACGCGGTCAAGGAGTTTCGCCCGTACTTCGACAACGCGCCCGTCTACGGCCACGGGCCGTCGATGGAGGACTTCACGTCCCAGACGCCGCTGACCGTCGGATCCCCGCAGGAGGTCCTGGAGAAGACGCTGTCCTTCCAGGAGTTCTTCGGGGACTACCACCGCCAGCTGTTCCTCATCGACCACGCCGGGTTGCCGCTGAAGACGGTCCTGAACCAGCTGGACCTCTTCGGGGAGACCGTCCTGCCGGAACTGCGCGCCGAATACGCCAAGCGCAAGCCCGCCGACCACCCCGACTCGCCCACCCACGCCAACCGCGTGGCCGCGAAGAACGCCTCCGCGGCCGTGCCCGCGGGAGCGGGAGTAGCCGAAGGTGCCTGACGACGCGTCGCTGCGCGACGCCGCCGAGGCCTGGGAGTCGCTGTTCCGCTGCCAGGTCACGGTGATGCGCCGCCTGCAGAAGCACCCCGCCTTCAAGGCGCTGAACATGCGCGAGTACGACGTGCTGTTCAACCTGGCGCGGTGCCCCGCGGGCGGACAGCGGCTCTCGGACCTCAACGAGCACCTGCTGATGAGCCAGCCGAGCCTCAGTCGGATGGTCGAGCGGCTCGAGGCCAAGGGCCTGGTGGCACGGACGCCCGACCCCCGGGACCAGCGGGCCGTGCTGCTACAGCTGACCCCTGCCGGCGCCGACCTCCAGCGGAGCATCGGCCGGGAGCACGTCCGCCACATCCACGAGCTGCTCTCCCCCGCCCTGGACAGCGCGCAGCTGGCACAGTTGACCGCCCTCACCCGCCGGCTCGGCGACGGGGTCTCTGGCTCCTAGGATGGAGGGATGAGCGCTACCCTCGTGGCCAAGGACCTCTCCGGAGGCCACGCCCACCGCACCCTCTTTTCCGGGCTGAACCTCACCGTCGCCCCGGGCGACGTGGTCGGCGTCGTCGGGGCCAACGGGGCGGGCAAGTCGACCCTGCTCCGGCTGCTGGCCGGGGCGGACCGTCCGCAGTCCGGAACCGTCTCGACGGCGCCCTCCGACGCGTTCGTCGGCTGGCTGCCCCAGGAGCACGAGCGGATCCCCGGCGAGACGATCGCCGGCTACCTCGGCCGGCGGACCGGCGCGACGGCGGCCACGGCGGCCATGGAGTCCGCAGCGGAGGGCCTCGCCGACGCCGGCCCCGGAGCCGACGACGCGTATTCGGACGCCTTCGACCACTGGATGGCCTCCGGCGCCGCCGACCTGGAGGAGCGCACGGGGCCCGTGCTCGCGGAACTCGGGTTGGACCTGGACCCGCAGACGCACATGACCGCGCTCTCCGGCGGGCAGGCGGCGCGGGCCGCGCTCGCCGCGCTGCTCCTGAGCCGGTTCGACCTGGTCCTGCTCGACGAGCCCACCAACGACCTCGACCTGCCGGGTCTGGAGCGGCTGGAGGCGTTCGTGCGGGGCCTGCGGGCCGGCGTCGTGCTCGTCTCGCACGACAGGGAGTTCCTGGCGCGCTGCGTCACGAAGATCGTCGAACTCGATCTGGCGCAGAACCGGGTCTCGCTGTACGACGGCGGCTACGAGTCCTACCTCGCCGAGCGCGAGGTGGCCCGCCGGCACGCGCGCGAGGCGTACGAGGAGTTCGCGGACAAGAAGGCGGACCTCGTCTCCCGGGCGCGGACGCAGCGCGAGTGGAGCAGCCAGGGCGTGCGCAATGCCATGAAGAAGAGCCCGGACAACGACAAGATCCGCCGCAAGGCCAGCACGGAGTCCTCGGAGAAGCAGGCCCAGAAGGTCCGCCAGATGGAGTCCCGCATCTCGCGGCTGGACGAGGTGGAGGAGCCCCGCAAGGAATGGGCCCTGCAGTTCAGCATCGGTTCCGCCCCGCGGTCCAGCTCGGTGGTCGCGACCCTGAACGAGGCGACGCTGCGGCGCGGCGGCTTCGCGTTCGGACCCGTTTCGCTGCAGGTCAACGCCGGCGAACGGATCGGCATCACCGGCCCGAACGGCGCGGGCAAGACCACGCTTTTGCGGCTCCTGCTGGGCCGCGAGGCGCCCGAGAGCGGAACGGCCAGCCTCGGTTCCAGCGTGGCCGTCGGGGAAATCGACCAGGCCCGCACGGGACTCGACGAGGCGCTCCCGCTGGGCGATGCGTTCGCCGCCGCGCTGCCGGATCTGGCCCCCGCCGAGGCGCGGACCCTGATGGCCAAGTTCGGACTCAAGGCGGACCAGGTCGCCAGCCTCGTGGGGCGCCTGTCCCCAGGGGAGCGGACCCGCGCCGCCATGGCGCTGCTTCAGGCCCGGGGCGTGAACCTGCTTGTCCTCGACGAACCCACCAACCACCTGGACCTCCCGGCGATCGAACAGCTGGAGGAGGCGCTGGAGGGGTACGACGGCGCGCTGCTGCTGGTCTCTCACGACCGCAGGCTGCTCGGCAACGTGCGCCTGGACCAGCGCTGGGGCGTGGACGCGGGCCGGGTCGCGGAACTCCCGGCCCGGGCCTAGCGCAGTTCGACGAGTTCGCCCGCGCCGGGATCCAGGGCGCCGGCGTCCCCCTCCGCCGTGATGCGCAGTTCCTTGAGCGTGAGCGAACCGCCGACCGTGGAGAGGAACGCGGTGTCGGATGAGTCGGCGCCGGTGGAGATCCGCGCCAGACCCTGCCGCGGGGCCAGTGCCGTGGGGTCCACGACCACCCAGCGGCCCTCGACGTAGGCCTCGACGACCGCGTGGAAGTCCATCGGGGACAGATGCGGGGCATACGCGGCCACCAGCCGCGCCGGGACGTCCTTGGCCCGCAGCAGGGACACGACCAGGTGCGCGAAGTCCCGGCACACGCCCCGGCGTGCCAGCAGCGTCTCCACGGAGCCGTCCGTACCGCGCGAGGACCCGAGGACGTAGTCCAGTTTCCCGGCGACCCAGCCGCGCACGGCCAGCACCAGTTCCGCGCCGCCCAGCGTTCCGAATTCCGCGTACGACGTCGGCAGCAGCTTGTCGGATTCGCAGTAGCGCGAGGGGCGCACGTAGCGGATCAGGTCAGCCGGGTCGGCCTCCGCCGGGCGCGCGCGGCCGAGGATCTCCGCGTTGTATTCGACCACGACCTCCGCGGCGTCCGGGGTGTCCAGGACGTGGAAGCGTCCGCCGTGGTGGTCGGCAAGCTCCCGGGCCTCGACCGGCCGGCCGTCGACGGCGATGGAGAGTTGCTCGGTGAAGGAGTCGTAGCCGGGATCGCGGACGGCTGCCACGGCGAACACGAGGCGTGTTCCGGCGCTCGTGCTGGAGACAATGCGCGATGAGACGTTGCGCTTCATGGAATGCGGCTCCGATGCTGGGTCGGCCTGGCGGTGGGAATGCCGGCCCCGGCGGCGGCGCGGCACGCCGACGCGGCCCGGGGGCGGACACGCGTCCAGCGTAGTGCCTGCGGCCGCCGGGGGCGAAAGTCTCCGGCGGCCGAAAACTAGCCGTGCCCGCCGTTGGCCGCCACGGCCCGCACGGCAGCGACGAGGCTGCGCGCCGCCGTCGTGATCTCCCCCTCCTTGACGCGGCGGGTGAAGCTGAGCCGGACGGCCGTCAGGGCCGTGTCCGCGTCCAGGCCCATGGCCAGGAGCACGGGCGAGGGGTCCGACGATCCAGCATGGCAGGCGGAACCGGAAGAGCAGAGGACCCCGCGCCGCTCGAGCTCGAGCAGCACCGCCTCGCCGGCCGTCCCGGGGAAGCAGAAGGAGACGATGCCCGGCACCCGGAGTTCTGGGTGGCCCGTGGCGACGGGAGCCTCGGGCAGGGCCCCGGCGAGCCCCGCCAGGACGGTACGGGCGAGGTAGGCGCCGTACCCGTCCTCCGGCCCGCCGCGCTCGGCGCCCTCCGCGGCCAGCCGCAGGGCCGTGGCCGTCGCCACCGCCCCGGCGACGTTTTCGGTTCCGGCGCGCCGGCCGCGCTCCTGTCCGCCGCCGTGCGCCACGGGTTCCAGTTCGTGACGTCCGCGCACCATGAGCAGTCCGGCCCCCTTGAGCCCTCCGAGCTTGTGCCCGGAGACACTGAGTGCGTCGGCGGCCGCGGCCAGCGGGCCCAGGTCGAGCCAGCCGGCTGCCTGCACTGCGTCCGTGTGGAAGAGCGCCCCGGCAGCGTGCGCGAGGGCGGCCGCCTCGACGACGGGCTGGATGGTTCCGACCTCGTTGTTCACCGCCATCACGGAGACCAGGGTGGTGTCCGCGCGGACGGTGCGCGAAAGCTCGTCTGGATCGATCCGGCCGAGTCCGTCCACGGCGAGGACGTCCACCGTGAAGCCGTGGTGCCGCGCGAGGTAGTCGGCGGCCCCGCGGACCGACGAGTGTTCGACCGCGGTGACCACCAGGTGGCGTCCGCGCGGCCGAGTGAGCGCGAGGCCCTTGATGGCCAGGTTGTTGGATTCGGTGCCGCCCGAGGTGAACACCACGTCCCCGTCGCGGACGCCCAGGACCGACGCCGCGGTGGAGCGCGCGTAGTCAAGGGCGCGGGCCGCGGTCTCCCCCGCCGTGTGCCGGCTGGAGGGGTTGCCGAACTCGGTGGTCATCAGCGGCCACACGGTGTCCAGCACCTCGGGAAGCGTCTGGGTGGTCGCGGCGGCGTCGAGGTAGATCACGGCAGATCCCCGGCCGCGGTGTTCTCCGCGCGGAAGTCCAGCCCCAGGTCCAGGGCACGGACGCTGTGCGTGAGCGCTCCCGAGGAGATGACGTCCACACCCGTCGCGGCGATGTCGGCGACCGTTTCGAGCCGGACGTTGCCCGACGCCTCCACCAGGCACCGACCGCCCACACGTCGCACGCCTTCGGCGAGGTCGGCGAGGCTGAAGTTGTCCAGCATCAGCGTGTCGATCCCGGCCGTGACGACCGGTTCGAGCTGCTCGAGGGAATCGATCTCCACCTCGAAGTGCGTGGTGTGCCCCAGGCGACCGCGGGCCTGGCGCAGGGCCACGGTGAGTGCCTCCCCCGATCCCAGCAGGGCCAGGTGGTTGTCCTTGGCCATGACGGCCTCCGAGAGGTTGTCCCGGTGGTTGTAGCCCCCGCCGCAGCGCACGGCGTAGCGTTCGAGCACGCGCAGCCCCGGAGTCGTCTTGCGCGTGTCGGCGATCCGCGCGCCATGGCCCGCGGCCGCGCGGACGAAGGCGTCCGTCGCGGTGGCGATGCCGCACATCCGCTGCAGGAGGTTCAGCCCCACGCGCTCCGCGGCCAACACGGACCGGGCGTTGCCGGCCACCGTCGCGAGCGTGTCGCCGGCGGCGAACTTCCGGCCGTCGGACACCAGGAGGTCCACGCGCAAGGTGGGATCGGTCAGCAGCATGGCAGTGCGGAAAGCCGCGAGCCCGGCGCATGTGCCGGGCTCGCGGGCCACGACGCCCGCCCGCGCCGTCGCGTCGGCCGGGACCAGCACGGAACCGGTCAGGTCCCCCGAGGGTGCGTCTTCGGCGAGCGCGGCGGCCACGAGGGGTTCGAGGATGCGGGCGGGCACCGGCCAGGTGGTGGGTGTGCTCATGGTCTACTGTCCTGTCTTGACGAGGGCGCGCCGGGCCAGGGAGGCCGGCGGCTGGGGGAAGTCGGTGCGGTGGTGGGCACCCAGTGAGTTCTCCCGGGCCAGGGCCGCGGCGGCGATGATGCGCCCGACCGTCAGCAGGTGCGCCAGTTCCCGCCGCGGACGACCACCGGCCGGGGCCGACCACGCGGTGAGTTGCTTGGCGGCCACGCGCAGTGAGCCTTCCTCGCGTTCGACGGCGAGCGCCCGCCCCGTGAGTGAGTGCAGGGCCGCCAGGTCCACGGACTGGGGCTCGCCGGAGTCCGTCCCGGCGGGCTCCGCGAGCGTCAACGTGTCCATGTCCCCGGGCAGGGGCGCGGGGGGCCGGCCGTCGTCGTTTGAGAGCGCCACAACGCTGGTCCACGCGTAGACCAGTCCCTCCAGCAGCGAGTTGGAGGCCAACCGGTTGGCCCCGTGGGCGCCGGTGCAGGCCGTTTCCCCGGCGGCAAGCAGTCCCGGAATGGTGGTGCGCCCGTGGGCGTCGGTGACGATGCCGCCCATCCAGTAGTGCTGCGCCTCGGCAACGGGCACGGGTGCCACGGCCAGGTCGTGTCCCAGTTCGCGCAGTCGGGAGGTGATGCCGGGGAACCGTCCCGCGAGGAATCCCCTGCCGCGGTCCGCCTCCACCGTGGTGGCGTCCAGGTAGACCGCGCCCGTGGCGGCGCGGACGCGGTGGATGGCCCGTGCCACCACGTCCCGCGGCGCCAGTTCCGCGTCCGGATGGAGGCCGGGCATGAAGCGGTGTCCCGTGCCGTCGAGCAGGACGGCGCCCTCCCCGCGCACGGCTTCGGAGACCATGAAGGGTCCGTCCGGCACGAGGGTGGGATGGAACTGGACGAATTCGGCGTCGGCGATCGCCGCACCGGCGTTCCACGCCAGGGCGGCCCCGTCTCCCGTGGCGCCGGCGGGATTGGTCGTCCAGGGGTAGAGGACCCCGATCCCTCCGGTGGCCAGCAGGACGGCGTCGGCGCGGATGGAGCTTCCGTGCCCGGAGGACCCGCCCGTGGCCCGCACGCCGGCGACGCGGCCGGCGTCGTGCTCCAGCGCGTGGACGAACGTCCCCTCCTCGATCGCCAGCCGTCCCTCGGACTCCAGGCGGCGGCACACGGCGATCAGGCTCTGGGCGATGGCCCGGCCCGTGGCGTCCCCGGACGCGTGCAGGATCCGCGGGCGGGAATGGGCGCCCTCGAGCCCCAGCCGGTACAGCGGCTCTCCGCCGCGGGATGCGTCGGCGTCGAACGCCATGCCCATGAGGGCCAACCGCTCCACGTGGCCCCAGGCGGCCGCACACACCATGCGCACGGCGCGCGGGTCGCCCAGCCGCGCGCCGGCCACCAGCGTGTCCGCGACATGCGCCCCGATCGAGTCTCCGCCGGCACGTCCCTGCGGACCGACCGCCGAGAGCCCGCCCTGGGCGTACCAGGTGTTCGAGTCGCCGAGCCTGTCCTTGGTCAGCAGCCGCACCTCGTGTCCCCGCTCGACGGCCACCACCGCGGCGTAGAGGCCGGCGATGCCGGATCCGACGACGGCCAGCGACGGGCGCCTGCTCATGGGCGGGCGGCCAGCATGCGGTCCAGCGCGACCTTGGCCTCGACGGCGACGTCCCCCGGAACGCCGATGCGGTTGACGACGCGCCCGGCGACCAGTTCCTCCAGGACCCACGCGAGGTATCCCGGGTGGATCCGGTACATGGTGGAACACGGGCAAATCACCGGATCGAGGCAGAAGATGGTGTGCTGCGGGTACTGGGAAGCGAGTCGGTTCACCATGTTGACCTCGGTCCCGATGGCGAATGTCGAGCCGGCGGGCGCGGCGGCCACCGCCTTCTGAATGAAGTCGGTGGAGCCCGCGGAGTCCGCGGCGTCGACGACCTCCATGGGGCACTCGGGGTGCACGATCACCTGGACGTTGGGGTAGTCCGTCCGCGCCTTCTCGATCTGCGCGACGCTGAAGCGCTTGTGCACGGAGCAAAAGCCGTTCCACAGGATGACTTGGGCGTCCGCCAACGCCTCCGCCGTGCTTCCGCCGAGCGCCTTGCGCGGCCTCCACAGCGGCATGCGCTCCAGCGGGATCCCCATGGCCTTGGCGGTGTTCCGCCCCAGGTGCTGGTCGGGGAAGAACAGCACGCGGCGCCCGCGTTCGAAGGCCCACTCGAGCACCGTGGCGGCGTTCGAGGACGTACACACGATCCCGCCGTGTCGCCCGACGAACGCCTTCAGGGCGGCGGAGCAGTTCATGTAGGTGACGGGGATGACCGGGGCCTTGCCGTCCTCGTCGGATTCGGCGGCGTAGAGCTCCATGAGCTGCTCCCAGCACTCCTCGACCGAGGACTCGTCCGCCATGTCGGCCATCGAGCAACCGGCGGCGAGGTTCGGCAGGACGACGGCCTGGTCTTCGCGGGAGAGGATGTCCGCCGTTTCGGCCATGAAGTGGACGCCGCAGAAGACGATGTACTCCGCCGCGTCGCGCGTCTGGGCGGCGTTGGCGAGTTGGAAGGAGTCTCCGACGAAGTCCGCGTACTGGACCACCTCGTCGCGCTGGTAGAAGTGGCCCAACACCACCAACCGGTCGCCGAGGGTCCGCTTGGCCGCGCGGATCCGGCCGTCGAGCTCGGCGTCACCGGCGTTGCGGTACTCCTCGGGCAGTTCGCCCTGCCGCGGGGTGGCGGGCGGGGCGGTGTCGCCCATGGAGGAACCCGGACCATAGGAGGGCGCCCCGGCGTCGAAGTTCCACGGGGCCTTGGCAAGGTCCGTGGTGCAGGTGGCGTCCGGTGCCTTGCCCAGGGTCAAACGCTGGATGGTGGTGTTCACGCTGCTCATGCTGGGTTCCTGTTTCTGCCGTGGGTGTCTGCGGGGTTCCGTGCCGGGGCCGGAGCGCCGTTGGTGGGCGGCGGACCGGTGTAGCGGTAAAGCCGCGGGGGCCGGTGCTTGCCGCCGTGGAGGTACTCGTCTGTGGCCTCGATGTCCTCGGCGCCGCGGAGCTGGCGGCGGAAGTTGGCCGGGTCGATCCGGCGGCCGAGCACCGCTTCGTAGACCTCCCTGACCTGTGCGAGCGTGAAGCGGTCGCCGAGGAACCGGTGGGCGATGGAGCCGTAGGCCACCTTGTTCCGCAACCGCCACTGCGCGTAGCGGACGATCTCCGAATGGTCGAAGGCCAAGGCCTCCTGGGCCTCGGGGCCCTCGGCGGGGAACCAGGCGACGTTCGGGTCCTGGCGCAACACCGACGTCGCCTCCCCGGCGGCGGGGTCCGCGGCGTCGTCCTCCCGCACCAGTGCCCAGTACACGATCGAGACGACGCGCCGCGATGGGGAACGGTCCAGCCCGCCGAACGCGTAAAGCTGCTCGAGATAGCGGGGAACCAGACCCGTGGTGGTCAGCAGGTTGCGCGCGGCGGCGTCCTGCAGCGTCTCGCGGGCACCGAGAGGTCCCCCGGGCAGTGCCCACCGGCCCCTGTACGGTTCCCTGGTTCTGCGCACCAGCGGCAGCCACAAGGTTTTGCCGCTTCCCGTCCCGTCGTCGCGCAACGCGAAGATCACGGTGGAGACGGCCAGTTCCGGGGTCAGGTCGCGGCGTTCGGAAACGTTGGCGAACTCCATGACGCGACTCCCTCCCGATGGTCTCACCCACGGGCCCCTTAGTTAGTGTCAGATTGACTCTAACTGAGGATACTCCCGCACCGGGGGACTCCGCAAACAGTCGGCGTCACGAAGCCGCGGCAGCGCGCGCCAAGGGCAGCGCCCGCAGCGGGATCGGCGTGTTCAGCACCACCAGCGAAGAGGACCGCACCACGGTACCCGTGGAGATGACCGCATCGAGCACCCGCTGCAGGTCCGGGTTGGAGCGCGCCACGACGCACGCCAGCAGGTCGCTCTCCCCCGACACGGTGTGGAGCTCCAACACCTCCGGGATCGCCGCGAGCGCGTCCGCTACGGCGTCGTGCCCCGCGTCCTGGTGGATAGCGAGCGAGCAGTAGGCCCGGACCGGAAACCCGAGCCCCTCCGCGGAGAGGTGCGGACCCCAGCCGGTGACCACCCCCTGGCGCTGCATCTTGTCCAGCCGCGCCTGAACGGTCGCCCTGGCGACCCCGAGCGCGCGCGACGCCTCCAACACCGACATCCGCGGATCGCCGGAAAAGGCCTCGAGGATCTTCGCGTCCAACGAATCGACAGGCATGCGGTACTCCCGGGGCTAGATTTACATTTTGTCTGAGTCTTTGCGCAGATCATGCCACAGACTGCACACACTGCACCGGTCCTGGCGACCAGATTGCGCAGATCTGGGGCGGTGACTAGCGTCACTGGCATCTAGCCATCCGCACAACGAAGGAGCCGCCTCGTGGGCAGCACACCCGCACTGGAACCGGACGCCGCGGCGCTCTCCCCCGAGGAGCTCAGGGACCTCCACCGGCTGATGGTCCAGGTCCGCCACCTCGATTCCTCGGCCGTCGCGTGGCAGCGGCAGGGCATCATCCCCGGCTACGCCCCGGAGCTCGGGCAGGAGGCCGCCCAGGTGGGCAGCGCCCACGCCCTCGACTTCACCCGTGACTTCGCGTTCCCGACGTACCGCGAGATGGGCGTCGCCCTGACGGCCGGGGTCGACATGGTCCAGTACATGTCCACACACAAGGCCACCTGGCACGGGGGCCTCTACAACCCGGCGGAGACCCACGTGGCCCCCATCCAGGCGGTCGTGGCCGGCTCGGTGCTGCACGCCGTCGGGTGGGCGCACGGCCAGCGGACGGACGGCAAGGACGGCGTGGCCATCGCCTACTTCGGCGACGGCGCCAGCTCGCAGGGCGACGTGCACGAGGCGATGAACTTCGCCGCGGTGATGAAGGCGCCGGTGGTCTTCTTCATCCAGAACAACGGCTGGGCCATCTCCGTCCCCACCGAGCGCCAGGTCGCCGGCGGATCGGTCGCCGCGCGCGGAGCCGCCTATGCGATACCCGCCCTCCAAGTGGACGGGAACGACGTCGTTGCCGTGGTCCAGGCCGTGCGCGCGGCCGCCGCACACGGCCGCGCCGGCAACGGGCCGGCCATCGTCGAGGCGATGACCTACCGGCGCGGACCGCACTCCACCTCGGACGACCCGGGGCGCTACCGCACGCTCGAGGACGAGCGTCGCGACGCCGGAGAGGACCCCGTGTCCCGCCTCGAATTGCGGCTGCTGGCCGATGGCGTCATCACGGCCGCCGATGTCGCGGCGGCGCGCGACCGCGCCGCCGAGCTCGAGGAGCGGGTCCGACTGGGCATCCAGGACCTCGGTCCGCGCCCGGGCAACGAGATGTTCGACTTCGTCTTCCAGCAACCCACCGACACCCTGAAGGCCCAGGCCGCGAACTGGCGCAAGGAGACCGAACATGCCTGAGACCACCACCCTCGAAGGGACCTCCATGGACGCGCACCGCGGAACGGCCGGCACCACGATGTCCATGCAACAGGCCCTGAACCGCGCCCTGGACGAAACCCTCGCCGCGGACCCGCGTGCCATGGTGTTCGGGGAGGACGTGGGCGCCCTCGGCGGCGTCTTCCGCATCACCGACGGGCTGCAGGCCAAGCACGGGGCGGACCGCGTCTACGACACCCCGCTCGCCGAGTCCGGGATCATCGGCCTCTCCGTGGGCCTGGCCATGGCCGGGTTCCGCCCCGTCCCCGAGGTCCAGTTCGACGGCTTCGCCTACCCTGCGGTCAACCAGATCGTGTGCCAGCTGGGCCGCATGAACTACCGCAGCCGCGGGACCCTGCCCATGCCCGTCACGCTGCGCGTTCCCAGCTTCGGCGGCATCCGCGCACCGGAGCACCACGGGGAGTCGCTCGAGGCCCTCTTCGCCCACGTACCGGGACTGAAGGTCGTCTCCCCCGCGAACCCGCACCAGGCATACCACCTGCTCAAGAACGCGATCGCGATGCCGGACCCCGTCATCTTCATGGAACCCAAGTCCCGCTACTGGCAGAAGGGCGAGGTGCTGCTCGGGGACCCCGGCACGCTGACGGGATCCGTCGTCGCCCGGGAGGGGCGCCACCTGACGCTGATCGCGTGGGGCGCCATGGTGGCCCGCTGCCAACAGGTCGCCGAGTTGGCGGCCGAGGACGGGATCGACGTCGAGGTGGTGGACCTGCGCTGGCTCAAGCCCATCGACGCCGAGGGCCTGGCAGCCTCCGTGGCCAAGACGCGCCGCGCCGTGGTCGTGCACGAGGCCCCGCAGACCGCCGGCCTGGGGGCCGAGGTGGCCCAACTGGTCACCGAACGTTGCTTCGGCACACTCCGGGCGCCCGTTGAGCGGGTGACCGGGTTCGACGTACCGTATCCCTCGGGGGACCTCGAGGACGAGTACATCCCCAACATCGACCGGATCCTGTTCGGCATTCAACGAGTATTGGAGTACCGCCGTGGCTGAGCTTCCCTTCCCGCTGCCGGACCTCGGCGAGGGCCTGATCGAGGCGACCGTCCTGGAATGGCTGGTCGCCGAGGGCGACCAGGTCGAACGCAACCAGCCCCTCGTCGAGGTGGAGACCACCAAGAGCGCCCTGGAGCTCCCCAGCCCCCAGGCAGGACGGGTCCTGCGCACGCACGGCGGGCCCGGGGACACGATCCGCGTCGGCGAGACGCTGGTGGTGTTCGAGGTTCCGGACGACGCCGCGGGGATCGTCGGCACCGTTCCGCGGGACGCCGCGCCGAAACGGCGCGTCCGCCTCACGGCGAACCCGGACGAGGACTAGGCCGTGGCCACGCACCCGGAGCACCTGGTCGAGGGTTCGGCCAACGGCCTGGCCGTCCGCACGTTCGATCCGGCGGACGACGCCGGCGCGCCACCGGTCCTGCTGGTGCACGGCTTCGCCTCCTCCACGGAACTCAACTGGGTCTCCACCGGTTGGATCGCTGCGCTGAACGACGCCGGCCGGCGGGCCATCGCCGTCGACCTGCCCGGCCACGGGGCAAGCCCCGCGCCGGAGGACCTGGACGCGTACACCCCAAGCCGCATCCGCGCCGATCTCCTGCAGGTTTTGCAGGACCAACACGTGCGGCCCCTGCGCGAGGGCGATCCCGGCTCCGGCGTCGACGTCCTGGGCTATTCGCTGGGGTCGCGGCTGGCCTGGGAGTTCGGCGCCACGCAGCCGCAGCTGGTGCGGCGGCTGGTTCTCGGCGGCGCGGCCGCCCACGATCCGCTGGCGGATTTCGACCTCGCCGCCGCCCAGCGCCACCTCGCCGACGGCTCGACGATCGAGGACGCCCCGACCGCGGAGCTGCTGCGCATGGCGCGCCTGGTCCCGGGCAACGACCTGTTCGCGCTGATGAGCATGGTGGAGGCGGTCAAGTCCGAGCCGTTCGACCCGGCCCACACCGTGCCGGGTATGCCGGTGCTTCTGGTCGCCGGCGACCGGGACGGGATGGCCGCGACGCTGCCGGACCTCACCACCCTGCTGCGCGTGCGCGGGACCGAGGTCGCCGAATACCTGCTGCCGGCCCGCACGCACGCCAACGCCGTCACCTCCCGGTCCTTCAAGCAGCGGACGCTGGAGTTCCTCTCCGCGCGCTGATCCACCCGGGCACAACGACGCCGGCCGGCCCCCGAACGGGAGCCGGCCGGCGTCGTTTGCGGTGCGTTTAGGCGACCGGGGTCGTCTCCACGACGTCCTCGACGCGCAGGTTGCGGCCCTTGGTCTCGCCGACCCACAGCACGCCGCCGACCGAAACCACGGTGATGGCCATGATGTACAGCGCGATGGAGCCGGACCAGCCGGTCGCCGCGAGCAGCGCCTGGGCGATCGTGGACGCGAACGCCCCGCCCAGGATGGCGCCCATCGCGTAGCCGATCGAAATGCCCGAGTAGCGGATGTGCGCCGGGAACATCTCGGCGTACAGCGCGGACTGCGGACCGTAGGACAGGCCCAGGCCGATGGTGAGGATGAAGATGGACGCGCCGTAGACGAAGATGTTGCCGCCGTCGATCAGCGCGAACATCGGGATCATCCACACGAACACGATTCCGTAGCCGATGAGGAACGTGTTGCGCCGCCCGATGTGGTCGGACAGCCACCCTCCGACGAGCGTGAAGATCAGCCACCCGAACGAGCCGAACGTCGTGGCCAGCAGAACCGGCGCGAGCTCCATGCCGAGCACCTTGGTGGTGTAGGTGATGAAGAACGCGATGACCAGGTAGCCGGCGGCGTTGTTGGAGATGAAGATCAGGGCCGCCTGGACGACCTGTTTCGTGTTCGTCTGGAACAGCTGGCGCAGCGGGGTGTGCTCGCTGGCCTTGCGCTGCTCGAGCTCCTTGAAGATCGGTGATTCCTCGACGGTGCGGCGGATCATGTAACCGACCACGATCAGCAGAACGGAAAGCAGGAACGGGATGCGCCAGCCCCAGGCGAGGAAGTCCTCCGGGCTCATGGACGTGCGCAGCAGGAAGAGCAGGCCGGTGGCCAGGATCATTCCGATGGGCACGCCGATCTGCGGGAACGCCCCGAACAGTCCGCGACGGTGGTTGGGTGCGTGCTCGACGGCCATGAGGGCAGCGCCGCCCCATTCCCCTCCGGCAGAGAAGCCCTGGATGACCCGGAGCAGGACGAGAAGCAGCGGTGCCCACAGTCCGATCTGGGCGTAGGTGGGGAGCAGGCCGATCAGTGCGGTCGCCACGCCCATGAGGATAAGGGTGAAGACGAGCACCTGCTTGCGGCCGAACTTGTCGCCGAGGTGGCCGGCGACGATGGCGCCGAGCGGGCGGAAGAAGAACGAGATGCCGATCATGGCGAAGGACAGGATCTGGGCGAGGGCGGCGTTGCCCTCCTGCAGCGGCGTCAGGAACAACGGCGCCAGCAGCGTGGCGGTGAGCTGGGCGAAGATGAAGAAGTCGTACCACTCGATGGTGGTGCCGACCAGGGTGCCTGCGAGGACCTTGCGTTCTTCCTTCCGCTTTTCAGCGGGACGAAGTGGAGTGGATGTTGCCATGGGGGCTCCGTTGTTCTGCGCCGTGGGTTGCGCACTGGATCGATGATGTTCGCATAGACCGACCGTTCGGACGGTTTATGTGCTGGAAATCATAATACGGCAACGGGCATATTGCGCCACCCCCTATTTTCGGGAGCGGAGCCGCGCCATCAGGGTGCCTGCCGCGAGCAGGACAACGGCGGCCGCGGCGGCGACCGCGAAGGCCCCGCGGTGGCCGTGGCCGTCGGCCAGCAACCCCGCGAGGGAGTTCCCGATCGCCGTTCCCACGACGATCCCGCTGGCCAGGAGGGTCATGACCGTGCCCAGCCTCCCGGCCGGGGCGACGTCCCCGCCGACGGTGAAGACCGTGACCATGACGGGACCGACGGGCAGACCCACGAGCAGCAGCACGAGCACCATCGCCCCCGTGCTTGCCGGGAGCTGGAGCAGCAGCGTCAGGGGCACCAGGGTGGCAGAGCAGGCAACCCACCTGGCCGGTTGTGCCCAGCCCGAGGGCCAGGCGGAGACGGACAGTGCCGTGGCCGCGGAGGTCAGGCCGAGCGCCGCGTACAGCAGTCCGCCGGCGCTGGGCTGGCCCTGGTGCCCGGCGAAGGCGACCGCACCGGCGGCCGTGGAACCGAACAGGGTGCCCATGCCCACCATGCCGGCGACCGCCACTGCCACCCGCAGCAGGCGGCCGCGATCCCACCGGCCGGCGGACTCGTGGCCCGCGCGTCCATGCTGCGGCACGGCGGTGCCCGTGCGGTGAATGGCGAAGGCGGGGACCAGGAGCAGTGTCAACGCGGCCGCGAGCGCCAGCGGCAACCACGGCGCGACGAGCGACGCCAGCAGTCCCACGATCGCCGGTCCCATCACGAAAGTGAGCTCGTCCACGGTGCTCTCGTAGCTCAGTGCCGTTTCGAGTTCCCGACGCGCCGCGGGGCGGCCAGTGGTGAGCGACATCCAGCGGACCCGTGCCATCGACCCGACCTGGGGGCATGTTGCCCCGGCCGCGAGGGCCAGCGCCAGATTTCCCGCGCCGGTGTTCCCCGCCGTAACCGTCAAGACGAGTGCGGCGACGACGACGGCGTGCGCCAGGGAGGAGGGCAACAGGATGCGCCGCTGCCCCAACCGGTCCGCGGCGTAGCCCAGCAGCGGCGCACCCGCCGCGGAGCCGATGCCCACGGCTCCGGCAGCGAGGCCGCCGGATGCGTAGGAGCCGCTGACCGACGAGACGAGGGTGAGTGCGCCGATCGTGAGCATGGCCAGCGGCAGGCGGGCGAAGAAGGCGATCGGGAAGAAGGCCGGTCCGGCGATGTCGAGCAGTGCCCGGAAGGCGGAGGGCCGTTTGGTGTGGACGGTCACGGTTCAGGGTTCCTCAAAAGCGTGCGCCCGTCCCAGCCACCCGGAGCGCCCAACCCTTGTGTGGCCCATTCTACTACCGGCTCAACGCGCTCCCACCGTGTCCATGACGACACTGAGGCGGGATCCGTGGCGCCCCTTGTCGACGCGCAGCTGGGCCGGGATCCGTTGTTTCATCTCTGGGACGTGGCTGACCACGCCCACCGTTCTTCCGCCGGCGCGCAGTCCGTCGATGGCGTCCATGACGAGTTCGAGAGCGCCCTCGTCCAGGGACCCGAACCCCTCGTCGACGAAGAGGGTTTCCATGTCGATGCCGCCGGATTCCTGCTGCACCACATCGGCGAGCCCCAGGGCGAGTGACAGCGAAGCCATGAACGACTCGCCGCCCGAGAGCGTGGACGTGTCCCGCTGTTGGCCCGTCCACGCGTCCACGACCTGCAGTCCCAGCCCGGATTTGTTGTTCCCCCGCCGCCCGTCGTCGTGGACCAGCGCGTACCTCCCATTGCTCATCACGTTCAGGCGCACAGTTGCGGCCGCCGCGACCGCCTCCAGCCGGGCCGCGAGGACGTAGGTGGACAACGTCATCCGCAGGATGTTCTCGCCGCCGCCCCGGACCAACTCCGCCACCGCCTTGACCGTCTCAAACCGCTCCAGCACCGGGCCCATGCGCGCGAGGAGCTCATCGAGGGCGGTGCGCGCGGCGCCGAACCGTCCCGCGTAGGAGTCCAGCACCGCGCGTTCCCGCAACGCCGCGTCCCTGGCCCCGGCACACGACGCCCGATGATCCGCGGCTGCCGCGAGTGCCACCGACGTCGGCTCCCCCGGACCTTCCCCCGCTGCCGTTCGTGCCCGCGCGATGCCCGGATGCGCGGCCAGCGTCTCGAGCCGGACGGCCTCGGCGCCGTGCTCGGCCAGCAGGGCCCGCAGCTCGCCCTCGCGCCGCGCGGGCTGAAGCGCGGCAACGCGCTCCGCCGCGTCCGCGAAACCGCGCTCGGAGAGGACCGCGTCCAGCTTGGCGCGCGCGGACACCAACGCCGCGGAGGACGAGGCCAGCCTGCGCTCCGCGTCGACGCGCCGGCCCAAAAGCTCCGCTGCGCTCCGCACGTCAGCCAGCCGGGCGGCGAGAGACGCGTGGGATCCGCGCAGGTTGGCCAGCCGCTTCCGCTGTGCCCCGGCGGTGGCCCCCAACTCCTCCGCGCTCGAGCGCAGCGCGGCGAGTCGCTGCCGGCCCGCGCCGACACGGGGCTCAAACTCCTCGACGCGGCGGAGCGTTTCCGACTCGCGCTCCCGCGCCGCGCAGTGGCGGTCCGCGGCATCCCGCGCCGTCTCGAGGGCGCCACTCGCTTGCCGGACCGTCTCCGCTGCGTCGGTCTCGTCGATCGAGCCGGCCAGCGCCAGCAGGCGGGATTCCTCGATGCGTTCCTTGTCCAGCGCTTCGCGGACTTGAAGCTCCGTCGCGGCTGCCACGGCCGCGGCCGCCTCCGCGGCGGCCTCGTCGGCATCCGTGACCAGGGGCCCGTCCCCCGACGTCGCCGGCATCGGGTGTTCGTGCGAACCGCAAACCGGGCAGGGTTCGCCCTCGGTCAACTCGACGGCCAGGGAAGCCGCCGCCTGGGACAGGCGATGCCGTGAGAGGAGCGTGGCTTCCCCACGGGCGCGCAGGGCGTCCTCCGAGGCGCGCACCCACTTTTCGGCCGCGGCCCGGGCCCGTGGGCGGTGTGCGTCGCGTTCGCGGACGAGCCCCAGGATCCGTTCGGCGCTTTCGAGGGAAGACCTCCTGCTGTCCAGGGCGGAGGCCTCCTTGGACGTGGCCTCGACATCGGCGCGCAGCCCCGGGAGCGACTCCCGCGCCCGGGCGAGGTCCGCCTCGTCCGAGCCCACCTCCGCCTCGAGGGAGACGATCTCACGACCAAGAGCGGTGACGCGGGCGTCCAGTTGCGACAGTTCGGTCTCCTGCGGAAGCGCCTCCGCCACGACGGCCGCCTCGTCCGATGCCAGGCGGTGGGCTTCGCCGACGGACTTGGCGTCTTCCACGAGGGAAGCCGCCATCTGATGCGCCCGCAGTGCGGCAAGCGTCCGGTCCGCTTCCTTCGTGGCGGCGAGCGACTCGGCCTCGGCTGCGGCCGACGCCTGCGCCTCGGCTTGGACCGCCACCGCCCGCTCATGGGCACGCAGAACCTCGGCGGCCTCCCCGGCGGCAGCCGCTTCCCCGCGGTGCCGTCGGGTCCGTTCGTCGAGTTCGCCCAGCAGGCGCGCGTCCTCCACCCGCTGCTCCAGCTCCCGGACAGTGGTCTGCGCCTGGAACAGCGACAACTCGGTGAGTCGCAGTTGCCCGTCGCTTTCGGCAAGACGCAGTTCCAACAGGTCCGCAATAGCCTGGGGCAGTCGATCGTCCCCGACGTCCAACGCGTCCGGTTCGGCCTCGGACCCGAGTGTTGCCCCGGCCTCCGTCCGCAGGTGCTCCAGCTTGGTCACACGGCTGCGCCGGGCGTCGTCGGCCTCCACGCGGGCGGACGACAGCCGATCGGCGAGGAGCTGCTCCACGGACGCGTAGGTGGTCGTGTCGAACAGCCGCTTCAGCAGTGCCTCGCGCTCCTTGTCCTTGGCACGGAGGAATGATGCGAATTCGCCTTGAGGAAGCATGGCGACCTTGGTGAATTGCTCCTTGTCCAGCCCCAGGACGGCCCGGACTTCCCCGGAAACCTCGTCGTTGCGCGTGGACTTTTCGCGCCAGGACCCGTCGACGTGTTCGCGCAGGCGGCTCTGGGCCTGCTGCTTGGTGGTCCCGGATCCGCGGGACTTCGGCCGCTCCCACGCCGGGCTGCGCAGCACCTCGAAACGCCGTCCGCCGGTGCTGAACTCGCAGAGGACTTCGGGGGCGACGGACTCCGCGGCATGGTCGCTCCGCAGTCGCGTGGATCCCTCCCGCGCCCCGGGAAGCCCTCCATAGAGGGCGTAGCAGATGGCATCCAACACGCTTGTCTTCCCTGCCCCGGTCTCCCCGTTCAGGAGGAACAGCCCCGCTCCGGAGAGCTCGTCGAAGTCGACGGTCTGCCGATCCGCGAACGGCCCGAACGCCTCGACCTCCAGCCGGTGGATCCTCATGCGCTCACCAGGGTGGACGCGGCATCGGCCAGGACGTCGTTCAACAGGCCGGACTCGGCGTCGTTGGCCGCACGTTGCCGCACGTGCTCCACGAACCCCTCGCAGACCTCCTGCGCCGTGTCCGCCGCCGCGATTCGCTCGCCGTACGTCGTGGCGGCGTCGTCCTTCCGCCCCTGGGGGTCGAAGGACAGCACAAGGGTGTCCGGAAACCGGGCGCGCAGCCGCTCCATCGCCTGCGCCGGACGTTCCGTGTCCGTGAGGCTGATCTGGCACCAGGCCGTCCGCGCCCACTCGTACTCCGGATTGGACAGCAGCGCCTCGAGCTCCCCGCGGAGGACCGCGAGGCGCCGCGGCGCCGCCCATTCGACGGCCTCGACGTCCCGCAGCCCCTCCGGCCCGACATCCACGAGCAGTGCGCCCTTCGTGTGGCCGGCCTCCGAAAAGGAGTACGCCAGCGGGGAACCGGAGTAGCGGACGTTCTCGGCCAGCCGTTGGCGGCCGTGCAGGTGGCCGAGCGCGACGTAGTCGAAATCCTCGAAGTGCGACACGGGCACCACATCGAGGCCGCCGACGCTGAGTTCGCGCTCGCTCTCGGAGGCGGCGCCGCCGGCGGCGAACACGTGGGCCAGCACGACGGAACGCACCGGAACCGGCGATCCCGCGCGCCGTGCGGCCAGATCCAGCCTGACGCGGTCCAGCGCCGCGGAGATCACCGGGGCGTGGCCGGGCTCCTCGACGTCCAGCTCCTCGGCGACCATGCGGGGCTCGAGGTAGGGCAGGGCGTAGACGGCGAGGACGTGGTCCCCGCCATCGAACAGCGCGGGCCGGGCCAGGTCCGCGGCATTGGTTCGAAGGTGCAGCCCGGCCTCCTCGAAGAGCCGGCGACCGAAGCCCAGCCGGGTCGCGGAGTCGTGGTTGCCGCTGCTGACCACCACCTGTGCCCCCGCGCGGCGCAGGCGGACCAGCGCGTCGTCGAATAGCGACACGACGTCGACTCCCGGGAGCGCGCGGTCGTACACGTCGCCGGCGATGAGCACGACGTCGACCGAGCGCTGACCGACGACGTCGACGAGTTCGTCGATGAACGCCTCCTGATCTTTCAGGAGGCCGGCGCCGTGGAACGACCGGCCGAGGTGCCAATCGGAAGTGTGGAGCATTCTCATACCGCCACGTTACTGTCCGCCCCCGACAGGTTGGTTCCGCCACGCCTTCACTACACTGGCCCAGTGACTTCGACCCATGAGACTTCCCTGACCGCCGAGCAGTTCGCCGACCGCGTGGTGGCCGTCCTGGCCGCGACGGCCATCGCGCCGGGACTCGGGCACGCCGCGGACGCCGCGCCGCAGGGGACGCTCGACGGCGGTTCCAGCCTCCAGCTCTACCTCATGGACGGGCTGCTCGAGGCCCTCGAATGGGCAAACGACGGGTTCGGATCGGACGAGGCGGCGTGCATGTGGCTGGCCGGTCTCCGCTGGCACCGTCTGGCCACCGGGTCCTTCCCGGATGGCGCGCCCGAGCCCCGGCCGCGATGGCTCGACGAGGCGCTGGCACCGCTGGCCCCGGGAGGGATCGCCCCCGCCGACCCGCTGGACCTGTCCGGGCTGGACCACGACGCGATGGGGACCGTGGGGCGCCCCCACGATGCGTCCGCCGACGGTCCCGGCGTCCTGGCCCGCGCCGCCGTGAGCGCGCTGCTCCCCCGGGTGACCCCGGCGACGACGGCGAAGTTCGCGACCGACGCCGCCGCCCTAACCCACGGATCACGCGCGGCGACGTCGGCGGCGGCCGCTGCCGCGATGCTCGTCCACCGGGCGCTGTCCGGCGCCGGAGTGCCCGGCGAGAAGGACGCGGGAACGGGGGAAAAGGGTCACGCGTGGGACGCGCTGCGCGCCGCGGTTGCCGCCGTCGCGGCGGCAGGACGGGCCTATGCGGATCCGGCGGACGCGCTGGCGGACGCGGCGGGCACGCTTTGTGCCCGGGGCCGGACACCGGAGGCGGCCTTCGCGGGAGCCCTGCTCGCCGCCGCCCACGGGACGGCAGCCCTGCCCGCGGACTGGGAATCGCTGACACCAAGCGCCGACGCCATCCGGGAGATGGCGCGACGGTGGATCCGGCTGACCTTCGGCGAGGGCTAGCGGCCCTCCGGCCAGGAGCCGCCGACCATCTGCAGGAACTCCCCCTCGGCGAGCACCTCCACGCGGGCACCCGCCTCGCGGAGACGCAGCACGTGCTTCGCCTTCGAGGTCAGCCTCCCGCCCGCCAGATCCCGGGCGGCAAAGCCGTCGCCGACCACCAGCACGGAGGTCCTGCGGGTCACGCGGCTCGCCGTGGTCGCGCCGACGTCCGCGGCGCGGTTCTTGGCGTCCTGGCGGCTGATGCCCAGGTTCCCGGTGAAGACCACCGTCTCGCCGAAAAGCGGGTGCGCCGCGTCGGCGTCGGGATTCGGCGCCGGATCCTTGCCCTCCTGCGGCCACACCGCCCATTCGGGCTGTTGCGGGACCGTGCCGCCGGCCTGTTTCCAGCCCTGCGCGTCCCGCGTGGCCTTGGACAGCGGATCGCCCGGGACAAAAGCCTCCGAACGGCCCGGGCGCACCGCCAGCGCCCCGAGGAGCCCGCCAACCGTGGGGGCGCCGTGGATGCGTCCGATGTCGATCATGATCCCGGCGCAGGCGCGCGCGTCCTCCACGGCGTCGTGGTGGTTGCGCAGCGGAACGCCTGCGGCCTCCGCCGCGAAAGGCAGTGAATACGAGGGAAGGTCGTAGCTGCGCCGTGCGAGGATCACGGTGCAGGCGTAGTCGTAGGCGGGGCCCGGCAGGCCGGACGCCTCGAGGCCGGAGCGGATGACCCCGAGGTCGAAGGCGGCGTTGTGGGCAACCAGCGCGTCGCCACCGATGAATCCGGCGATCTCCGGGAAGAGGTCGCCGAATCGCGGTTCCCCGGCGACCATGTCGGCGGTGATGCCGTGGATCTGCACATTGCGCGCGTCGAAGTGGTCGAATCCCTCCGGCGGCCGCATCAGCCACGAAGCCTCCTCGACGATCCTGCCGCCCCGGACCTTGCTCAGGCCCACGCTGCAGGCCGAACCGCGGAATCCGTTGGCGGTCTCGAAGTCGATGGACGTGAAGTCGTAGGACATGCCCCCGTGCCTAGCTGGACGGACCGTCGTTGGCCGGGTCGACGCCGGGCACGGCCGCGCGGTCGCGGCGGTGCTTGACGACGCGGCTGACCACGAAGTAGAGGAGGTACAGCGCCACCAGGGCGATGATGATTTTCTGGAAGACCCCGGCGTAGGCCTCCACGACGTGCCAATTCTCGCCCAGGTAGTAGCCCGCGAGCACGAAGATGGAGTTCCAGATCGCGCTGCCCGCCGTGGTGAGCCCGATGAACTTCCATTGCGGCATGGCCGTCACACCCGCGGGAATGGACACCAGGCTCCTGAAGAGCGGAATCATCCGGCCGAAGAAGACGGCGGCGGCCCCGTGCCTGTCGAACCACGCCTCGACGCGGTCGACGTCCTTCAGATCCACCAGCGGCAACTTGCCGAAGATCCACCGCGTGCGTTCGCGCCCCAGGGCACGCCCGAGCCAATACAGGGCGATGGCGCCCACCACGGAACCCAGCGTGGTCCAAAAGAGCGCCTCCGCCAAAGTGAACGAACCGCGACTGGCGGTGAACCCGGCCAGGGGCAGGATGATTTCCGAGGGCAAGGGCGGGAAAAGGTTCTCTAACGCGATGGCCAAGGCGGCGCCGGGCGCCCCAATGGTCTCCATGAGGCCGACGGCCCAGTCGGCGATGCCTGACAAGGCACTGCCTCCCGAGGGGTCGGTGGCCGCGGCGGTCGGGAGCACGGAAAAAGTATTCATTGCCCTCAAGTGTGCCCTAGGTCCCCGACGTTTCGGCGGTCCTCGCCCGTCCGTGTGGCGAATGCCTCAGGCGCCCGGTACGTTCCCGGACAGCGCCTCGACGATGTGCGGCAAAAGCGCCCGGAAGGCCTGACCGCGGTGGCTGATCGCGTTCTTCTCCTCCGGACCGAGCTCGGCGCAACTCCGTTCCAGTCCCTCGGGCCGGAGGATGGGGTCGTAGCCGAAACCGCCTTCGCCGCGCGGCTCGCGCAGCAGCGTGCCGGGGAGCCGGCCCGTCTCCACCGCCTCCGCACCGCCGGGAAGGGCCAGCGCCGCGGCGCAGACGAACGCGGCTCCGCGGTGGTAATCGTCGATGTCGGCCACCTGGTCCAGAAGCAGTTTGAGGTTCGCGCGGTCGTCGCCGTGGGTGCCGGCCCAACGCGCCGAAAAGATTCCGGGCGCCCCGCCCAGTACCTCGACGGCGATCCCCGAGTCGTCGGCGATCGCGGGCAGGCCCGTGTGCGCGACGATCGCATGGGCCTTGAGCAGGGCGTTCTCCTCGAACGTCGTTCCCGTCTCGGCGACGTCGGGGGCGCCGAGCGCGGCCGCGTCCACGACCTGCGTATCGACGTCGATCCCCGGGATGCGGTCGCGGAGCAACTCGCGGAGTTCGCGCAGTTTGCCGGGATTGCGGGTGGCCAGGACCAGCCGCGGGACCTTGTCCGCCACGGCGCCGCTCACGCGGAACCCCCCAGCGTCTCGCGCTGGATACGCGAAAGCTCCGTGGTGCCGGCGAGCGCCAGGTCCAGCAGGCGGTCCAGCTCGTCGCGGTCGAAGGGCGCGCCCTCGGCGGTGCCCTGCACCTCGACGAATTGGCCGGATCCGGTGACGACGACGTTCATGTCCGTCTCGGCGCGGACGTCCTCCACGTACGGCAGGTCCAGCATCGGGACGCCGTCGATGATGCCCACGCTGACGGCGGCCACGGTGTCGCGGAGCACCTCGGCGTTGGGCTTGATGAGCTTCTCCGCGCGCGCCCAGCGCACGGCCTCGGCCAGTGCCACATAGGCTCCGGTGACGGCCGCGGTGCGCGTACCGCCGTCGGCCTGCAGAACGTCGCAGTCCAGGACGATCGTGTTCTCGCCGAGGGCCTTGGTGTCGATGATGGAGCGCAGCGAGCGGCCGATCAGCCGGGAGATCTCATGGGTCCGGCCGCCGATCTTGCCCTTGACGGACTCCCTGGCCGAACGGGTGTTGGTAGCCCGCGGAAGCATGGCGTACTCGGCGGTCACCCAGCCCTTGCCCTCGCCCTTGAGCCAGCGCGGGACGCCCGCCGTGAAGGACGCGGTGCACAGGACCCGCGTGTTGCCGAACTCGATCAGGGCGGACCCCTCGGCCTGGCTGGACCAGCCGCGCGTGATGCTGATCGGGCGAAGCTGCCCGGGGGTGCGCCCGTCGGCGCGCAGGACGGGGGAAACGGTCGATGCGTCAGTCATGCCTCCAGCTTAGGCGCGGAGCGGCCCCGGCCGGACATCGCGCGGGCGCGCCGGGCGTGTGCGCGGACGGGCGTCGATCCGCCGGCTACGCGCGCGTCGGGTCCTGCGCCTCGGGCGCCGCCTGCGGCTCCCCGAGCCGGGTGCCGGACCACACGCCGTAGGTGACGCCGGAGACCGCCACCGCCAGGCCGCCGTCGTACGTTTCCTTGGCCTCGGAGACCACCGTGTTGATATCCGTCCAGACGGGCACATGCGTCAGCAGCAGGCGGCGGGCACGGGCCTGGGTCGCCATTTGCCCGGCGCGGCGCCCGGTGAGATGGACGCCGTCGATCCCGTCGTCGCGGCCCTCCTCGAAGGCGGCCTCGCACAGGAACATATCCGAATCGGCCGCCGCCTCGACGAGTCCGTCGCACGTGTCGGTGTCCCCGGAATAGGCCAGGACCGACGTGCGCATCCCACCGTCCGACGTCGGCTCGCTGGCCTCGACGCGCAGCGCATAGGCCTCCTCGACGGGGTGCCGAACGGGGACCGCGGTGATGGTGAACGGCCCGAGCCGCACCGGGGCGCGCTCGGTCCAGTGGTTGAAGTCGAAGTCCTCGTGCATTCCCGGATCCAGCGGCAGGCCGTACGCGGTGGCCATCCGGTCCGCCGTCGCTGCCGGCCCCCAGACGGTGATGCGGTCCCGGTTCCAGCCCGTGGGGTCCCAGTGCACGGCCACGTGCAGGCCGCAAAGGTCCATGCAGTGGTCGGGGTGCAGGTGGCTGAGGAAGATCGCGTCGATGTCCTTCAGGTCCATGTAGCGCTGGAGCACGCCCAGCGAGCCGCTGCCCAGGTCCAGGATGATGCGCCAGGGGCGGACGCCGTCGTGCCCCGTGACGAGGTAGCACGACGCCGGCGAGCCCGGGCCGGGGAACGATCCGCTGCAGCCGATGATGGTGAGCTTCATGGCCGGCCGCCCGTTCCGACGCCGGCGCGGGCGACCATCTCCGGGGTGATCCGCGCGATGGATCCGGTGGGATAGCGCGCCGCCACGTGGTCAACGCGCTGGACACCGAGCACCTCGGGTCCGAGGAAGCGCCGGGCCAGCACCTCGAACGAGCCGGCGTCCCCGGTGGAGATGAACTCGTGGGTCGGCCGCGGGCCGTCCGGGCGCGACAACCCGTGGCGCATGAGGGCCGCGTAGACGTCCTTGGCCGTCTCCTCCGCGCTGGAGACCAGCGTGACGGAGTCCCCCATCACGTATGAGAGGACACCGGTCAGGAGCGGATAGTGCGTGCACCCGAGGACCAGGGTGTCGACGTTGGCGGCCTTGAGCGGGGCCAGGTACTCTTCAGCGGTCCGCAGCAGCTCGTCCCCCGTGGTGACGCCGCGCTCGACGAACTCGACGAAACGCGGGCAGGCCGCGGCCGTGATGTGCAGGTGCGGCGCGGCCGCGAACGCGTCCTCGTAGGCGCGCGACCCCACGGTCGCGGACGTGCCGATGACACCGATCCGGCCGCTGCGGGTCGCCGCGACGGCCCGGCGCACCGCCGGCTGGATGACCTCCACCACCGGGATCCCGTAGCGCGCCGTGTAGCGCTCTCGGGCATCGCGCAACACCGCGGACGACGCCGAGTTACACGCGATGACCAGCAGCTTGACGCCGGCGTCCACCAGCTCGTCCATGACGCCCAGCGCGTTGGCGCGGACCTCGGCGATCGGCAGCGGACCGTAGGGGCTGTTCGCGGTGTCCCCGACGTAGAGCGTGGATTCGTTCGGCAACTGGTCGATGACGGCACGCGAAACCGTGAGACCGCCGACGCCGGAGTCGAAGATCCCCAGGGGCGACGCCGCCCGCGGCGGTGTCACAGCGTCCGCGGTTGCGCGCGGGCCTAGATCGTGAGTCATGGTCTACAGACCATACTTCCTCCGGCCACCTCCCCGGGCGGTTGACGGCGAAGTGTCATCCACGTCACAGCGACCCGTGGAGGGCCTGCATGAGGGATTCCTGCAGCCACGTGACGAAGTTGTAGACCAGGGCCAGGTACTCGTCGACGGTTTCCGCCCGGCCCCAGTCGTCGAGGGCGTGGACGCGCTCCGCGTCCTCGTCGCTTTCCAGCCCGAGCCGCTTCGCCAGGACCAGGCGAACGTCGTTGAGGGCGGCGGCGAATTGCGGCGCGGCGGCCGGCGAAAGAACCACGGGCGACGTCTCCACCGCCAACGCCGCGGCCCGCAGTGCGCCGACCTTGGATTCGCGCAGCGGGCGCTCGGTGAGCTTGCGGAACTCCAGCGAAGCGGCCGGATCGTCCTTGACCGCGTCCGGCAGGAGGCGGAGCACGGCCTCGTCGGTCGGTGCGGCGAAGCCCTCCGCGTGCGCCTGGGGGTCCATGCCCACCAAGGCCCACAGCGGATCCTCGTCCGCCGCGCCGGCTGCCGGTGGCGCCGGCTCCAGCATGGTGACGACGTCCTCGAAGAGGCCGCGCAACAGGTCCCGCTCGGCCTTCTCCAACTGACAGGTCAGGCCGCGGTGCGAATTCTTGAAGGCCCGTGCCACGCCTAGGACTCGTCCGCCCGCTGGAGCGTGGCCCACAGCCCGAAACCGTGCATCGCCGCGACGTCGGTCTCGATCTTCTCGCGCGTCCCGGTGGCGACGACGGACCGGCCGGCCTGGTGCACCTCCAGCATCAGGGCGTCGGCCTTGGCCTCGCTGTAGCCGAAGTGGCTGCGGAACACGAAGCTGACGTAGCTCATGAGGTTGACCGGATCGTTCCATACGATCAGCACGTAGGGAACGTCGAGGCGGACAACGCCTTCGGTCTCGGCCCGGGGCAGGACATCGGTCTGGGCGGTGATCACTGGCATGCACCCATTCTACGACCGCACCGTCACGCGCCGGCCCTCGCCCGGAGTTACTGATCTAGAGTGGCAGGGACGGCGGCCGGGGGCCGCCCCACCGCCCACCCGCCGACCGAGGAGTACCGCGCATGTGGCAGCAGCCCACCTCGCTCTTCACCGACCACTACGAGCTCACCATGCTGCAGGCCTCCCTGCATTCGGGAGCCGCCCACCGCCGCTCGGTCTTCGAGGCCTTCGCCCGCCGCCTGCCCGAGGGGCGCCGCTACGGAGTCGTCGCGGGCACCGGCCGCATCCTCGAGGGCCTGCGGCACTTCCGCTTCGGACAGGAGCAGCTGGACCATCTGGCGTCCCGCAAGGTCGTCGACGCCACCACGATCGACTTCCTCGCCGACTTCAGGTTCTCGGGGAACATCTACGGCTATGCGGAGGGCGATCTCTACTTCCCCAACTCGCCGATCCTCATCGTGGAGTCGACCTTCGCGGAGGCCTGCGTCCTGGAGACGTTCATCCTGTCCGTCCTGAACCACGATTCCGCCGTGGCATCCGCGGCATCGCGAATGGTCGCCTCCGCGGGCACGCGGCCCTGCATCGAAATGGGGTCCCGGCGGACCCATGAGGAGTCGGCCGTCGGCGCGGCCCGCGCGGCCATCGTCGCGGGCTTCGACAGCACCTCCAACCTGGAGGCCGGCTACCGTTACGGCCTGAAGACGGTGGGGACGGCTGCGCATTCGTTCACGCTGCTGCACGATTCGGAGCGCGCGGCGTTCGAGGCGCAGGTCGCATCCATGGGCAAGGGAACCACACTGCTGGTGGACACGTACGACGTCGAGCAGGGCGTCCGAACCGCCGTCGAGGTGGCCGGGCCGGAGCTCGGCGCGGTCCGGCTCGACTCGGGCGACCTGGTGGAGCAGGCGCGCTGGGTGCGCACCCTGCTGGACGACCTCGGCAACCACAACACGCGCATCATGGTCACGTCCGACCTGGACGAATACGCCATCGCGGCGCTGCAGTCGGCCCCGGTGGACGCCTACGGCGTCGGAACGGAACTGGTCACCGGCTCCGGCGCGCCGACGGCCTCCATGGTGTACAAGCTGGTTAGCCGCAAGGACGACGCCGGAACGTTCGTCGACGTCGCCAAGGCCGCCAAGAACAAACTGAGCGTGGGGGGACGCAAGACGGCGTTCCGGCGGATCAACGAACGCGGGCGCGCGACGGCGGAACTCGTCGGCATCGGCGAGCGGCCCGATTCGGACGCCAACGACCGCGAGCTGCTCCACCTGTTCGTCTCCGGGGGCGAACTGCTGGACGGCTGGACCGGCGCCGACGGCGTGGTCCGGGCCGCCCAACGCCACCACGACAGCGTCCAGGAACTGCCCGGCGTGGCGCGCCGGCTGCAGAAGGGCGAGCCGGTCATCCCGACGGAATTCATCGACAAGGAATAGTTACAGGACCAGGAACACGACGAACGGGGAGACACCATGGCCGGCAGGGCTCTGATCATCGTGGACGTGCAGAACGACTTCTGCGAGGGCGGATCCCTGGGGGTCGCCGGCGGCGGGGCCGTCGCGGCGCGCATCGCCGGACACCTCGCGCGGCGCCGCGGGGACTACGCGGCGGTGGCCGCGACGCAGGACTGGCACATCGATCCCGGCGACCACTTCTCCCCGGACCCCGACTACGTCGACAGTTGGCCGCCGCACTGCGTCGCCGGCACCGGTGGCGCCGAACCGCACGACGGCCTCGCCCCTGCCATCGAGGCCGGACTCGTGGACGCGTGGTTCCGCAAGGGCCGGTATGCGGCCGCCTACTCGGGGTTCGAGGGAGCCGGCGCGCGGCCGGATTCCGCGGCCTGGCCCGAGCCGGAGCCGGGACCGGGCGAGGCGCCCCCGGGGCCGCCGTTGGGCGATTGGCTCCGTTCGCGCGGCGTCGAATCCGTCGACGTCGTCGGCATCGCCACGGACTACTGCGTGCTCGCCACGGCGCGCGACGCCGCGGCGGAGGGCTTCACGACGACGGTGCTGACGAATCTCACGGCCGCGGTCCACCCGGAGAACGCCGCGGCGACCTCCGCCGCCTTCCGCGCGGCCGGCGTCGTCATCTCCTAGCCGTCCCGGGAACGGGTCGCGGACCGCGCCGGAACACCCTACTTGCGGCCGACGAACCAATCCCGCAGCTTGGTGAGGCGCTTGTTCAACTGTTCGGCGCTGGCCTGTGCCACGGCGGGGCCGCCGCAGACCTCGCGCAGCTTGGTGTGGATGACGCCGTGTGGAGTGCCCGTCCGGGCGGACCATGCGGACACGTTCTTGGACAGTTCGCTGCGCAGGTCCATCAGCTGCCGGTGGTCCACGACCGACGGAACGGGTTCCTGGCCCTGGACCGCCGACTTCCGGCTCCGCCGCGTGGCGTGTTCCTGCTGGCGCTGCCGCAGCAGGTGGCCCACCTGGTCGGCGTCCAACAGGCCGGGAATCCCGAGGAAGTCCTGCTCCTCGTCGGAGCCCATCGTCCCGCCGATTCCGAACTCGCCGCCATCGAACAGGACCCTGTCGAACGACGCCTGCGACTGCAGCGCCTCGAACTTCTGCTTGGTGAGCGAGTCGGAGGCCTTGTCCTCGCGGTTCGCCTCATCCATCAGGGCGTCTTCCGGAACGAACTCGGGATCCTCGACATGCTTTTCCGGCCGGTCCAGGGCATGGTCCCGCTCGAGTTCCATCTGGTTGGCGAGCTCCATGAGGATCGGCACCGAGGGAAGGAAGACCGAGGCGACCTCGCCCCGTTTCCGGGAGCGCACGAAGCGGCCCACGGCCTGCGCGAAGAACAGCGGTGTCGAAGTGGAGGTGGCGTACACGCCGACCGCCAACCGCGGCACGTCCACGCCTTCGGAGACCATCCGCACGGCCACCATCCAGCGCTGGGTCCCGGCGGAGAAGTCCTCGATCTTGGCGGAGGCCTTGGCGTCGTCGGAAAGGATCACGGTAACCGGCTCTCCGGTGATCCGCTTGAGCTGCGCCGCGTAGGCGCGTGCGTCGTCGTGGTCGGTGGCGATCACCAGCGCGCCCGCGTCCGGAATGGTGCGCCGCACCTCGGTGAGTCGCCTGTCGGCGGCCGCGAGGACCGACGGGATCCACTCCCCCTCGGGGTTCAGCGCGGTGCGCCAGGCGTGCGCGGTGATGTCCTTGGTGAAGCCCTCCCCGAGCTGCGCCTCCATCTCCTCGCCGGCCGACGTCCGCCAGCGCATCTGGCCCGAGTAGGCCATGAAGATCACCGGACGGACCACGTTGTCCTTCAGCGCATCGCCGTAGCCATACGTGTAGTCCGCCTTGGACCGGCGGATTCCGGCGTTGTCCTCGACGTAGTCGACGAACGGGATGGGCGCGGTGTCCGAGCGGAACGGCGTGCCCGTCAGGGCGAGCCTGCGGGTGGCGGGTTCGAAGGCCTCGCGGATCCCCTCGCCCCAGCTCAGCGCGTCGCCGCCGTGGTGGATTTCGTCCAGGATCACCAGCGTCCGCGCGGCCTCGGTCTTGGCGCGGTGCAGCATGGGCTTGCTGGCCACCTGGGCGTAGGTCACGGCCACGCCGATGAAGCCCGCGCCGTGCCGCCCGTCCGCGTTCTTGAAGTTGGGGTCCAGGGAGAGCCCGATGCGCGCCGCGGCGTCCGCCCACTGGCGCTTGAGGTGGTCGGTGGGCGCGACGACCGTGATCCGGTTGACCGTGCCGGCGTCGACCAGCATGGCCGCCACGCGCAGGGCGAAGGTGGTCTTGCCGGCGCCCGGCGTGGCCACCGCGAGGAAGTCCTGCGGACCCGTTGCGAAATACGCGGCCAACGCCTCGGTCTGCCACTGCCGGAGCTTCGGCGCCGTCCCCCACGCGGCCCTCTCGGGGTACGCGGGGGGCATGCTTTCGCCCACATGGAACAGGGCATCGTCCACGAACAAACTCCTCGGAACGCCAAACGGCGCGTGTGTGGCACGGCGATGGCGCCGGTCCATGCGTTGCGGTTTACGGCCGCGGCCCGGGCATTCCGGCCGCGGGGTGCGTGGCTACTTCTTGTCGTCGCCGCCGGGGTTGATGCCCTCGTAGATGGACTTGCACTCCGGGCACACCGGGAACTTCTGCGGGTCGCGGCCCGGGGTCCACACCTTGCCGCAGAGCGCGATGACCGGTTCCCCGGTCAACGCGGACTCCATGATCTTTTCCTTGCGGACGTAGTGCGCGAATCGATCCCGGTCGCCGGGCTCCACTTCCTGCTGCTCCTGGCGTTCGAGCGTCGCGGTGCCGCCGCCCGTGCCGGGATCGCGGGGGTCTCGTTCAAAGGGATCTGCAGGCAGGCTCATGCCCACTAGTCTACCAACCGCGGGACGGTCTCCCCGGCGGATTCCTCCGCAACCCCACGCACATTTTCGACGAAGGCAGCTGCCCCCCTCCACCGTTTCGACGAAGGCAGATGTCCGGAATCCGCTCGGTTTGGACATCTGCCCTCGTCGAAACGGGAGGGGGTGGCGTCTACCTTCGTCGAAAGGGGCTGCGGCTAGAAAAGCACCCTGGCCAGGGCCTGACGGGACTTGGCGACGCGCGGATCCTGCGCCCCGACCACCGTGTAGAGCTCGACCAGCCGCGCCCGAACGGTCTCCCGCTCCTCGCCGGCGGTGCGCCCCACCAGCGAAACGAGCCGTGCGAACGCGTCCTCCACGTGACCGCCGGTGACATCGAGGTCGGCCACGGCCAGCTGCGCCGGCAAGGAGTCCGGGTTTTCCGCGGCCTCGGTCCGGATGGACTGCACGTCGGCCCCTGCGGTCCTCTGCAGAAGCTGCACGTGCGCCAGTCCGGTTGCCGCGTCGGCGTCGTTCGGTTTTTCCGCCAGCGCCTTGCGGTAGGCCGCTGCCGCACCGTCGTAATCCCCGGCGTCGATGGCCGCCATGGCCTCCTGGTGCAGCGGCGGTACCGGCGCTTCCTCTGCCGGGCCGCTCAGGGGCGGAACCGTCCCCGCGACCCCGTGCTGCACACCCAGCTGCAGCAGTTCATCCAGCAGGGACCTGAGCTGGTCCTCGGCCACGGCGCCCTGGAACAACGGGACCGGCTGTCCGTTCAGCAGCGCCACGACGGCCGGAATCTGCTGGATCCGGAACGCCTGCGCGATGGCCTGCTCCCGATCGGTGTCCACCGTGGCCAGCACGAGACGACCGGCGTAGGTGTCGACCACCCGTCCGATGGACGCGTCCAGCTGCGCGGACGCCGGCGAGCGGCCGCTTCCCAGCGAGACCACCACGGGCACCCGTTGCGAGAGGGTGACCAATTCGGGGAAGTCCTCCTGCGTGACGGACCGGACCCACGCCCCGGCCGAGGTCACGGGGTCGGCCGGGTCGCCCGGACCGCCGGCGGCGTCGGGGACCGGGCCAGCCAGGGACGAAAGGTCGAATGCGCCCCGGGAGGACGCCGCTGCGGGTTCTTCTGTACTCGTCATGCCTCTACCTTATGCATTCCTTCGTCGCTCTTCGGAACGGCGCCGGCGCCGCGGCCGGGTGGCCGCCTACCTAGTCGGCGACCTTCGCCGACATCAATAGGACGTCGCCGGCAACCAGACGGATCTTTTCCTTGCTTCCGGCGGCCGGGATGTAGAAGACCACCGGCTCCGCGTAGGAGATGTCAACACGTTCCTGCGTGGTGCTAGCGCCGGCGAGCTCCGCGCTGAGGTCGTCCAGAGCCACCGTGCCGCCGTCTTCCTTGGGCTGGGCCGTCATGGTGCTCGTCAGATAGGCAGTGACGATGGCGCCGCCGTCCGGGGTGGAAACGGCCGTGGTCCGGTCCTTGGCGACCTTCCGCGAGTATTCGATCGAGGCGTCTTCGTTCGCCTGTGCCACCTCGTCCTGTCCCTCGTGCGTGGCGGTGATGAACACGCTGTCCGCGAAAGAGTCCTTGGCTTTGGAGCTGGGGTCGCTCAGGTACCCGGCCAGGCGTGCGGCGGCGACCTCGGGCGTATGGCGCAGATCCTTGGCGTCGGTCGGGAGGGTGGTCACGGCCGGATCGCCTACGGCGATGCCGGGGAACTCGGAGCCCGGCAGCATGGAGACGCTCGACACCAGCTTGTAGTTGGACCGCGGGTCGGCCTGCGTCAGGGTGAGAACCTGCGGGACCGTCGCCTTTTCCGCCTTCGTGACGGCGACAACCGTGCGCGGCCACTCGGTCGAGGTTGTGACGGCGGCGGAGAGCAGCGGCCCCTCGGCGACGGCGGCCGGCGCGGGCACCTTGAGTCCGTCGGCACGCTGGTCGTAGTTGGTTTCGCGGAGCTGGTGGGCCTGGTGGGTCACGCGGTCCGCGAGCTTCTTCGCGTCCTTCGCCGAATCGGCCGCGGACACCGCCTCCGAGACGGACGCCAGGATGCGCTCGAGCTGGACATCGAGAAGGACCGCCGGTGGGCCGCTCTCTCCGTCCGCGGGCTCGGCAGTCGCGGAATCGCTGGAGGAGGATGGAGAGTTCGGCACGGCGGCTCCCGCCGCGATGGCGGGCGTGGCCGACCCCATGGCCAGCACCGCGGCGACGGCGACGGCGGCACCGCGCTTAACCACTCCACCGGACGCCGGGTCCGAGCCGACGTGTCCTAGGGGCGCGGTCGCGGGCGCGGGCGAAGTTCCCTTGGCACCGCGCCCACCGCGTCCGCGTCCCGCCACGACGGTGAGGGCCAGCCCCAACACGAGCAGTAGCGAGCCGGCGATGATCAGCGGAATGGCGAACGGCGTGCCCGCGTCGTTGGGCCACGAGACGGTGACCGACGTCGGAGCCGGCGACTTCCCGTCCGCCGCCAAAAGCAGCGACCAGTCGCCCTGCGCGGGCTCGGTCCACTTGTGCACCAGCTCCCCGTCCGCCGTCTCCGAATCGACCCATAGGTCGGAGCCCGCGGGGTTGGGCACCTCGGCCCCGCCTTTGGTGTGCTCCGCGAACAGTTGCCCTTGGATGGTGTCCACGCCGGTGATGGTGTTGTGTGCGGCGTCGCCCACCCACGCGTCGACATCCTCGCTCCGGCCCAAGGCCACGAGGAACTCGCCGTCACCCTCGATGGTCACGTCGACGGCGTCCGGGTGGACACCGGCCACACCGGGTTCGACGACGGTCAGCGGGGCATCCCCGAGTGGGGACGCAAGCGTCGCGGTTGCGGTCTCTGGCGGGGACCAGAAGGTCCGCTGGCCGATGCCGAGCACCAGGGCGGCAGCCCCGAGCAGGATTGCCAACACAGCTAACAAGAGTCGCACTACAAATCACCTAACGGATGGAGACGCCCAACGGCTTTGACACGGCGGTGGTCAGGGGTCGCCACCGGCCGCACTTCTATGGTAACGAATTGGTTACCATTTGTGTTCCCCATGTGGCTGGCAACACTGTCGTCCACCTTCCAGTCCCCGCTGCGCCACGGCACCGACATCGCGCTTCCGGCGGGTAGGCTCGCCCTGTGAATAGGCATTCCGAAGACGACGGTGCCCCCGCCGGCGGCGCACCGTCCGGGGAGTACAACGCCTCCCACGTTTCAGCCCCCATTCCGGCCGGCGGCTCCACCGACCCGGTCGACCAGACGGGTCCGTCTGCGGATCCATCCACCCCGTCCGTGGTCGGGCGCCTCCGCACGGCGCTGCGACGATCGCCGCAGCGCGTGCGGTTCGACGTCCCGCCCGAGCCCGATGCCGAGGTGGATCCCGATGCCGCGCTCGCGGCCGGCCGGGCTGCCCTCCACCCCATACAGGTCGGTTTCATGGGCACCGTCGGGGTCGGCTTGGCATTGCTGGGCTACTTCATCCTGACCAACGTCGGACAACTCGTGGTGTGGATCGCCGTCGCGCTGTTCATCGCGCTCGGTCTGGACCCGGTGGTGAAGTGGATCGAACGCCGCGGCCTGCCCCGGCCGGCGGGCGTGATCATGGCGATGCTGTTGCTGGCCGGCGTCTTCGCCGCCGTGTTCGGAACCCTCATACCCACGATCGTCACGCAAACCGGCCAGTTCATAGAACGGTCACCCGGGTTCGCCGACGACTTCCTCAACTCCGAATTCTTCCGGACCATCGACGACCAGTTCCAGGTTCGGGACCGGGCCACCGAGGAGGTCAACAGGTTCTTCCGGGACTCAGACGCCGTCGGGGGCGTCTTCGGTGGCGTCATCGGGGCCGGAACGATTATCGCCCAGGGGCTTTTCGGAACGCTGACGGTGCTCGTGTTGGCGATCTACTTCCTCGCCTCGCTGCCCTCGCTCAAGGCCTGGTTCTACCGTCTGGCCCCGCGCTCGCGCCGGGCCCGCGTCCAGGAGCTCTCCGAACAGATCACCACCAGCGTGGGCAACTACGTGATAGGGCAGGCCTTCGTCGCCTTCCTCAACGCGACCTATGCCTTCATCGTCATGTCCGCCCTGGACATGCCCTTCGCCCTGCTGCTGGCGCTCGTGGTGGCCATGTTGGCCTTCGTTCCGCTGGTGGGCGCCGTCATCGCCGGGATCGTCGTCTCCCTCATCGCGCTGACGGTTGGATGGCAGACGGCGGCAACCTATGCGGCCTTCTACTTCGCCTACCTTCAGGTCGAGGCCTACATCATCTCCCCACGCGTCATGCAGCGCGCCGTCGCGGTCCCCGGCGCGGTGGCCGTAATCGCAGTCATCGCGGGCGGCAGCCTCCTGGGAATCGCCGGGGCGCTGATGGCCATCCCCTTGGCGGCCGCTGCCGTGCTGCTGCTGCGCGAGGTGTTGATCGACCGGCAAGACCGCAGGTAGCGATCCCCCGTCGCCCGAGCCGCGGTTGTTCAGCGGTACCGGTGGCTCCGCGTGTCCCAACACCGCGTATGCCAGTGACGGCGTTCCGCCGCCGCGCGTTCGTCGCCGAACAGGTCGTCAGCCCGCCAGGCCACAACGTGGTCGGTGCCCGGCGCGATGCGGACACGGCACCCGGGACAGGAATACGTCTTCTCGGCTCGGACCGGGGAAACCCGCCTAACATGCCACTGCCCGTCCGGGGCGTCCTGGAGTTCCGGCACGCCGAAGCGCGTGCGTTCCAGTGGCGGGCCGCCGGAATCCGACGACTGGGCCCACTTGCCGTCGCGTGCGTTGCCGCCCTGTCGGCGGGGACGGTTGGAGCGGGGCATGCCTCCATTCTGCCCCACTGCGCGTGGCGGACGGTCAATCCGGTACAGTACAGCCTGTGCGTTTAGTGATAGCCCGCTGCTCCGTTGACTACGAGGGACGCCTTCGCGCCCACTTGCCCCTGGCCACCCGCCTGCTGATGGTAAAGGCCGACGGTTCCGTCCTGGTGCACTCCGACGGCGGCTCCTACAAGCCGCTGAACTGGATGAGTCCGCCCGCGAAGATGCGGGCCGTCGCGGCCGACGAGGAGGAGGCGCTGACCGGCGTCACCGACGTCTGGCACGTGCAGCACGCCAAGAGCGACGACCGTCTGGTCATCCGCATCCACGAGACCCTGCACGACACCAGCCACGAGTTGGGCATCGACCCCGGCCTGATCAAGGACGGCGTCGAGGCCGACCTTCAGCGATTGCTCGCCGAACAGATCGAGACGCTTGGTGCCGGCTTCACGCTGGTCCGCCGCGAGTTCATGACCGCCATCGGGCCCGTGGACATCCTGGCCCGCGATGCCGAGGGCGCCTCCGTCGCCATCGAGTTGAAGCGGCGCGGCGACATCGACGGCGTCGAGCAGCTCACCCGCTACCTCGAGCTGATGAACCGAGATCCACGGCTTGCGCCCGTCCGCGGAGTCTTTGCGGCGCAACAGATCAAGCCACAGGCACGCACGCTGGCCGTGGACCGCGGAATCGAATGCATCACCCTCGACTACGACTCGATGCGCGGCGTCGACGACAGCGCGGCGCGGCTCTTCTGACGGACATCGTCGGCAGACGGAAGCACACCCTTATGATGGACGCATGACTTCGAGCGAGGAACCACGCCGCTTCTGGCTGGCCGGCAGGATCGTCACGGACGGCAACACCATCGAGGCCGGAGCCGTGGCCGTGGAGGGCGACCGGATTGCCTTCGTCGGCTCGGCGGACGAGTTCGCGGGGCGGGACGACTTTGGCGCGTTCGAGCGACTGCCCGTGCCCGATCGGGCGATTCTCGTTCCGGGACTCGTTGACCTCCACTGCCACGGCGCCGCTGGGGTCGACTTCCCGACCGCCGGTCCGGAGGACATTGCCCGTGCCGTCGGGTTCCTCCACGCGTCCGGCACCACCACGCTGCTCGCCAGCCTTGTCACGGCCGAACGGTCCGACATGGTCGCCGCGGCGGGGAACCTGGCCTATTTCGCGGAACGGGGCGAGCTCGCCGGCATCCACTCCGAGGGTCCCTTCCTGTCGAGCGCGCGCTGCGGGGCCCAGGATCCGGCCTTCCTCGGCGAACCGGACCCGGACTTCGTCGACAGCCTCGTGGAGGCGGCCCGCGGCCAGCTCCGCACCATGACGTACGCGCCCGAACTGGCCGGTGCGGACGCGCTGGTCGAGCAGTTGGCCTCCCACGGCGTCGTGCCATCCGTCGGCCACACGGACGCCGACGCCGCGACCGCCGGCGCATCGTTGCGGCTCGCGGCCGAGGAACTCGGATCCGCCGGCTTCGACGGCTACACCGAGAAGCCGACGGTCACGCACCTGTTCAACGGCATGCCGGCGATGCACCACCGCTCTCCCGGGCCGGTCGCGGCGTGCCTGGAGGCGGCCGCCGGGAGGCGGGCGATCGTCGAGCTGATCGGCGACGGCACGCACCTCGATCCCCACACGGTCGCCACGGTGTTCGCGCTGGTTGGCGCCGAGCAGATCGCGCTGGTCACCGATTCGATGGCGGCCGCGGGCTTGGGCGACGGGGACTACGTGCTCGGCCCCGCAAAGGTCCACGTGGTCGACGGCAAGGCGCGGCTGCCCGACGGATCCCTGGCCGGGGGGACGGCGACGATGCTCGACGTCGTTCGATCGGCCGTCGAGGCGGGAGTCCCGCTCGCCGACGCCCTGCGGAGCGCCACGTCCGTCCCGGCGGCGGTCCTGGGGCTGCCCGACGAGGTCGGATCGCTCCACCTGGGATTCCGCGCGGACGTCTTGGTGCTCGACGCCGGCATGAACCTCAGCGCGGTCTACCGCGGCGGCGAGCTGCTTCGGCCCGCGCCCACCGGCGGACCGCCGGCGTAGGGCAGTCGCCCCGACGGCGGTGTCAGCGTCCATGGCGCGCGGCGGCCCGGACCCGGCGCACGGAACACGCAAGGGGCGCATCCTCGAGGATGCGCCCCTTGCTGTTGCCCCTTTGGCGGCCGGCCTTCCTAGCGCCAGGTCCCCACGCCGACGACGGGGCCGGCCTCCAGCCACGTACTCAGCCCCGTGTAGGAGCCGTAGTCCATGGCCAGGAGGACGGCCTCGCCGTCGTAGTCCAGGGAGACGATGATGCTCCCGGGTTGCACGCGCGACACCTCGGCCTCTCCCGGCTGCCGCCAGCCGCGCAGCTCAAGGGAGCTGCGAAGGAAACGCCGCAGCGGTGATGGCGAGACGGAGAACAAACGCATGAACTCCAGTTCGCCCTCCGCATAACGACAAACCCCCATCATCCAGTGCCCGCGGGCAGTGGAGATGGAGGCGTCGAAGGTGCCCAGGGCGCGCTGCAGATGGAAGCGGCGCAGTCCCATGGCACCGACGACCATCGCGACCAGCAGCAGTGCCGCGGCCAGGATGGCGAAGGTGATGCCGACTTCGTTCAAGGCCGGACTATCGGTTTCCTGCCGTGGCGGAACCGTCCAGCTGAGCGTTGTCGGCGACGATTACGACCCGGTCCTTGTCGACGGAGAAGAATCCGCCGTCGGCCTGGACCGTGAGCCGCGAACCGTGGACGGGCTGGATCTCCAGCACGCCCTCGGCGAGCACGGCGAGAACCGGACTGTGTCCCGGCAGAACACCGATGTCGCCGTCGCTTGTACGGGCCTTGACCATGGTCGCCGCCCCCGACCACACGAAGTGGTCGGCAGCTACGATTTCGACTTCGAGTTCGGCCATGGCTACTTGGTCTGTTCCTGGATTTTGGCCCACTGGCGCTCGACGTCGTCGAGCCCGCCGATGTTGAAGAAGGCCTGCTCCGCGATGTGGTCCAAGTCGCCGTCGGCGATGGCCTTGAAGCCCTCGATGGTGTCCTTGATGGAAACCGTCGAGCCCTCGACACCCGTGAACTGCTTTGCGGTGTAGGTGTTCTGGGACAGGAACTGCTGGATCCGGCGGGCGCGGGAGACGACGATCTTGTCCTCTTCGCCGAGCTCATCGATACCCAGGATCGCGATGATGTCCTGCAGCTCCTTGTTCTTCTGGAGGATCTGCTTGACGCGCACGGCCACGTCGTAGTGCTCCTGGCCCACGTACTGCGGGTCGAGGATGCGCGACGTCGAGGTCAGAGGGTCGATGGCCGGGTAGAGGCCGCGCGAGGCGATCTCGCGGGAGAGCTCCGTGGTGGCATCCAGGTGCGCGAACGTCGCGGCCGGGGCCGGGTCGGTGTAGTCGTCCGCGGGGACGTAGACGGCCTGCATCGACGTGATCGAGTGCCCCTTGGTCGAGGTGATGCGCTCCTGGAGGATGCCCATCTCGTCGGCGAGGTTCGGCTGGTAGCCGACTGCGGAAGGCATGCGGCCCAACAGAGTCGAAACCTCGGAGCCCGCCTGCGTGAAGCGGAAGATGTTGTCGATGAACAGCAAAACGTCCTGGTTCTGGACATCGCGGAAGTACTCCGCCATGGTCAGGGCCGAGAGCGCCACGCGCAGACGCGTTCCCGGCGGCTCGTCCATCTGGCCGAAGACGAGGGCGGTGTCCTTCAGGACGCCCGACTCTTCCATTTCGACCCAGAGGTCGTTGCCCTCACGCGTACGCTCGCCGACACCGGCGAACACCGAGGTGCCGCCGAAGTTGCGCGCGACACGGGTGATCATTTCCTGGATCAGAACCGTCTTGCCGACGCCGGCGCCACCGAAGAGTCCGATCTTTCCACCCTTGATGTACGGGGTGAGAAGGTCGATCGACTTGATGCCGGTCTCCAGCATCTCGGTGGAGCCCTCAAGCGAGGCGAATGCCGGCGGCTTGCGGTGGATCGGCCAGCGCTCGTTGATCTCCAGGTCGGACGCGGCGACGTCCAGCGGCTCGCCGAGGACGTTGAAGATGTGTCCCTTGACGACGTCGCCGACCGGAACCGAGATCGCCGAGCCGGTGTCCTGCACGACGGTGCCGCGGACAAGTCCGTCGGTGGCCTGCAGGGCGATGGCGCGGACCAGGTTGTCACCGAGGTGCTGGCTGGTCTCGAAGGTGATCGCGCGGGTCTCGCCGTTGAGGGTGAGCTCCGTGGTCAGTGCGTTGTAAATTGCGGGAAGGGCATCGGCCGGGAATTCGACGTCGACGACCGGACCGGTGACGCGGGCGATGCGTCCGGTGGCACCGGGCTTCGCGGCAGCCGTTCCCTGCTCGTTAAGTTGGGCAGTCATCTCTCTCACTTCGCTTGTCTGTCTAGCGTGGGGTTACGTGGTGGTCAGCCGGCTAGGACACGCTGAGCGCGTCGGCACCTGCGATGATCTCGGTCAGCTCCTGCGTGATCTCCGCCTGGCGGGCGTTGTTCCGCAGCCGGGTGTACTTCTCGATGAGGTCGCTGGCGTTGTCGCCCGCCGACTTCATCGCCCGCTGGCGTGCCGCGAGCTCGGAGGCCGCGGCCTGAAGGAGCGCCGAGAAGATGCGCGATTCGATGTACCTCGGCAGCAGTGCGTCGAGGACCTGTTCCGGTTCCGGCTCGTACTCGTAGAGCGGAAGGAGATCAGATTCGTTCACGACCTCCTCTTCCACGACCTCGAGCGGCAGCAGACGGATGACCGTCGGGATCTGCACCACCATGGACTTGAACTGCGTGTGCACGATGTGGATTTCATCCACTCCGCCCTCCTCGAAGGGCGTAGCGAAGTCCTCCAGCAGTGCCTGGCCGATTTCGCGCGCGGTCTCGAAGTCCGGCGCGTCGGTGCCGCCGGTCCAGACCCGCGTGTACTCGCGTCCACGGAAGTCGAAGTATCCCTGGGCCTTGCGGCCCACCAGGTACACCTTGATTTCCTTGCCTTCCCCACGGAGCAACTCCGCAAGCGACTCCGCCTGCTTCATCACGCTGGCGGAGTAGGCACCGGCCAAGCCGCGGTCGGAGGTCATGACCACCACTGCCGACCGGCGGATCTGCTCCGGCTCGGTGGTGAGCGGGTGCTCGACCTCGGACTGGGACGCGACGGCGGAAACGGCACGGGTAATCGCATTGGAGTACGGCATCGACGCCGCGACGCGGCTGCGCGCCTTGCCAATGCGGGAAGTAGCGATCAGTTCCATCGCCTTAAAGATCTTGCGCATCGACGACGTCGAGGCGATCTTCTGGCGGTAGACCCGGATCTGGGCTCCCATGTTTATCCTTTCCTTATTCGCGAATGCGGTGCTGGCCGGCGTGCGGCCGGCACCGCTTCACGAATGGTCAGCGCTTCTGCTTGACGATCTTTTCCTGGTCGACGGACTCTTCGCCCAGCGCCGAGTGCTCCTCGTGGCCGGCGCCAACCAGGTGGTCGTCGCCCTCCCCGAAGAACCCCTTCTTGAACTCGGTGATCTCGGCCCGTAGGGCCTCGACCGTCGAATCCTCGATCTTGCCGGTCTGGGCAAGGGTGTTCAAGACGTCGCTGCGGTTGCGCAGGTGCTCGAGGAACTGGCCCTCGAAGCGCCGAACGTCCTCAACGGGAACGTCGTCGAGGTAGCCGTTGGTGCCGGCCCACACGGAGACGACCTGGTCCTCGACGGGGAACGGCGAGTACTGGCCCTGCTTGAGCAGTTCCATCAGGCGGGCGCCGCGGGTGAGCTGCTGCTTGGACGCGGCGTCCAGGTCCGATGCGAACATCGCGAAGGCCTGCATGTCCCGGTACTGCGCGAGCTCCAGCTTCAGCGTTCCGGAGACCTTCTTCATGGACTTCATCTGCGCCGCACCACCGACACGCGACACGGAGATACCCACGTCGACGGCCGGGCGCTGGTTGGCGTTGAAGAGGTCCGACTGCAGGAAGATCTGCCCGTCGGTGATGGAGATGACGTTGGTCGGGATGTACGCCGAGACGTCGTTGGCCTTGGTCTCGATGAGCGGAAGGCCGGTCATCGAACCTCCGCCGAGCTCGTCGGACAGCTTCGCGCAACGCTCCAGGAGGCGGGAGTGCAGGTAGAACACGTCGCCCGGGTAGGCTTCGCGTCCCGGCGGGCGGCGCAGCAGCAGCGACACGGCGCGGTAGGCCTCGGCCTGCTTGGAGAGGTCGTCAAACACGATCAGAACATGCTTGCCGCCGTACATCCAGTGCTGGCCGATGGCCGAACCGGCGTAGGGCGCCAGGTACTTGAAGCCCGCCGGGTCGGAGGCAGGGGAGGCGATGATCGTGGTGTACTCCAGCGCGCCCTTGTCCTCGAGCGTCTGGCGAACGGCCGCGATCGTCGAGGCCTTCTGGCCGATGGCTACGTAGACGCAGCGAACCTGCTTCTTGACGTCCCCGGACTCCCAGTTGGCCTTCTGGTTGATGATGGTGTCGACCGCGATCGCCGTCTTACCGGTCTGGCGGTCGCCGATGATCAGCTGACGCTGGCCGCGGCCGATCGGGATCATGGCGTCGATGGCCTTGATGCCCGTCTGCATCGGCTCGGTGACCGACTGGCGCTGCGTGACGCCGGGCGCCTGGAGCTCCAGCGGACGGCGGCCCTCGGCCGCGATCTCACCCAGATCGTCGATGGGAACACCCAGCGGGTCGACCACGCGACCGAGGAAGGCGTCGCCGACCGGTACGGAGAGGATTTCTCCGGTGCGGTGGACTTCCTGACCCTCTTCGATCCCGGCGAAGTCGCCGAGCACGACAACGCCGATTTCACGGGTGTCGAGGTTCTGGGCCAGGCCCAGGGTGCCGTCTTCGAAACGAAGCAGCTCGTTGGCCATGACGGAGGGAAGGCCCTCCACCTTGGCGATGCCGTCGCTTGCCGTGGTGACGCGGCCAACCTCAACGCGCTGCGCAGTGCCCGGTTCATAGGACGCGGCGAAGTCGGTCAAGGCGTTGCGGACGTCATCGGCATTGATGGTCAATTCGGCCATCTGCAGTCCCTGCTCTCCTTGGTTGTGATCATCGCGGTGTTTCCCTGCGACGACCGGGGTTTGTTCAGTCTGTTGTGTGGTTGGCCCACCGGAACCCAAAGGGATTCCTAGCCGGCCAGCCTGCGGCGGAGCTCGGTGAGCCGGGTCGCCGCGGTTGCGTCTACAACCTCGTCGCCCACGACCACGCGGAGGCCGCCCACGAGCGATGCGTCGATTTCGACGTTGATCTTCAGATCGCGGCCGTACAGATTGTTGAGGCCGGACTTCAGGCGGTTGAACTGCTCGTCCGTCAGCGGACGGGTGACGCTGACGTTAGCGATCCACCGTTCCTGCCGCTTCGCAACCAGCTCAACGAAGCGCTGGACCAGCGCGGTGGGCTTCAGGCCGCGCGGCGAAGTCGCCGCTTGGCCGATCAGCAACCGGGCCGCGGGTCCGGCCTGCGGGACCAGCTTGAGCGCGAGCGCCCGCTTGGCCTCGCCGGTGGCCTGCGGCTCGTCAAGGGCGCGCTGCAGGTCATGGCTCGATGAGACAACCCGAATGAACCCGAACAGGTCCTCCTCGAGAGCCTCGAGTCCGGCCGGACCCGCATCTTGGCGCTCCGCAACGGCGATCGCCGCGGTGGCGGCCAGTGTCTCCAGCGCATCCCCGATGTCGCGGGCCGAGCGCCAGCGTGCGGCGACAAGATCTGCGACGGTGGCCACGGCGTCGGCCGAGACCTTGTCCGCCAGCAGCCGCGAGATAAACGCAGACTTGTCCTTGCCCTCGCGGGCCGGGTCCGTCAGCGCCCGGCGCAGGCCGGCGTTACCGTCCAAAATGCCCAGGACTCCGAAGAGGTCCCCGGCCAGCGACAGGTCGGCCGTCGGCAGCTTGGCCTCCAGCGTTTCCAGGGCCGCGGCGAGGGAATTGCTCGATACACCTGCCATTAGTTCGATGCACCTGCGCTCTGCTGGGTCTCGAGATCCGCCAGGAAGCGGTCAACGACACGGCCCGAGCGTGCGTCGTCGGCGAGGGACTCGCCAACGATGCGGCTGGCCAGCTGGGTTGCCAGCGTTCCGACCTCGGTGCGCAGGGAGACAACCGCCGCCTGGCGCTCCGCCTCGATCTGGACGTGTGCCTGCTCGGAGATGCGCGCGGACTCCGCCGCCGCCTTCTCCTTGAGGTCGGCCAGGATCTTGGCCCCCTCGGCACGCGCTTCCTCACGGATGCGGTTGGCCTCGGTGCGGGCGTCGGTCAGCTGCTGCTTGTACTCGTCCAGTGCCGCGTTGGCCTCGGCCTGCGCGGCCTCCGCCTTGGCGATCCCACCCTCGATTGCGGCGGAACGCTCTTCATAGGTCTTCTCGAATGCCGGAACGACATACTTGGAGACGATGAACAGCAGGACGCCGAATCCGATGAGCGTGACCACGATCTCCCAGATGTTGGGGATCAGCGGGTTAGCGCTCTCTTCTGCGGCAAGGATAATTGCCTCGTTCATGTTTCACCCGTCTTTCTAAGACTCGAAGCTTCGGTTCTGCGAACAGACCGAGGCTTAGACCCGGCCCCAGATGAAGGCGAAGACGAGGCCGAGGATGGCAAGAGCTTCGGTCAGCGCCAGGCCGAGGAATGCGATCGGCTGCAGGACGCGCTGGGCCTCCGGCTGGCGGGCAACACCATTGATGTAGGCGGCGAACACCAGGCCCACGCCGATAGCACCGCCGATTGCGGAGAGTCCGTAACCGATGGCGTTGAGGCTACCGTAGATTTCCATTGTTTTCCTTTCAGAATGCCAGTTTGAGTTGGCAGGGTGTTGGGTACGGGATATCCCCTCCGGAGAGGGAAAGCTTTTTAGTGCTCTTCGACCAGGGAACCCTGGATGTAGATGGCCGTCAGCAGGACGAAGACGTAAGCCTGGAGAACCATGATGAGGATCTCGAACAGGTACATGCCGACGCCGCCGATGAGCGTGAGGACGCCCAGGCCCTTCATCATGCCTTCGGTTTCCAGCAGCAGGAACGCGGTTCCCGAGGCGGAGAGCATGATGATCAGGTGGCCGGAGAGCATGGTCGCGAACAGACGGAGGCTGTGCGTCAACGGGCGGACGAAGAACGTCGAGATGATCTCGATGACGACGATCAGCGGCAGGATGGCCTTCGGGACGCCGGACGGGACCGTCGCGACCTTGAAGTACTTGATCCCATGCTTCCTGATGCCCAGCACGATCCAGAGGAAGTACACGATGCCGGCTAGGGCGTAGGCGGTGCCCACGTGCGACGGCGTCGGGATCTGCAGGAACGGAATGGCGCCGAACAGGTTGTTCACGATGATGAAGAAGAACAACGAGAACAGGATCGGCACGAACGGCTTGAAGTCCCGCTCGCCGATCACGTCCTTGCCCACGGAATTGCGGACGAAGTTGTAGGAGAATTCCCCCAGGAACTGCATCTTCCCCGGCACCAGCGCACCGCGGCGCGAGGCCGCGACAAAGAACCAGGAGATGAGTGCGACCGAGAGAAGGACCAGCAGCATCTGCTTGCCGAAACCCGTTCCGTATTCGGCGTACCAGGGAAGAATCTCGGGAAGATGCATGTCTTCAAGGGCGGGGGCTTTGAAGCCACCTTCTTCAGTGGCCGCCGGAAGCGCAAGCGCGATCAACGCGTTTCCTCTCTGCAGTGTCCGTCATTGGGCATGTTGGGCGGGGCGCCGGCCAGCGGCGTTCCCACCAGTGAAAATTATGGGCTTGTGTGTTGTTCGCCCGGGTCGCTCCCGGAGGTGCGCGCCTTGCGGTGTTGGTGGGCCAAGTAATAGCCGGCGCCGGCGCCGAGGATGGCACCGAAGATCCAGATCCAGCGGGTATCCAACAGGTAGTCCAGTATCCAGCCTATCAAACCCCAAGCAAGGATCCCGCCAACTGTGTAGTTGAGGAACTCGCGGAATCGGGGCCACTTCCGCGACTCGCCGATGGGGCCGTTTTCAGCGCTCATTCGATGCTCCGCCCGCCGACGCGCCCGGGGTCGGGAGATCCCCGTACAGCTGGAAGCGGAGCTTGGAGAACGCGTGCAGCTCAGCCGCCTGCCACAGCACAACGGTGGTGACCACCGCGATGAGGAACCAAACGCCCTCAAGCCACGCCGGAGCCCCGAAGCCGAATGCTAGGACGCCAAGCACCAGCACCTTGACGGCGTAGCCCGCCATGAAGGCGCCAAGGGCCGCGGAAGGGCTGCGACGCCCGACGACATGGCCGAGCAGCAGGCTGATGCCGAAGAACACGACGACGATGAGTCCGCCCATGAGCGCGCTTCCCGCGGCAGGCATGCCGGCAACCGCCAGACCCGCCAGAGCGAGCGCCGCGATTCCCACGCCGCTCACGGCGGCGGAACGACGGAGGATTGCCAGCCACGGCCCCGGGGTCTCCCCCGAGGCGCCGGAAACGTGGCCGTTTCCCGTCACGCCGCCGTGCTCCGTCATGATCGTCCCATTGTGATTGGTGGCGAATGTCTTGGTTGGATTGCGGCGCCTAGCGGCGCCGACATCAAATTCTACACGAGATAGAAACCGCTGAGCGCACGTTACCTGGCGCGTGCCCGGCGAAGCCATGGTCGCATCGTCACGAAGGCGGCGGCCAGCATCAGCAGGCCGAGCGCCGGCAGGAGCAGGCGCCAGTCCAGGAAATTGAAGGACACGACTCCGAAGGCCACGAGCGCCGTCCAGAGGTAGAGCAGGAACACCGCCTGGCGCTGGGTGTAGCCGCCATCGACCAGCTTGTGGTGGAGGTGGCCGCGGTCCGCTGAGAAGGGCGACCTGCCCGCGGCGGTGCGACGCACCACCGCCATCAGCAGGTCCGCCAAAGGAAGCAGAACGACCGCAATGGGCAACACGATCGGCATGTAGGCCGGCACGTTGCGGAACCTGAAGCCCCCGAGCGCGTCGAGGTCCGCCGTCACCGCGATCGCGGCGACGGACATGAGCATGCCGATCATCATCACGCCGGACTCGCCCATGAACACCTTGGCCGGGTTGAAGTTGTGCGGCAGGAATCCGAGGCAGGATCCCAGCAGAAGCGCCATCAGCATGGCGGAGAAGTTCGAGTGGTCGAATTGGTTGATGGTGCGGGCGAGCATGTAGCAGTAGATAAAGAACGCCGAGGCGCCGATCGCCGCCATGCCGGCGGCCAATCCGTCCAGCCCGTCCACGAAGTTGATGGCATTCATGGTCAGCACCACCAGGAAGACCGTGAGCCCGATCTGCAGTGGTTCGCTCGTGACATGGATCCAGCCCACCGGCATGGCCTCGAGCCGTATCCCGGAGGCGGCGATGACCAGGCCCACGAGGGTTTGCCCCACGAGTTTCACGTACCAGCGCAGGTCCCAGATGTCGTCGGCGACGCCGATGAGCAGGATCAGCCCGCAGGCGACGACGACACCGCCCACGGGCCGGGGGTTACTGAAGGCACCGGACAGGAACCCGAACCGGGTTGCCACCGCGAGTCCGAGGAGCACCGCGGCGATCATGGCGACGCCGCCGAGTTTGGGAATGGGCCGATCATGCACATCGCGGGCGCGCAGGGGCGCAGCGCCCATCACCCTGAGCCCGAGCCGGCGCATCGCCGGCGTCAGAAGCAGAGACGCGACGAAGCTGATCCCGATCAGCGCGAGGTAGACCCTCATGCGTCGCGGGCCGGCTCCTCCGGGAGCTCCTCTCCGAGGCCGAGCGTGTCCGGAGCCACCCTCCTCAGTTCCTCCAGCGGCAAGGCGCCCTGACGCACCACGCGCGGGGTCCGCCCGGTGCAGTCCACGATCGTCGAGGCCAATGCCTCGCCCTCGCGCGGGCGGACCCCGTCGTCCAGATAGACCACTACCGACTGTGCCAGTTGCTCCTCGGCGTCCTCGGCGGTCGACGCCGCGGCGCGTCCGGACCGGTTCGCGGACGAGACGGCCAGCGGGCCCGTCGCGTCAAGGATCTCGCGGGCCAACTCATCGTCGGGCACCCGCAACGCCACGGTTCCGCGCGTCTCCCCCAGATCCCACGTCAGCGACGGCTGCGAATGCAGGATCAACGTCAGGGCGCCCGGCCAGAATTCGTTCGCCAGCCTCCGCGCGTCCTCCGAGACGTCCGCGGCCAGCCCGTCCAGGGTGGCCAGGCCGGGGATCAACACCGGCGGCGGCATGCTGCGCCCTCGGCCCTTGGCGGCCAGCAAAGTGGCAACCGCCTGCGGCGAAAAGGCGTCTGCGGCAATGCCGTACACCGTATCCGTGGGCAGCACTACGCACTGCTTGGCCGCGATGGCCTCGCGTGCAGCCTCCAGTCCGGCGCTTCGGGCGGTGGGGTCCTGGCAATCAAAACGTGAAGTCACGGTGCCTATTCTTCCATGCGAACGCGGTCACAGCTTGGTTGCCGAGGTGGCCCGGTCGCGTCCCGCGAGGTCCCGGTGCCCGGTGACACCGGTCCAGCACCCCGCGGAGGCAAACAGCCCGGCCACGGCCGGGGCCTGCACCTCGGCGTGTTCCATGGCGGCGTAGCCGCCGGGAACCAGCAGTCGGGAGGCCGACCGTACGACGGCGGCGGGCACGTCCATGCCGTCCGCCCCCCCGCCGTAGAGCGCCTCGTGCGGATCGTGCTCGCGAGCCTCCGGTTCGTTGGGCACGGCCCCGGCGGGAATGTACGGCGGGTTGCTGACCACGACGTCGAACGCGCCGTCGTGTTCGGGCAGCGCGGTGCGCAGGTCCCCCGACACGAGGAGGACGCCATGGGGGGACAGATTGCGCTCGGCCCAAGCCAGCGCGAGGGGGCTTCGCTCCACCGCATAGACGGTGGTTCCGGGAACCTCCGACGCCACGGCCGCGGCGATGGCGCCGGATCCCGTGCCGAGGTCCACGATCCTGGCGTGCCCCGTGGCGGCCAGGACGACCCTGGCACGGTCGATGGCCAACTGCGCCAGCATCTCGGTCTCGGGCCGGGGAACGAAAACCCCCGGTCCCACGGAAAGCTCGAGGTGCCTGAAGTGGGCCGTACCGGTCAGGTGCTGCAGCGGCAGCCGCCGGCACCTCTCGCCCACCAGCTCGTCGTACCCGGCGGGGACGGGCGCTCCACCGAGCGCAAGCGCGGCGACGCGCCCGCGGCCGACGCCGAGCAGGTGCGCCGCCAGCAGTTCGGCGTCGACGCGCGCCGAGGGAACGCCCGCAGCCGCGAGCCGCGCCGACGCCCGGCGGATGGCGGTCTGGAGATCCGGGGCGTCGTGCGCGCCGGGACCCTCCATCGGGCTACTTCTGGTCGTCACCGAGCGCGTCCAGCCGCGACTGCTCGTCGGTCTCGATGCAGGACTGGATGACCGCTCCGATGTCGCCGTTCATGACCGCGTCGAGGTTGTAGGCCTTGTAGCCCGTGCGGTGGTCGGCGATCCGGTTCTCCGGGTAGTTGTAGGTCCTGATGCGCTCCGAGCGGTCCATGGTGCGCACCTGGGACTTGCGCACCTCGGAGTTCTCGGCGTCGATGATCTCCTGCTGGTGGGCGAGCAGTCGCGAACGCAGGACGCGCATGGCGGCCTCGCGGTTTTGCAGCTGCGACTTCTCGTTCTGCATGGCCACAACGATCCCGGTGGGGAGGTGGGTGATGCGCACCGCCGAGTCGGTGGTGTTGACGGACTGGCCGCCGGGCCCCGAGGAACGGTAGACGTCGATTTTCAGGTCGTTCTGGTGGATGTCGACCTCCTCCGGCTCGTCGACCTCCGGGAGCACCAGCACGCCCGCGGCGGACGTGTGGATGCGGCCCTGCGACTCCGTGACCGGCACGCGCTGTACCCGGTGCACGCCGCCCTCGAACTTCAGGTGCGCGAACACACCCTCGGCCGGGTCGTTGGACGAACCCTTGATGGCCATCTGCGCGTCCTTGTAGCCGCCGAGGTCCGACTCGTTGTAGGAGATCATCTCCGTCTTCCAGCCCTTGGTCTCCGCGTAGCGCGTGTACATGCGCAGGAGGTCCGCGGCGAACAGGGCGGCCTCGTCCCCACCTTCGCCGCCCTTGACCTCGAGGATGACGTTGCGAGAGTCGTTGGGGTCCCGCGGGATGAGGAGCCTGCGCAGCTTCTCCTCGGCCGCCGGAAGGGTCGCCTCGAGTTCCTCGACCTCGGCCGCGAACTCCGGATCCTCATCGGCCATCGTGCGTGCCGCCTCGAGGTCCTCCTGCATCTGGCGCCATCGCCGGTGCGCCTCGACGATGCCGTTGAGCTGCGCGCTTCGGCGTCCCAGCTTCCGGGCGAGCCCCTGGTCCTGGTAGACGGCGGGGTCGCTGAGTCGGCGCTGGAGTTCGGCGTGCTCGTCGAGCAGGCCCTGGACGGACTCGAACATGGTGTCTACTTCTTTCGCTGCGGCTGGTTCAAGTGTAGGGAACGGCACCGGGTTGGCGCCTTAACGGCCAAAGCCCGGCCCGTCGCCCGCACGAGGCGGGGACGGGACCGGGCGTATGGACAGCTAGTCGTTCTTGGTGCCGAGGGTGGTCTTGTTGACCAGCATCAGGAACTCCGCGTTCGACTGGGTCTCGCGGATCTTGCCCGTGAGCAGCTCGAGCGCCTGCTGCGTGTCGAGGCCGGAGAGCACGCGGCGCAGGCGCCACATGATCTTGACTTCGTCCGGGGAAAGCAGGTTCTCCTCGCGTCGGGTTCCGGACGCGTTGACGTCCACCGCCGGGAAGATGCGCTTGTCGGCCAGCTGGCGCGAGAGCCGGAGCTCCATGTTGCCGGTGCCCTTGAACTCCTCGAAGATGACCTCGTCCATCTTGGACCCGGTCTCCACCAGCGCCGTGGCGAGAATGGTCAGCGATCCGCCGTTCTCGATGTTGCGCGCGGCACCGAAGAAGCGCTTCGGCGGGTACAGCGCCGAGGAGTCGACACCGCCGGAGAGGATGCGGCCGGAGGCCGGAGCCGCCAGGTTGTAGGCCCGGCCCAGGCGGGTCATCGAGTCGAGCAGGACCACGACGTCCATGCCCATTTCCACCAGGCGCTTGGCGCGCTCGATGGCGAGCTCGGCGACCGTGGTGTGGTCATCCGCTGGACGGTCGAACGTCGAGGCGATGACCTCGCCCTTGACCGTGCGCTGCATGTCCGTGACTTCCTCGGGACGTTCGTCGACCAGCACCATCATGAGGTGGACCTCGGGGTTGTTGATGGTGATCGCGTTCGCGATGGACTGCAGGATGAGCGTCTTTCCGGCCTTTGGCGGGGAAACGATCAGGCCGCGCTGGCCCTTGCCGATCGGTGCGACGAGGTCGATGACGCGCGGTCCGACCTTCTTCGACTCGGTCTCCAGGCGCAGGCGCTCGGACGGGTAGAGCGGCACGAGCTTGTTGAACTCGACCCGGTCCTTGTTGTCCTCGGCCGGCTTGCCGTTGATGTTGGTCAGGCGGACCAGGGCGTTGAACTTCTGGCGCTGGTTGGCGGTGTTCTCGCCGTCGCGCGGTGCGCGGATGGCGCCGACGACGGCGTCGCCCTTGCGCAGGTTGTACTTCTTGACCTGGTTGAGCGAGACGTAGACGTCGTTCTGTCCCGGTAGGTAGCCGGACGTGCGGACGAACGCGTAGTTCTCCAGGACGTCGAGGATACCGGCGACGGGCAGCAGGACATCGTCCTCGGTGACCTCGGTGTCGTCCACCTCGGGCTGGTTTCGGCCGCGGCCCCGGCGGCGCTCGTTGCGCTCGTTGCGGTTGCGGTCGTTGCGCTCGTTCCGGTCGCGGTTGCGCTCGCGCCGGTTGGAGCGGCCGCCGCGGTCCTGGCCGTCGGAGTCCCGCTGCGCCTCGCGCTGCTGGCCCGAGTCCCGCTGCGCCTCGCGCTGCTGGCCCGAGTCCCGCTGCGCCTCGCGCTGCTGGCCCGAGTCCCGCTGCGCCTCGCGCTGCTGGCCGGAGTCCCGCTGCGCCTCGCGCTGCTGGCCGGAGTCGCGCTGGTCCTGGTTGTCACCGTCTCGGTCCTCGCGGCGATTGCGGTTGCGGCGGTTGCGGCCGGAGCGCTCGGGGCGCTCTTCGACGTCGGCGGCCTGGGGCGTGACCTGTTCCTGGGACGCCGGCTCGCCGGACGCGGCTTCCGCCTGGTTGCCCTCGGCGCGGCGGTTGCCGCGGCTGCGGCGCGATCCCGCCGGCTGCTCGGTCTCGGTGGAAGGGTCCGCGGCGGCTGCCTCCGGGGTCTCGGACGCGTCCGTGTTCGCCGACTGCGCGGCAACGCCGTCGCTGCTCGCCCGGCGGTTGCGGTTGCGGGTCCGCGGCGCGCGCGCCGCGGACCCGTCCTCCTGGGCGGACGCCTCCTGGGCCGGGGCATCGCCCGCGGGAGACTTGGGCTCGGACGCCTTGGACTCGGAGACCGGTGCCTGCTTGGTCTGCATGTCGCGGTCTGCGACGGAGCCACCGCGCTGGTGGTTCGAGATGGCGGCAACGAGGTCGCCCTTGCGCATCCTCGATCCCCCGGTGATACCCAGCTGGGACGCCAAGGCTTGGAGTTGCGCGAGCTTGAGCCCCGCCAATCCGCTGCTCTTGGGTTCGTTGTCGGTGGTCTCCACGCCTGCGGGCAGGCTGGTGGTTTCGGTCACGAAGGTTCCTTCCCCCTCGTCGGGCGAACCGTATCGGAACGGTTCGCGGAACATTGTCTCGCCTGATCCGCGTCAGAAGCGGTTCCGGCGGCCGACCACGGCGGAGATGCTACCGCCGATGCCGGTCTGGCTTACTTTGGATTGTCCGTGCGATCCCTCGGGATGATTGGGGAACAGCCGGTCTGGAAGCCGCACGCGGCCAGCCACTGAAATCGACACGCGGGACCGACCGGATTGGCTGTCCCAGGAGTGCACGATCCGCGGTGGTCGGGCCCAAAGGTCAGGAGCTTGGAAGTCCTGGACTCGGGGGCCACGACTCGTTGGCCGCTAGTGCACTTCCAGCTTAGCACCCGCGCGGTCAACGCCGGGCATTAGGACACGCCACTCGACGGGCGTGGTTTCGCCCTGCGGTCCGGCTGCCGACGTGTCCATGCCGGAAACGAGCTCGGCGGCACGGCGGGCCTCGTCGGCGCCGGCGGCGAGCACCAGCACCGTGGGGCCGGCGCCGGACACCACCGCGGCCAAGCCGTGTGCGCGGAGTCCGGCGATCAGGGCAGCACTGTGTGGCATGGCCTCGGCACGGAATCCCTGGTGCAGGAAGTCCTCCGTTCCGGACAGGAGCCACCGGGTTGAGCCCGCCAGCGCCTTGACGAGCAGCCCCACACGGGCGCCGTTTGCGGCCGCCAGCGCATGCGGAACGGAAGCCGGCAGCAACCCCCGGGCGCGCTGGGTCGACAGTTCCACGTCCGGGACAGCGACGACGGGCACGATCGCCTCGTCGAGGTCCAGGGGGATGGATTCGATGCGTCCCTCCTCCTGAAGGGAGAGCGTCAGGCCACCGAACACCGCCGGCGCGACGTTGTCCGGGTGGCCCTCGTGCCGCGCGGCCCCGATAAACACCGCATCCGCGTCCAGCGCATTCCGGACGGACGCGGGAAGAAGGGCGTCCGCGGCGGTGAGCGCGGAGACGACCGCAGCAGCCGACGAACCCAGCCCGCGGCCGTGCGGAATAACGTTCTCCGCCTCGATCTCCAGCCCGGCGGGGGCCACGCCGAGTTCGCTCCAGCGTTCCAGCATGATCCGCGCGATCAGGTGCGTCTCGTCGTTGGGAAGCAAGCTTGCCCCCTCGCCCGTAACCGCGACCCGGACACCGGAGCCGTCGGTCGTGCGAACACGAAGCGTGTCCCGCAGCCCCAAGGCCATGCCGAGCGCGTCGAAACCCGGTCCGAGGTTCGCCGTGGTCGCCGGGACCGTCACGGTGATGGACTGGCCGGCGGCGATCCGCGGCGTGCCGGCGTGACCGGGCGCCTCGACTGCTCCGGACGAGTACTCGCGCATTGCCATCTCCCCTAGCCGAGCCCGAGCGCGTCGGCCACGGAGACGACGTCGAACCCGACCTTGGTTGGCGCGACGTCGGAACCGTCCGCGTTCCTCAGTGCCCACTGGGGATCCTTCAGCCCGTGGCCGGTGACCGTGATGACGATCCGCTGCCCGGCCGCGACCTTCCCCAGCGCGTGATATTTGATGATGCCGGCGACCCCCGCGGCGGAGGCGGGTTCGACGAACACACCCTCCCGCGCGGACAGCCAACGGTGCGCCTCGAGGATCTCCTCGTCCGTGACGGCGTCGATCAGGCCGCCGGACTCGTCGCGCGCGGCGATAGCCTGGTCCCAGGACGCCGGATTGCCGATGCGGATCGCGGTGGCGATGGTGTCCGGTTCGGTGATCGGGTGCCCGGCCACCAGCGGTGCCGACCCCGCGGCCTGGAAGCCCCACATGACGGGGGTCTTGGAGGCCACCGCGGGCAGCTCGCCGGCGGTCGCGGACTCGAAGGGGGCCGCGTACTCCGTGTAGCCCTTCCAGTAGGCCGTGATGTTTCCCGCGTTTCCGACGGGGAGCACGTGCAGGTCCGGGGCGTCGCCGAGGGCGTCGACGACCTCGAAGGCCGCGGTCTTCTGCCCCTGGATGCGTGCCGGGTTCACCGAGTTCACCAGGAACACGGGATAGTTCTCGCTGAGCTTGCGGGCCACCTCGAGGCAGTTGTCGAAGTTGCCGTCCACCTGCAGCAGTTCCGCGCCGTGCGCAATGGCCTGGGACAACTTGCCCATGGCGATCTTGCCGTCCGGAACCAGGACCGCGCAGGTCAGGCCCGCCTGGGTGGCGTAGGCGGCCGCAGAGGCGGAGGTGTTGCCCGTGGACGCGCACACCACGGCCTTGGCGCCGGCCTCTACGGCGGCCGTGATGGCCATGGTCATCCCGCGGTCCTTGAAGGATCCGGTGGGATTCATCCCCTCCACCTTGAGGTACACCTCGCAGCCCGTGAGTTCGGAGAGCGCCGGGGCGGGAACGAGCGGCGTGCCGCCCTCCCCCAAGGTGATCACCCGGGTGGACTCGGAGACGGGCAGGCGGTCGGAATATTCGCGGATGACACCGCGCCACTGGTGGGCCACTTAGTTTCCTTCGACTCGGAGAACGGAGGTGATGTCGCGGACGACGGGCAGGCGCCCGATGTCGGCGACGGTCGCGGCCAGCGCGGATTCCCGGCCGACGTGCGTCACAAAGCGCAGTGTCGCGTAGCCGGGTTCGCCGTCGGCGTCCGCGTGGGTTTTCTGGTGCATCGTCTCGATGGACACGCCGCGCTCGGCGAAGATCCCGGCAATCGCCGCGAGGACGCCGGTTTCGTCGCTGACCTCCAGCCCGATGCTGTAGCTGGTGCGGATCTCGTCGATGGGCAGGGCGCGCATGCTTCCCGTCGTCCTCTCGGTGCGGCCGGGGCCGCCGGCCACGGTGCGACGGGCGGCGCTGACGACGTCGCCCACCACGGCGGACGCAGTCGGCATGCCGCCCGCGCCCTGTCCGTAGAACATCAGCTGTCCGGCGTTCTCCGCCTCGACGAACACGGCGTTGAACGCGCCGTGGACCGTGGCCAGGGGGTGCTCGCGCGGCAGCAGGGTCGGGTGCACGCGCACGGCGATGCCGTCCGCGCCATCGGTTCCGTCGATCCGTTCCGCGATGGCCAGCAACTTGATCACCATGCCGGCTTGGCGGGCGGCCCTAACGTCGTCGGCGGTCACCGCGGTGATGCCCTCGCAGTGCACGTCGGACAGGTTGAACGCGGTGTGGAAGGAAAGGCTGGCCAGGATGGCGGCCTTGGCGGCGGCGTCGTGCCCCTCGACGTCGGCGGTCGGGTCCGCCTCGGCATAGCCCAGTGCCTTGGCCTCGACCAGCGCGTCCGCGAACTGGGCGCCCGTGGTGTCCATCGCGTCGAGGATGTAGTTGGTGGTGCCGTTGACGATGCCCATCACCTTGGTCACTCGGTCGCCGGAGAGGCTGTCGCGCAGGGGGCGCAGGATCGGGATGGCACCGGCGACCGCCGCCTCGTAGGAGAGCTGCACGCCCGCCTCGTCCGCGAGCGCCGAAAGCTCGGGCAGGTCGCGTGCCAGCAGCGCCTTGTTCCCGCTGACGACGGCGGCGCCGCCGGCGATGGCCCGTCGGATCAGCGTCCCTGCGGGCTCGTGGCCACCCATCAGCTCGATGACGACGTCGGCGCCGTCGATCAGCGTCTCCGCGTCCGTGGTGAAGAGGCCGCTGGGCAGCTCCACATCGCGGGGCGCGGCCGTGTCGCGGACCGCGATCCCCTCCAGGACCAGTCGGGCGCCCGTCCGCGCCGCGAGCTCGTCCGCGTCGTCGAGCAGGATGCGGGCCACTTGGGATCCCACGTTTCCGCAGCCGAGCAGGGCCACCTTGAGGTTCTTCACGTGCTATCTACGCTCCCATGTCCCGGGCTAAAAGGTCGTCTTCCGTTTCCCTGCGAATGATCAACCGCGCCTTGCCGTCGCGGATCGCGACGACGGCGGGGCGGCCCAGGTAGTTGTAGTTGCTGGCCAGCACCCAGCAGTAGGCGCCGGTGGCGGGGACGGCAACGAGATCTCCCGCCGCGACGTCCTCCGGCAGGTAAACGTCCCTGACGACTATGTCACCGCTCTCGCAGTGTTTTCCAACCACCCGGGAAACAATCGCTTCCGATTCCGTCACACGCGAGGCGAGAACCGCGGAGTAGTCGGCGTCGTAAAGCACCGGGCGGGCGTTGTCGCTCATGCCGCCGTCCACGGAGACGTAGCGCCGCGGCGACGTGCCCTCCGCGGTGTCCACCTGGACGGTCTTGCGGACGCCCGCCTCGTAGAGCGTGAAGGTCGAGGGCCCGACGATCGCCCGGCCCGGTTCGATCGAGATGCGGGGCACCCGGAGCCCGAGGCGACGGCAGACCTCGCCGACGACGGCGGCCATCGCCCCGGCCAGCTCGGCCGGCGCGCGCGGGGTGTCCGCCTCCGTGTAGGCGATGCCGTAGCCGCCCCCGAGGTCCAGTTCGGGCAGTTCCACGCCGTGGTCCCGGCGGACCGTGTCGAGGAAGGTGAGGAGCCGCTCGGCCGCCAGGGCGAAGCCCTCCGCCTCGAAGATCTGCGACCCGATGTGGCAGTGCAGGCCCAGCAGGTTGATGGATCCGCTGGCCAGGGCCCGCGCGACCGCGACCGCCGCCGGGGACTTGCCCTCCGGGACGCCGTCGGCCGGCTCCCCTCCCTCGGGCGCGTCGCCGTCGGCCATGGACAGCCCGAACTTCTGGTCCTCGTGGGCCGTGGCGATGAACTCGTGCGTGTGCGCGTGGATGCCGGGCGTCAGGCGCAGCATCACGTTGGCCCGTCGCCCGGACTCCGCGGCAATCGATGCCACGCGCCCGAGCTCGTCGAGGCTGTCCACGACGATCCGTCCCAGGTCCATGTCCAGCGCCAGACGGATTTCCGCCGCGGACTTGTTGTTGCCGTGCAGGCCCAGGTTGGCGGCCGGAACGCCGGCGCGCCGCGCCACGGCCAGCTCCCCGCCGGAGCAGGTGTCCAGCCGCAGCCCCTCCTCGGTCACCCACCGGGCGACGTCGACGGACAGGAAGGCCTTGCCGGCGTAGTAGACGTCCACTCCCCCGCACAGGTCGGCGAAGGCGCCGTCGTAGGCCTGCTTGAAGGCCCGCGCTCGGGACCGGAAGTCGTCCTCGTCCATCACGAACAGCGGTGTGCCGTACTCGGCCTGCAGCTCCCGGACGCCGACGCCCTGGACGGCGATCTGGCCGTCCGCGGCGCGTTCGACGCCGGAGGCCCACAGCGGGACGCGGAGCGCGTTGACGTCGTCGGGGAAGCTCAGCCATTCGGGGGCCAACGGTGAGGCGCCCACTGCTACATCTTCTCCGGTGCGGTGACGCCCAGCAGGCCCAGCCCGTTGGCGAGCACCTGGCTGGTGGCGTCGTTGAGCCACAATCTAGTCCGGTTCACGTCCTCCACGGGTTCGTCCGCCAGCGGTGCGACGCGGCAGGCCTGGTACCAGCGGTGGTACGCGCCGGCGATGACCTCCAGATGGCGGGCCACGCGGTGCGGTTCGCGGAAGGACGCGGCCTGCGCCACAATCGAGGGGAACCGGCCCAGGTGGGAGAGCAGTTCGTTTTCGGTCTCGTGCGTCAGCAGCGAGGCGTCGAACGCGCCGCGGTCCACGCCCTTGGCGCCGGCGTTGACGGAGGCCGCCCGCGACCGGGCGTGAGCGTATTGGACGTAGAAGACCGGATTGTCGTTGGTGTTCTTCTTCACCAGCTCGGGGTCTATCGTCATGGGCGAATCGGCCGGGTAGCGGCCCAGCGAGTAGCGCAGGGCGTCGGCGCCCAGCCAATGGATGAGGTCCCGCAGCTCGATGATGTTGCCGGCGCGCTTGGACAGCTTGGCGCCGTTGACGGACATCAGCTGGCCGATCAGCACCTCGATGTTGCGCTCCGGGTCGTCGCCCGCCGCGGCGGCAAGGGCCTTGAGCCGGTTGACGTAGCCGTGGTGGTCCGCCCCGAGCAGGTAGATCTTCTCGGAGAACCCGCGGTCCTTCTTGGACAGGTAGTAGGCGGCGTCGGCCGCGAAGTACGTGGGTTCGCCGTTGGCGCGGATCAGCACGCGGTCCTTGTCGTCGCCGAAGTCCGTGGTGCGCAGCCACACGGCGCCGTCGACGTCGTCGACATGGCCCTGTTCGCGCAGCCGCGCGACGGCGTCCTCGACCGCGCCCGTCGCGTGGAGGTCCTGCTCGGAGTAGTAGACATCGAAGGAGACACCGAAATCGGACAGGGTTTCCTTGATGTCCCTCAGTTGCGCCTCGTAGGCAAGCTGACGGATGACGGGGATGGCCGCCTCCAGGGTGAGCTCGCGGATGCCCGGATGCTCGGCCAGGACGTGGTCGCCGAGTTCGCGGATGTATTCGCCGGGGTATCCGCCGTCGGGAACCGGCAGCGAATGGATGCGGTTGTAGACGGACAGTGCGAAGATGTTCATCTGGTTGCCGGCGTCGTTGATGTAGTACTCGCTGGTGACCTGCGCGCCACTGGCCTTGAGCACCCGGGCGATCGAATCGCCCAGGGCCGCCCAGCGGGTGTGGCCGATGTGCAGCGGACCGGTGGGGTTCGCTGAGACGAACTCCATGTTCACCACGCTTCCGGCCAGAGCGTCGTTCGTACCGTAGAACGCCCCCGCCTCGACGATCACGCGGGCGAGCTCACCGGCGGCAGCCGCGTCCACGCGGATGTTCAGGAAGCCGGGGCCGGCGATCTCCACGGAGTCGACGCCGTCGATCCGCCGCAGTCGCGACGAAAGGATCTCGGCGAACTCGCGCGGGGCCATTCGGGCCCGCTTGCCGAGCTGTAGGGCGATGTTCGTGGCCCAGTCCCCGTGGTCGCGGCTCTTCGGCCGTTCCACGCGCACCTGTTCGGGAACGTCGACGGTAAAGTCGCCCGCGGCGACGGCGTCGCGCAGGCAGGCGGAAATGGCGGAGGAGAGTTGTTCTGGAGTCACCAGACAAGAATAGCCGGGACGCGGAAGGCCGCGGGGCGCCGGTTTCCGCACGTCCCGCACGTACTGCTAAGCTCTTCTAGGTTCCGCCGCCGGCAGTCTGCGGCCGGCCCTCGTAGCTCAGGGGATAGAGCGTCCGCCTCCGGAGCGGAAGGTCGAAGGTTCGAATCCTTTCGAGGGCACCACACGTGTTCGGAACACCGTCCACGGACAAAAGGTCCCCGGCTTCGGCCGGGGACCTTTTGTCGTCCCGGCCCCGTTGCGCGCGCCGATTGCGGGGCCTCCCGCCCCACGCTCCGGATGCGAGATCCGTCACGTTCTTGCCGCGGATGAAGCCGCAGCGCTAAAGTGAACAGCGTTCAAGTGAACGCCGTTCAAGAAGCATTGCCCCCACGACTCCCCCAGGATTGCCATGAACCGCCTGCGCCTCGATGCCACCGATATTGCCCGCATCGCCGTTTTCACCGCCATCGTCGCCGTCCTCGGGCTCCCCGGCGGACTCTCCGTCTTCGGGTCAGTGCCCATTACGGCCCAGACGCTCGGCGTCATGCTCGCCGGCGCCATCCTGGGACCATGGCGCGGCGCACTGTCCATGGTGGTCCTGCTCGCACTGGTCGCCATCGGACTTCCGCTCCTGTCGGGCGGCCGCGGCGGCATCGGCGTGTTCGTCGGACCGTCCGCGGGCTACCTGATCGGTTGGATCGCCGGCGCGTTCGCGATCGGGCTGATCGTGCACGGCGGCAAGCGCCTGTCCCGGTGGCGCACGGTGCTCGGCGTGGTCGTGGGCGGCATCCTGGTGATCTACGCGTTCGGCATTCCCGTGCAGTCCTACGTCACGCGGCTCCCGCTGGGCGCCACCGCGCTGCAGAGCCTCGTCTTCCTCCCCGGCGACTTCATCAAGGCCGCCATCGCCGCGGCCATCACCATGACCCTCTCGCGCGCCTACCCGCGCGCCTTCCGCCGCGTTCACGCCGCGCCGTCCCCGACGCCCGCAGCCGACGCGTCCGCCGACATCGAGGCGGAGCCCGTCGGCGGAACCACGCGTTGACGGGCGGTTTGGTTCCGGTCCACCCCGCCCCTGACCGGGACCTGGTCGAACACCTGCGCGCGATCCGCGCCGACGGAGGCATACCACTGGTGTGCGACGACCGATGGAGCGCCGAACACGCCGAACGGGTGCGTCGGCTCTGTGCCACGGCCGAGCCGGCGCCCGGCGTCGGGTGGGCGGGCCTCACCTCCGGCAGCGGCGGCCGCCCGCGCGTGGTGCTGCGCAGCGCGGCCTCCTGGTCCGACTCGTTCGCCGCCGTCGGGGACCTGCTGGGAGCCCGCGACGGCGACGTCCTGGCGCTGCCCGCTCCCCCGAGCGCCTCCCTGACCCTCTTTTCCCTCGCCCACGCGTTGGAGGGCGGGCCGCGCCCCGTCCTGAACTCGGGCCACGCCGCGGGCGCCGCGGACTTCGCGGACGCCACACTCTTCCACGGCACCCCGCACCACCTGCGCAGTTTGCTCGACGCCGGCTCCCCACCGCGGCTGCGTGCCGCCCTCGTCGGGGGCAGCGGCCTTGACTCCGCGTTGCGGAGGCGGGCGGAAGCCCTCGGGATCCGCGTGACGGCCTACTACGGCGCCGCGGAGCTGTCCTTCGTGGCCGTCGACCACGGCGACGGGTACGTTGCGTTCCCCGGCGTGGAGATCGACGTGCGCGACGGCGTCGTCTGGGTCCGTTCGCGCTTCGTCGCGGACGGTTACCTCGACGACGGGCGCGGCGCCGACACCGCCGGGCCGTTCCGTTCCGCCGACGGTTGGCACACGGTCGGCGACCTCGCCGCGCACTCCGGCGGCGCGCTGCGCCTGCTCGGCCGCGCGGACGGCGCGGTCCTCACGGCGTCCGCCACCGTCATTCCGGAGGATGTCGAGGCCGTCCTGCGTACGGTCGACGGCGTGGGCGACGCCGTCGTGTTGGGCATGCCGCACGCCGGGATCGGTGCGTTGCTGGCCGCCGTCATCGAACCCGCGGCCTCCGGAACGCCCGCCACGTCCTCGGCGCTGCGGGCGGCCGCCGGCCGGCTGCTGGCGCCGTCGCACCGGCCGCGGCGCTGGTTCGGCGCGCGACTCCCCCGCACCCCGAGCGGCAAGCCCGCCCGATCCGAGCTCGCGCGGATGCTCTCCGCCCGGGAGGTGGAGATCCTTGCCTGAAAACGATCCCGTCGTCATTGCCGCCCGCCGGTCCCCCATCGCCACCCGTGGGCGGGGCCTCGCCCTGCTGACGGTGGACCAATTGGCCGCACCCGTGTTGCGGGCGGCGCTGGAGGACGCGCGCGCCGTGCTGGAGCGCGCGGAACCGGTTGTCGACGTCGTTTTGGGCAACTGCATGGGGCCCGGCGGCAACACCGCGAGGGTCGCCGCACTCGGCGCCGGGTTCGGGCACTCGGTGCCGGGCCTGACGATCGACCGCCAGTGCGGCAGCGGCCTGGCCGCCATCATCGAGGCGTCGCGCGCCATCCGCGCCGGGGAGGAGGGACTTCGGCTGGCCGGCGGCGCCGAGAGCGCCTCGACGGCCCCCGTCCGCTCGGTCGGCGGCGTCCCCTATGGACGGGCGCCGTTCGTTCCCGCGGGATTCCCGGACCCGGACATGCCCGAGGCCGCCGAGCGCCTGGCTGCGGCCGATCGAATCGGACGAGCGCGCCAGGACGCCTACGCGGCGTCGAGCCACCGGCTCGCCGCCGAGGCCACGGCCCGCGAGGCCTTCGCGGCGGAGCTCGTTCCGATCGGTGGCGTGGACGCGGACGAAACCCGGCGCGGAGTCGCCGCGCTCCTGCCCCGCTTCACACCGCTCTTCGCATCCGGAAGCGTCACTGCCGGGAACTCCTGCCGGGTCAGCGACGGCGCCGCCGCCGTCGCGCTGGTTCCGGAGGGCCTCGGCGGGGCACGGGCTACCGGAGGGGCGGGGCGTCTGACCGGCCTGGCGCTACGCGCCCACGCCGTCGTCGGCTGCGACCCGGGGCTTCCGGGAATCGGGGCGGCACCGGCGGTGGCCGCGGCGCTCCGGTCGGCCGGCCTCGGGGTGGGCGACCTCGCCGCGATCGAGATCGTCGAGGCGTTCGCCGCCCAGACGTTGGCGGTGCTGGACCGCCTGGGCGTCGCCGAGGACGACTCCCGCCTCTGCTCCGACGGCGGCGCCCTGGCGCTCGGGCACCCGTGGGGCGCGAGCGGCGCCGTGGGAGTCGTCCGGCTCTTCGGCCGGCTGGTTCGTTCGGGCGCCCCGGCGGGCACGCTCGGCGTCGCCGCGGCCTCCATCGGCGGCGGCATGGGCGTCGCCGCCGTCTTCGAGGTGGTCCGATGAGTGCCATCACCCTCCACGGCGTCTCCGTCAGCCTCGGCGAGACGACGGCGTTGGACAACGTCACCCTCGAGCTGGACGCGCGCACCATCGCCGTCGTCGGCGACAACGGCTCCGGAAAGTCGACCCTGGCGCGCGTCATCGGTGGCCTGGTGCCGCCGACGTCCGGCACGGTGCGCGTCCACGGCGTCGACCCCGTCCGCCAGGCGCGCGAGCTGCGGCGGCTCGTGGCGATCGTCTTCAGCAACCCCGATGCGCAGATCATCATGCCGACCGTGCGGGAAGACGTTGAGTTCTCGCTGCGCACCGAGAAGCTTCCGCGGGACGTCGTCAAGGCCCGCGTGGACGCCGCCCTCGAGGAATTCGGACTCAGCGAACTCGCGTCGCGCTCCGCGCACGAGCTTTCCGGTGGCCAAAAGCAGCTCCTCGCGCTCTGCGGGGCCTTCGTCCGGCGGCCGGAACTGGTGGTCGCCGACGAGCCCACCGCCCTCTTGGACGCCCGCAACGGGCGTCGGGTCGCGGACCACCTGCTCGACGGCGACGACCACCGCCTGGTGCTGGTCACCCACGACCTCGCCCTGGCCGCCCGCTGCGAGGCCGCCGTCCTGGTGGCCGGATCCCGGATCGCGGCGGCCGGCGGTTCGGACGAGGTCGTCGCCGCGTACGAGCGGAGCCTCGTGTGCTGACGCTCTACCGCGAGGGGACCGGACCGCTGCACCGGATGCCGGCCGGGCCCAAGACCGTGGCCCTGGCCGCGGCCGTCATGGGGATCTCGTTCCTGCCCTCCACCTGGTGGGCGGCGGGTGCGGCCTGGGCGGTGGCCCTGGTGGCCTACCTCGTGGCCGGACTGGGCCCGCGCGTCATCGGCGGCCAGGTGTATGCCCTGCGCTGGATTGTCCTGGTGACCCTCGGGGCACAGCTGGTTTTCCTTCCCCCGGAGGCCGCGGTCTCCAACGCCTCGCGCGTACTCGCCGCCATCCTCCTTGCCGGCCTGCTGGTGCTGACGACGCGCATCACCGACCTGCTGGATGCCGTGGAACGCTGGCTCCGTCCGGCCGCGCGCGCAGGTGTCGACCCCGAGCGCGTCGCCCTGCTGCTGACCGTCACCATCACCACCCTGCCGGTGCTGGCACGCCTCGGCGCGGGCGTCCGGGAGGCCCAGCGTGCCCGGGGCGCGCGCGGCGGCCTGGCCACGTTCGTGGTGCCTTTTCTGGTGGTCTCGCTCAAGCACGCCGACGAGCTCGGCGAGGCCCTCGCCGCCCGGGGCGTGCGGTGAGCCGCCCGCGCGTCCTCGGGCAAACGGTCGACGCCCAGACCCGGTGCGTGCACTACCGCACCGAACTGGACGTCATCGCCATCCGCTTCCGCTGCTGCGGCGAGTACTACCCGTGCCACCTGTGCCACGACTCCGTCCCGGGCCAGCATCCCGCCGTGCCGTGGCCGGCGGACGAACGCCACGCGCGAGCCGTGCTGTGCGGGGTGTGCTCCGCGGAGCTCACCGTGGCAGGGTACCTGGCCGCCGATCGCTGCCCCGAGTGTTCCGCGGGGTTCAATCCCGGCTGCAAACTCCACGCCGGGCTCTACTTCGAGCTCCTGCCCGAAACGAAGTAAACCCGTACGACGCCGGCGGCGCACCGGCGTCGTACGGGTTTGCTTCGGCGCTTCTACTGGAGCATGGTGCGGTCGTCGAGTTGCGCGCCCTTGATCTTCTCGAACTCCGCCAGCAGCCCCTGGACCGTCATCTTGGACTTCTGCTCCCGGTCCAGGTCCAGAATGATCCGGCCATCGTGCATCATGACCAGCCGGGTTCCCAGGCGCAGCGCCTGCTCCATGTTGTGCGTGACCATCAGGGTGGTCAGGCCGAAGCGGTCAACGGTCTCCGCGGTGAGCCGCGAGACGAGTGCGGCGCGCTGGGGGTCCAGCGCCGCGGTGTGCTCGTCCAGCAGCAGGATCTTGGGCCCGCTGAACGTCGCCATGAGTAGCGACAGGGCCTGCCGCTGGCCGCCCGAGAGCAGACCGACCTTGGCCTTCAGCCGGTCCTCGAGGCCCAGCTCCAGGGACTTGAGCTCCTCGCGGAACCGCTCGCGCTTGGCCTTGGTGACCCCCATGCCGAGGCCGCGGCGCCGGCCCCGCTCGAGCGCCATCGACATGTTCTGCTCGATGCTCATGGTGGGCGCGGTCCCCGCCATCGGGTCCTGGAACACGCGCCCGATGTACTGCGCGCGGCGGTGGTCGGGCAGCTTCGTGACGTCCTTTCCGTCGATGAAGACCGTCCCGGCGTCCGGGCGCATCTTGCCCGAGGTGATGTTCAGGACGGTCGACTTGCCGGCGCCGTTGGAGCCGATCACGGTCACGAACTCCCCCGACGAGAGGTGGAGGTCGATGCCGCGCAGGGCCTTGCGTTCGTTGACCGTTCCCGGGAAGAACGTCTTGTTCACATTGGTGATGTCCAGCATGGCTAGGCCACCGCCCCCTTCTTTTCCGGCTTGGCCGTTCCCATCCGGGCTCCCAGCTTCCTGAACCCGCTCCATTGCGGAAGGATCAGCGCGAGCACCACCAGGACGGCGGAGATCAGCTTCATGTCGTTCGGCTGGAGACCCGCCTCCAGCGCGAGCTGGATGACGACGCGGTAGAGCACCGAACCCAGCACGACGGCGAAGGTGGCGATGACGACCAGGCGCGTGCCGAAGATGGCCTGCCCGATAATGACGGAGGCGAGCCCGGCGAGGATGAGTCCGATCCCCATGCCGATGTCCGCGAAACCCTGGTACTGCGCGATGAACGCGCCGCACACGGCGACCAGCCCGTTGGACAAGGCGAGGCCCAGGATCTTCTGGTTGTCGGTCGAGGCGCCGAAGCTGCGGATCATCTCCTCGTTGTCGCCCGTCGCCTGCATGGCCAGGCCCACGTCGGTGTGCAGGAACCAGTCCAAGACGAGCTTCACGACGAGCGCGAGCACCGCGAACATCAGGATGGAGAGCCAGCTGCCCATGAAACCGCCCTCGCGCAGCGGGCTGAGCAGCGTGTCCTCGCGCAGCAGCGGCAGGTTGGCCTTGCCCATGATGCGCAGGTTGATGGAGTAGAGGGCGATCATGGTCAGGATGCCGGCGAGCAGGCCGTTGATCCGGCCCTTGGTGTGCAACAGGCCGGTGACGATGCCGGCGGCCATGCCCGCCGCGAACGCGATGAGCGTGGCGAGCAGCGGCGGCACGCCGTTGATGATGCCGGTCGCGGCGACGGCCGCACCGGTGGTGAAGGAGCCGTCGACGGTCAGGTCGGGAAAGTCCAGGATGCGGAAGGTCAGGTAGACCCCCAGCGCCATGATCGCGTAGATCAGGCCCAGTTCAACCGCGGTGATCATAGGTGGTGACCTTGGTTTCTGTAGGAGTGGAGCGGGGCCGGCCGGGTTGTCCGGCCGGCCCCGTGTCGGGCTTGGCGGCGCGCCGGCTACTCGGTGATTTCGACGTCGGCCTTCTCGAGGAAGCCCTCGGGAAGTTCGACGCCCATGCGCTCCGCCGCAGCCTCGTTCACGTACAGGTTCATCGTGGTCTGGGTCTCCACGGGCATGTCGGCCGGCTCGGCCTCGCCGTTGAGGATCTTCACGGCCATCTCGCCGGTCTGGTAGCCCAGCTTCTCGTAGTCGATGCCCCAGGTCGCCACGGCGCCGTTGCGCACCGAATCGCCCTCGGCGGCGATCGTCAGGATCTTCTTGCTTTCCGCGACCTGGATGAGCGATGAAAGCGCGGAGACCACGTTGTTGTCGGTGGGGATGTAGAACGCGTCCACGTCCAGCGACTGTGCGGCCTGCTGGACCTCGCCGGCGACGCTGACGGTGGCCTCCTTGACCTCGAGGCCGAGACCGGAGGCGGCCTCCTTGACGGCGTCGACCTGCACCTCGGAGTTCACCTCGCCGGAGGAGTAGACGATTCCGATGCTCTTCGCGTCCGGGTTGAGCTCCTTGATGAGCTCGAGCTGCTGCACGACGACGTCGTCCGGCACGCCGTCGGAAGTGCCCGTGGCGTTTCCGCCGGGTGTCTCCATGGAGTCGACCAGGTCGGCGGCGACCGGATCGGTCACGGCGGTGAAGAGGATCGGGACGTCAGCGACGGCCTGCACGGCCGCTTGGGCGCTCGGCGTGGCGATGGCCAGCACGAGGTCCAACCCGTCGGAGGCGAACTTGCCCGCGATCGCGGTGTTGGTCGCCGCGTCGGCCTGGGCGTTCTGCTCGTCCAGGACCAGGCTGTCGCCGGTGTAGCCGGCGTCCGTGAGGGCCTGCTTGAAGCCCTCCCTGGTCGCGTCGAGCGAGGCGTGCGTGACGTACTGAGTGATGCCCACCTTCACGGACTCGCCGGAGGCGGCGTCATCCGTCGAAGCGCCGCCGCCGCAGGCCGTGGCGAGGAGCGCGGTGGCAACGAGGCCGGTGGCCAGCTTGGCCTTATGGAGGGATTTCATGGAAGTTCCTTTCGCAACATGCGGGTGTCTCACGCGGCGCGGTCGTCCTTGGTGCGCGTCGCGTGGCCCGGGGTCTGGTGCGGGTGATGGGGCGGTCGGTTGATTTGACGGGCCATTTACACCGGCACGACGATAGTACCTGTGAATCAAGTCACATTGTCCAACCCCGCGTCCCGCGGATGGACGCAGCGCGGGGATTTCCGCGACTTCGAAGACAAATGGACCGTCTTGGACAAGATTAGCGCGGTTTCGTATTCGGGAAACTCCGGCGGGTGGCGTCCTGGGGCGGCGCCCGTCGGCCGCCCGGGTCCGCCCCGGCTTCGGCACTAGACTGGAACCCACCATGGCAGTCACCATTACATATCCCGAGGCCCTTCCCGTCAGCGCCCGGCGCGAGGACATCATGGAGGCCATCCGCGGCAACCAGGTGGTGGTCGTCGCCGGCGAAACCGGCTCGGGCAAAACGACGCAGCTGCCCAAGATGCTGCTGGAACTGGGATTCGGCGACGACGGCATGATCGGCCACACGCAGCCCCGGCGTCTGGCCGCCCGCACGGTCGCCGAACGCATCGCGGAGGAGCTGGGCAGTGAAATCGGCCAGGAGGTCGGATTCCACGTCCGCTTCACCGGCGAGGTCTCCCGCGCCACCCGGCTCAAGATCATGACCGACGGCATCCTCCTCGCGGAGATCCGGCACGACAGGCTCTTAAGGCGCTACAACGCCATCATCATCGACGAGGCCCACGAACGCAGCCTGAACATCGATTTCCTACTGGGCTACCTGCGTCGCATCCTTCCGCGCCGGCCGGACCTCAAGATCGTCATCACCTCCGCCACCATCGATCCCGGGCGCTTCGCCCGGCACTTCGGCAGGGAGACCGGCCGCTCGGTGGACGGCGCCCCGGAGATCGAGCCGGCGCCGATCATCGAGGTGTCCGGGCGCACCTTCCCGGTCGAGATCCGCTACCGCCCGTTGAATCCCGCGGAGGGCCTGGACCCGGACGAGCTGGATCCTGACCACGCCGCCGAAGAGGACCGCGACCCACTGGACGCGGTGTGCGACGCGGTCGACGAACTCGCGCTCGAGGCGCACGGCGACATCCTGGTGTTCTTCTCGGGCGAACGCGAGATCAGGGACGCGGCCGAGGCCCTGCGCGCGCGGGTCCAGACGAACAAGCGCCTCGCCGGCACCGAGATCCTGCCGCTCTTCGCCCGGCTCAGCCTCGCGGAGCAGCATCAGGTCTTCCACCCCGGCTCCAAGCGGCGGATCGTGCTGGCCACGAACGTCGCCGAGACGTCCCTGACGGTGCCCGGCATCAAATACGTCATCGACACCGGCACGGCCCGCATCTCGCGGTATTCGCACCGCACCAAGGTCCAGCGCCTGCCCATCGAACGGGTGTCCCAGGCCAGCGCCAACCAGCGGTCGGGCCGCTGCGGCCGCGTGAGCGACGGCATCGCCATCCGGCTCTACTCCGAGGACGACTACGCCTCCCGCCCCGAGTTCACTGATCCCGAGATCCTGCGCACGAACCTGGCCGCCGTCATCCTCCAAATGGCGGCCATCGGCGTCGTCAAGGCGCCGAAGGACGTCGCCGATTTCCCCTTCGTCGAACCGCCGGAGGCCAAGGCGGTGAACGACGGCGTGACGCTGCTGCGCGAACTGGGCGCCGTCGGCGAGGACCGCGACGCCGGGATCACCGCCGTCGGACGCCAGCTCGCGCAGTTGCCCGTGGACGTGCGGCTCGGCCGCATGATCGTCGAGGCCGGGAAGCGCGGCTGCGCGAAGGAGGTCATGGTTCTCGCCGCCGCCCTCACCATCCAGGACCCGCGCGAGCGGCCGTCGCTGGAGACGGGCAAACGGGAACGGGCCAACGAGCTGCACAAGCGGTTCTCGGACGAGAAGTCCGATTTCACCGGATACCTCAACCTCTGGCGCTATCTGCAGGAACAGCAGAAGGAGCTCTCCTCCTCCGCGTTCCGGAGGCTGTGCCGCAACGAGTTCATCAACTACCTCCGGGTGCGCGAGTGGCAGGATCTCTTCGCGCAGCTACGGCAGCTCGCCAAGCCGCTCGGCGTCACGCTGTCCACCGGTCCCGTGGACCCGGTGGGGCTGGAGCGCGAAATACACACCAGCCTCCTCGCCGGCCTGCTGAGCCACATCGGCGCCTACGACGAGCGCAAACGCGAGTACGCCGGAGCCCGCGGGACACGCTTCTCGGTGTTCCCCGGTTCCGCCCTTTTCAAGAAGTCGCCGGACTGGGTCATGGCCGCGGAGCTCGTCGAGACCAGCCGGCTCTGGGCACGCACCGCCGCCCGCTTCGATCCGCTCTGGGTGGAGGAGGTCGCCGGGCACCTGGTCAAGCGCTCGTATTCGGAGCCGCACTGGTCCCGGCGCATGGGCTCCGTGATGGGCTACGAGAAGGTCACCCTCTACGGGGTGCCCGTCGTTCCCAGCCGCCGGATCCAGTACGGCCGCGTGGACCCGGAGCTCAGCCGCGAGTTGTTCATCCGCAACGCGCTGGTGGAAGGCGATTGGAAAACCCACCACAAGTTCTTCCACCGGAACCGCCGGCTTCTGGCGGACATCGAGGAGCTTGAGACGCGCATGCGCCGGCGCGACCTGCGCGCCTCGGACGAGGACCTTTTCGAGTTCTACGACGCGCGCGTGGGCGCCGACGTCGTGTCCGAGCGCCACTTCGACCGCTGGTGGAAACAGGCCCGACGCGACGATGAGGCGCTGCTGGACTTCGACCCCGACGCGTTGCTGCAGGCCGACGCCGAAGAGCTCGACGTCGACGCGTACCCCCGCACGTGGCGCCACGGGACGCTGGACCTGGATCTCTCCTACGAGTTCAATCCGGCCGCGGGCGCCGGCGAGTCCGACGGCGTGACGGTGCGGGTTCCCGTCTTGTTCCTGAACCAGTTGGATCCGGACGTCTTCCGCTGGCAGATCCCGGGATTGCGCACCGAACTGGTCACGGCGCTGATCAAGTCGCTCCCGAAGCAGGTCCGCAAGAACTTCGTCCCCGCCCCCGACGTGGCGCGGCAGGCGGTCGAGATCCTAGCCCGCGACTTCGATCCGGCCACCGACCCCGTGGAGGGATCGCTCGAGTTGGCCCTGCGCCGGCTCAAGGGGCACGTGATACCGCCGGGGTCGTGGAACTGGGGCGCGGTTCCCGCCCACCTGTTGCCCTCGTTCCAGGTGGTGGACTCGACCGCGCGCGTCCTCGACGAGTCGAAGGACCTCGCGCGCCTGCAGGAGACGCTGGCCGCGGAGAACCGGCAGGCGCTGGCGGAGTCCCTCGGCGCCGGCTCAGAACGCCTGGTCGCCGCGGGTGCCCGGTCGGTGTCCGCCGCCCCGGGCACGGATTCACCCGGCCCCACCCCTCGTGGCGCGGATCGCGCCGGGGAGCCCTCCCGGACGACAGCGGCTCCGGCGTCGGCCGCGGAGGCGAACCGGGCCGCCGCCGCGCGCTGGGAGCGCACCGGCCTAACGGACTGGCCGGAGGACCTCGGCGCCGCGGGGACGATCGAGCGCCAGGTCGTCACCAACATCATGGGCCAGCGGGTCACCGCGTATCCCGCCTTGGTGGATGCCGGGGCCACCGCGTCCCTGACGGTGTTCCGCGACGAGGCCGAGCAGCTCGCCGCGCACCGCTCCGGCGTCGTCCGCATTTTTCTGCTCAAGGTGCCCTCGCCCGCGCGCTACGTCCTGGACCATCTCAACAACACGGAGAAGCTGGTCTTCACGCAGAATCCGCACGGCTCGGTCGCGTCGCTGATCGAGGACTGCACCCTGGCGGCCGTGGACAAGCTGGTGCCGGCCGAGTTGCCGTTCACCCGCGAGGCCTTCCTGGACCTCTTCGAGTCGGTGCGTGCCGAGCTGATCGACACGATGTTCACCGTGACGGCCGTGGTGGAGCGCGTGCTGTCCTCCGCCCGCCGGATCGAAAAGCGGATCAAATCCGCTTCCAGCTTGGCCCTGGTCAACGCGCTCGGCGACATCCGCACGCACCTGGGACAGCTGGTCTATCCCGGTTTCGTCGCGCGGACCGGCTACGCCCAGCTCTCGCAGCTCCCGCGCTACCTGTCCGGCATCGAGAAGCGCCTGGACAAGCTGGAGGCCGGCAACGTGGCGCGGGACAACGTGGCGACGCTCGCGGTCCAGGCGCTCGAGGACGAATACGACGCCGCACTCGAAGCCCTGGTTCCGGGCGCGCGGACACCGGCCTCGCTCGCCAGCGTCAAGTGGATGATCGAGGAACTGCGGGTCAGCCTGTTCGCCCAGGAGCTGGGGACCGCGTTCTCGGTGTCGGAAAAGCGAATCCGCACGGCCCTCCGCGCCGCGGCAAAGGCCTAGCACCGCGGCCTCCCCACCCCGCCCACCTAACCACCGGAAGTGGACATTACCGGGGGTTAGTTAACCGCGGTAATGTCCACTTCGCGGGGTGGGGGCGGGACGGGTCTACTCCGCGGGGATATTGTCCGCGTGGCCGTCCTCGCGCAGCGCCACGCGGAGGCGGTCGGCGTTCGCGTCGAGACCTCCCGGGTCCGGGTCGCTGTCCGCGCGGGAGAGGTCGAAATCCGCCAACGAGTTCGTCGGCCACACGTGCACGTGCATGTGGGGCACCTCGAAGCCGGCCACCATGAGGCCGGCGCGTTCGGCCCCGAACACCCGCACCTGCGCGCGGCCGATGATCCGCGCCACCTCAACCACGTGCGCCACCAGCGCCGGTTCCGCGTCCGTCCAGGCGTCGACCTCGCGGCGCGGGACCACCAGCACGTGGCCGTCGGTGATCGGGCCGATGGACAGGAACGCGACGGCGTCGGCGTCCTTCCACACGAACCGGCCGGGCAGCTCCCCGTCGATGATCTTGGTGAAGAGGGTACTCATGCGCCATCACTCCTAGCCTCGGACGACGCCGGCGTGCCCAGCGTCGAGTTGTCCAAAACAAACCTGTACTTCACATCACCCGCGACCATCCGGTCCCAGGCATCGTTGAGCCCGCCGGCCGGCACCACTTCGACGCCCGCCTGGACGTCGTGCGCGGCGCAGAAGTCCAGCATCTCCTGCGTCTCGGCGATGCCGCCGATCATCGAGCCGCCGTAGCGCAGCCGGCGCCGTATCAGTCGCCCCGGGCTCACCGGCGGCATCGGTCCGGCCGGGAGGCCCAATTGCACGAGCGCGCCGTCCAGGCGGAGCGCGGCGAGGTAGGGCTCCAGATCGTGCGGGGCGGCGACCGTGTCCAGTATGAGGTCCAGGCTGTCCCTGGCGCCCGCCATTTCGCCGTCGTCCGTGGAGACGACGACGCGGTCCGCGCCCAGTTCGGCGGCCGCCCCGCGCTTCGCGGCGCTGGTGGTGAACACCGTGACCGTGCAGCCCATGGCCTTGGCGATCTTGACCCCCATGTGCCCGAGGCCCCCGAGTCCCACCACCCCGACGGCGTCCCCGGCCTTTGCGCCGAAGTGCCGCAGCGGGGAAAAGGTGGTGATCCCCGCGCAGAGCAGCGGCGCCGCGGCGGCCGGATCGAGCGAGACGGGGATGTTCAGGACAAAGCCCTCGTTGACCACGATGGATGTGGAGTAGCCGCCCTGGGTATATTCGCCGGTGCGGCAGTCGGTCGCCCCGTAGGTGCCGGTGGCGCCGTTTTCGCAGTACTGCTCCAAGCCCCCGCGGCACGCGCCGCACTCGCGGCAGGAATCCACGAGGCATCCGACGCCGACGCGCTGGCCCACGGAGAAGCGTGCGACGGCGGAGCCGACGGCGGCCACCCGCCCGACGATCTCGTGCCCGGGCACGAGCGGGAGTTGGCGTGCGCCCCATTCCCCGCGGGACGCGTGGACGTCGGAGTGGCAGAGGCCGCAGAAGTCGATGTCGATGACGACGTCGTCCTCCAGCGGCGCGCGACGCGAAATCAAGACCGGCTCCAGCACGCCGCCGGGCGTGGCGACGCCGGAGGCGCCGACCGTCACGGGGGCGGCCGTGCGCAGTTGCGCCATGGCCGAGGGGCTGGGGGGAACGGGACGTCCTGTCATGGTTTGAACCTATACGTCCCGGCCGCCGTCGCGCGAACGCGGTTCGGGTCCGGTGGCGGCGGGCCGCTTCGGATCCGCCTGGTACTGCGACCACGAACCCGGGTAGAGCGCCGCCGGGATGCCCGCCTCGGCCAGGGCCGCGATCTGGTGCGCGGCGGTCACCCCCGAACCGCAGTAGACGGCGAGTTCCCTGGCGGCCGGCCCGGCCCCCAGGGACGCGAACCGCCGACGGAGCGCGTCCGCCGGCAGGAACCGGCCGTCGGCGCCCAGGTTCCCCGTCGTCGGTGCGCTCAGGGCGCCGGGGATGTGGCCGGCCCGCGGATCGACCGGTTCGCTGTCGCCGCGGTAGCGGTCGCCGGCTCGCGCATCGAGGAGGATCCCGCGGTCCGGCCATCGTGCCGCCGTCTCGGTGTCGACGACGGGCAGGTGGCCCCAGCCGGTGGCGGCGTCGCCGGCGCTCGGATGCACGTCCCCCGATTCGAGCGGTAGGCCGGCCGCCGTCCAGGCGGACAGGCCGCCGTCGAGCAGGTACGCGTCCCCCACGCCGGCGTGCCGGAGCAGCCACCACGCCCGGGCCGCCGCGAGCCCACCGGTGGCGTCGTACGCGACGACGGTGTCGCCGTCGCGGACGCCCCACCGCCGGACGGCGACGGCGAAGTCCTCCGGCTCGGGCAGCGGATGCCGGCCGGTCTCCGGTCCGCCCGGCGACGCGAGCTCGGTCGCCAGATCCACGTAGACCGCACCCGGGAGATGCCCCTGAAGGTAGTGCCGTTTCCCGTCGGGATCCCCCAGCGCCCAGCGTACGTCGAGCAACACGGTGCGCTCCGCGCCCGCCATCCGCTCGGACAGCTCGTCCACACCCACCAACGCGCGCATCGCTTCGACCTTTCCTCGGGTTTCCGTCTCCATTCTGCACCCGCCGGTGCATCGCGCGGCAAGGGCCCGTCGACCGCTGACGCCACGGGTAGGGTGATTCCGTGGACAGCCAGCCGAACCCCGTTTCCCCGCTCCCCCGCCTCACCGGGCGCGCCTGGGTGGACCGGGCCGTCCACCTGATAGACGCAGAGAACAACCGCTCCGCGGACACCCACCTGCACCGGTTGCCGCTCCCGGCGCGGTGGGGCGTGGACCTTTACCTGAAGGACGAGTCGACCCACCGCACCGGCAGCCTCAAACACCGGCTGGCCCGCTCGCTCTTCCTCTACGGCCTCGTCAACGGCTGGATCAACGAGACGACGACGATCGTCGAGGCCTCCAGCGGGAGCACCGCCGTTTCCGAGGCCTACTACGCGAGGCTGCTGGGACTGCCGTTCGTGGCGGTCATGGCGAGGGGCACGTCGGCGGAGAAGATCGCACTCATCGAGGGCTTCGGAGGGTCCTGCGACCTCGTCGACGACCCGGCGTCGGTCTACGCGCGGGCCGAGGAAGTCGCCCGGGCCACGGGCGGGCACTACATGGACCAGTTCACGCACGCGGAGCGGGCCACGGATTGGCGCGGCAACAACAACATCGCCGAGTCCATCTTCTCCCAGCTGTCGATGGAACCGCATCCCGTGCCGGAGTGGGTGGTGGTCGGCGCGGGGACGGGCGGCACCAGCGCCACGATCGGGCGCTACGTCCGCTACCACCGGCTCCGGAGCCGGCTCGCCGTCGCCGATCCCGAAGGCTCCGCGTTCCTGCCCTCCTGGCAGGCGTGGCACGACGGCGGCGACCCCCTCGCGGCCGTCGGACGGCCCAGCCGCATCGAGGGCATCGGCCGGGCCAGGCCCGAGCCCAGCTTCATCCCCTCGGTCATCGACCTGGTGCGGGCCGTCCCCGACGGCGCCTCGGTCGCCGCCATGCGCCACCTCGCGACCTGGGGCGGCCTGTCGGCCGGCCCCTCCACGGGAACCAACCTCTGGCTCGCCTGGCAGCTGGTGGCGCGCATGGTCGCCGAGGGGCGACCCGGCAGCGTGGTGTCCATCCTGTGCGACGGCGGGGAACGTTACGCCGGTTCGCACGGAAATCCCGCGTGGCTGGCACGGGCCGGGATCGACCCCGCCCCCTTCAAGGGGACCATAGAGGCGTTGCTCGAGACCGGCCTCTGGTCGGGACCCGTCGGGCCGCGCCGCGGGAAGCGCGGCTAGAGCTAGACCTCCCGGCTTTCGCCGTCCGCCAGCCGCACGTACTCGGTGCCGTGGAGTCCGCCGATCCGGGACAGGTGTCCGTCGACGAGGCGCAGTCCGACGTCGTTCAGCAGGCCGTCGTGGATCGGGATGGCCGCCTCGGCGCGCACGGAGACCACGAAGTCGATGACCTCCCCGGTTTTGGACCAGGGCGCGTGCGCGGGAACCAACAGCGTCTCCACGGCGGCGCCGTGGGGGACGGTGAACGAATCGCCGGGGTGGTAGACCCGCTCGTCGACGAGGTAGCCGATGTTCGCGACCATCGGGATGCGTGGATGGATCAGGGCGTGCTGGCCCCCGAAGGTCCTGATCCGGAAACCGGCGACCTCGAAGGCGCCATCCGGTTCGACCGCGTGGATGCGTCCGGCGGCGTCGCCGGCCGCCGCGTGGTGCCGCAGCCGGTCCACCACGGTGGCCGGAGCGTAAAGGACCGCCGCGGCGTCGGCCGCGAGCAGCGGCAGGACACGGTCCGCGTCGATGTGGTCGGGATGCTCGTGGGTGACGAGGATCGCGGCGGCCCCCGGCACGGCGGTTTCGACATCGCTGAATGTCCCGGGATCGATCACCAGGACCCTGCCGTCCTTCTCCAACCGCACGCACGCGTGCCCATGCTTGGCGAGTCTCATGGGGCCAGCCTACGCCGGGGGTTTGGCGCCCGGAACGGGCCCCGCGGGCGCGCCTTTGCGCTGTTAGGCTTGGATCCCCGGCCGCGCACCCGCGGTGTGCGCCGGACCGTCCACCAAGCACCAGGAGCCATCCCCGTCATGACGAGCCCCGCCCCCGAAAAGCGCGGCAGCGAACAGCGCGTCACCAAGCAGCGCTTGGCCGTTGCGGCGGCCCTGAAGGAGCTCGACGACTTCGTCAGCGCGCAGGACCTGCACCGCCTGCTCCTCGACCGCGGGGACAAGGTCTCGCTGGCCACGGTGTACCGGATCCTCCAGTCCATGGCCGACGACGAACTGGTCGACGTGTTGCGCGCCGCGGAGGGCGAGTCCGTGTACCGGCGCTGCCGCGCCGACCACCACCACCATCACCTGGTCTGCCGAAACTGCGGCAAGGCCGTCGAGGTGGAGGCGCCCGCGGTGGAGACCTGGGCGGCACGCATGGCATCCGAGAACGGCTATACGGCGCCGACACACACGGTCGAGATCTACGGTCTTTGTCCCGCGTGCACGGCGGCGGCGGATGGCCCGCGCGGCTGACCGCGTCCGCACCGCCCGCAAAAACGCGCCGAATTAGGCAGCCGTGGGCGACGCCGTTGCGATGTGCTCGCGCCGTGTGGCGTGCCTGCGCCACGCGATGACCCTGCAGATGGCGTAGATCAGGAACGAAATGGTCGTCACATAGGGGCTGATGGGCAGTCTTCCGGCCAGGGCCAACATGATCCCGCCCACCACACTCGTCATGGCGAATGCGATGCTCAGGAACACCGTCAGCGCCGGCCGCGCGGTGACGCGCAGGGCGGCGGCCGCGGGAGTCACCAAGAGGCTGAGGACGAGCAGCGCGCCGACGATCTGGATCGACAGGGCCACGGCGAGCCCGAGCAGCAACATGAAGGCCACCGAGAGCCGGCCGGCGGGCACGCCGCGCGCGGCGGCAACGACCGGATCCGCGCTGACGAACGTCAGTGGGCGCCAGATGGCGACCAGTCCGGCGACCACGACGACGGCGCAGACCACGAGCAGTCCGAGCTGGACGTCGTCGACCGCCACGATCTGTCCCGTCAACAGGCCGAATTTGTTGGCGCTTCTGCCCTCGTAGAGCGCCAGGCAGAGGATGCCCAGGCCCAGGCCGAACGGCATCATCACGCCGATGATGGAGTTCCGGTCCTTGGCGCTCGCGCCCAGGAGTCCGAGCACCAGTGAGGCGACGATGGAACCCGCGATCGAGCCGAACACCACATTGGCCCCGATGAGCAGGGCGAATGCCGCGCCCGCGAAGCTCAGCTCGGCGATGCCGTGCACGGCGAACGCCATGTCGCGCATCATGATGAACACGCCGATGAGCCCCCCGACCAGCCCGAGCACGGCCCCGGCGACGATCGAGTTGGACACGAGCGGCAGGATCTCGCCGTAGTTCTCGAAGCTGAAGACCGTGCGGAGGAATTCGTTGGTGTCCACGGGTCTCAGGCGTCCTCTCCGTGGTGGTGGGCGACGGCGTCGGGAATTCCGACGACGACGATGCGCCCGTTGCTGTGGAAGACGTCCACGGGACTGCCGTAGAGCTCCGACAGGACCTCGCTGGTCATCACCTCGTGGGGTGCTCCGATGTGGAATTTGCCCCCGGCCAGGTAGAGCACCCGGTCGACGTACTGCAGGATGGGATTGATTTCGTGCGTGACGAAGACCACGGCGCTTCCCTGGTCGCATGCCTGCCGGTGGATCAGCGACGAGACCGCCTGCTGGTGGTGCATGTCCAGGGACAACAGCGGCTCGTCGCAGAGCAGTAGTCGCGGGTTGTCTGCAAGCGCCTGCGCGGCGCGGAGCCGCTGCTGTTCGCCGCCGGAGAGCACTCCCACGGGGCGGTCGGCGTAGTCCGTCGCGCCGACCTTCTCCAACAGTCCATCGACGCGCCGCGCCAACGACTTGCGGCTGGAGAGCCGGGGGCCCCATCGGTGGCCGTCGATGCCGAGGGCCACGAGGTCGCGCGCGCGCAGGGGTGTGTCCTCGGGGAAGCCCTTCTGCTGTGGAATCGTGCCGATGAGTCGGGACCCCCGGCTGGCGGGGCGGCCGGAGACCTCCACGGTGCCTGCCGAGAGTTCCTGGAGGCCAAGCAACACCCGCAAGAGGGTGGTCTTGCCGGATCCGTTGGGTCCGAGGACCGCCAGGAATTCCCCCGGGGCGACGTCGAGATCGAGTCCTTCCCACAGGGTCCGGCGTCCGAAACTCAACCGTGCCCCGCGCAACCGGAGGGCGGGTCCGGCTGCGGGTAAATCAGCCGTCAAGTGCCGCCGCCAGGGCCTCGGCATTGGACATCATCCAGGACACGTAATCGGTACCTTCCGGCAGGGTCTCGGTGAATTCGACGACGGGGACACCCGCGGACTCCGCGGCGCTGCGCACGGATTCCGTCTGGGGTCCCGCGGTCTGCGGGTTGTATGCGAGGACAGCATACCCACCATCGGCCAGGCCGTCGCGCAGTTCCCGCAGCAGCGCGGGGGAAACGTCGTCGCCCTGTTCGATTGCCTCGCTGAATCCCTGCGGGGTCCCGTCCTCGAGGCCGGCCTCGAGGAGCAGGTAGTAGGGAACGGGCTCGGTCATGGCGAATTTCTTGCCGGAGGTCGCCTCGGCCAACGATGCGATGCGGTCCTCGACCGGCTTCAGCGACGCGACGAAGTCTTCCGCGTTCGCTTCGAAGTCTTCCGCGTTCTCCGGCTGGGACTCACCGAGTCGATGGGCGATCTCCCCGGCAACGGCGGCGACCGTGTGGACGTCGTACCAGACGTGCTCGTTGCCGGCGGCGTGGTCGTGGCCGTCGTCGTCGGCAGGGGTTTCCTCTTCGGAGTGGGAGCTCTCGTCCCCACCCGCGTGGTCGTCGTGTCCGGCCTCGGACTCGCCCTCGTGCGCGCCTTCGGCATGGTCGACGGCGGTGACCACGGCGTTCTCGTCCATGTCCAGGTCCTTGGTCAGGACGTCGATGAACTGGTCGTATCCGCCGCCGTTGGCGATCACCAGGTCGGCCTTCGAGATGGCCAACTTGTCCTGGGCCGTCGCCTCGTAGGAGTGCGGATCCTGCGACGTCTTGTCGATGATCGCGGTGACCTCGACCCCGTCCCCTCCGACGGCGCGCGCGATGTCGGCGTACACGCTCGTGGAAGCCACGACGGCGAGGGTCCCGTCCGCGGATTCTTCGGCGGGTTCAGTGGCGCAGCCCGCGAGGACGAGGGAGGCCAGGGCGGTGACTGACAGGAGGACGCTCGGCCGCATGGGAATGCCTTTCGGATGACGCGTGGTAGGGCCAAACGGCCCATCCCAGTCTAACTCAAATGCGATTCATTTGCATTATCGCCGCTGCCATTGGTCCGTCTCAGGCCCTGGGATTGGGTGGCGTCGCGGATCTCCCCCACGAGCTGCTCCAACACATCCTCGAGAAACAGGACGCCGCGCGTCGTCCCCGAGACGTCGTTGACTCGGGCCAGGTGGGAGCCGGTCCGCTGCATGACCGCCAGCGCGTCCTCGATCTCGTCGTCGAGGGCGAGGTTGGCGAGCGTCCTGAGTTTGGTCACCGGTATCGGCTCGTCGTAGCGTGCGGGCGGGATGTTCATGACGTCCTTGAGGTGGAGGTAGCCCAAGAGCTCGCCGTCCTCGTCGAGGATGACGAACCGGGAGAACCCCGTGCGGCCCACCGCCCGCTCGAACTTCGACGGCGTCGTGCTCGGCGGCAGCGACACGAGCTCGTCGAGGGTCACCATGATGTTGCCCGCCGTGTGTCCGGAGAACTCCAGGGCCCCGGAAAGCAGGCCGCTCTCGTCCTTCACCAAGCCGTGACGGGTGGACTCCTGAACGATCGACTGCACCTCTTCGAGCGTGAACGACGACGTCACCTCGTCCTTGGCCTCGACCCGCATCAGCCGCAGGGCGCGGTTCGCGATCCAGTTCAGGGACGCCACCACCGGGTGGACCAGCTTCGAGATCCACAGCAGGGGCGGAGCGAGGACCAGGACCGCGCGGTCCGCGACACTGACCGAGATGTTCTTCGGCACCATCTCCCCGAACGTCACGTGCAGGAAGGTGACGATGGCCAGTGCCAGGACGAACGCCGTCGTGTCGGCCACCGCGTGGGGAACGCCGACGGACTCCAACGGCGCCGCGAAGAGATGGTGGATGGCGGGCTCCGCCACGTTGAGGATCAACAGCGAACACACCGTAATCCCCAACTGGCACACCGCGAGCATGAGCGACACGTTTTCCATGGCCCTCAGGGCCGTTCGCGCGGCGACGCTTCCGGCGTCCGCCAGCGGCTCGATCTGGCTGCGCCGCGCCGTCATCACGGCGAACTCGGCGGCCACGAAGAACGCGTTGCCCATAAGAAGCACCACCAACCAGACGATGCCGGCCCAGTCGCTCATCGGACCTCCTCCGCCATCGGACCGTCGATGTGCGCGGAGGAACCGCGCTCCGGCCGGAAGCGCACGCGTTCCACGCGGCGTCCGTCCATGCGCTGGACTTCCAGTTGGCCGGTACCCGTTGCAACCGTGTCTCCGACGGCGGGAATCCTGCCGAGCTCGCTCATGAGGTAGCCCCCGACCGTCTCGTAGGATGCGTCGTCGGGAATGTGGAGTCCGGGAACCTGGTCCCTCAGCTCGTCCGGGCGAAGCAGCCCCGGGAAGTACCAGTCGCCCGAGGCCGACTGCAGGACGCCGGGTTTGGTGCGGTCGTGCTCGTCGACCACCTCTCCGACGATCTCCTCCACGAGGTCCTCCAACGTGACCATGCCGGCAGTGCCGCCATATTCGTCCAAGACCATGGCCACCTGGAGATTGGCTTCCCGCAGGTCGGAGATGAGCGAGTTCAGGTGGACGGTCTCAGGCACGGAGACGATGTCCGTCATGATGTTCCCGGCGACCAGGCCGCCACGCTTGCGCCGCGGCACGGCGACGGCCTTCTTGATGTGGCAGACGCCGAGGACGTCGTCGGCCGAATCCCCGATCACGGGAAACCGCGAATAGCCGGTCCGGCGGGCCGTTTCGATCACCTCGGTGAGCGGGTCGTCGTTGCGAACCGTCTCCATCCGGATGCGCGGGGTCATGACATCCGCCGCGGACCGCTCGGAAAAGCGCAGCGTTCGCGAGAGGAAGTTGGCGGTGTCCGGGTCCAGGGTCCCCATGTCCGCCGAACGACGCACCAGGGAGGCCAGCTCGGCCGGGCTCCGCGCCCCCGAGATCTCCTCTTTGGCCTCGAGGCCCACGAGGTGCAGGACCCGGTTGGAGAAACCGTTGAGCAGGACGATGGCCGGCCTGAAAATGGCCGTGAAGACGAGCTGCGGACGCGCCACATGCCTGCCGATGGCGAGCGCCTCGGCAATGGCCAGGTTCTTGGGGATCAGTTCACCCAGCACCATCGAAAAGAGCGTGGCCAAGATCATGGCCACGATCAGCGAGGTGGGGGCGGACGCGTTGCCGAATCCGGCCGCGGCCAGCACGGGCGTTAGGAGCTTGCCCACGGAGGGCTCCATCACGTAACCGGTCAGCAACGTGGTCAGCGTGATGCCGAGCTGGCAGGAAGAGAGCTGTGTCGACAGGGACTTGAGGCAACGCATCAGGGGAACCGCGGCCTTGTCGCCGGAGTCGACGGCCCGCTGGACCGTGGATTGGTCCAAGGCAACCAGCGAGAATTCGACGGCGACGAAGAAACCGGTGCCCAGAATGAGAACGAGGCCGCTCAGGAGCAGCAACCACTCCATCTAGCGGGCCACCGCCCTAGGCGCGCCGATGTGCGGCGGCGGAGTCTGGGAACCCGGTCTGGAGGGCTCCGTCGGTGACTCGGATGGCGTGCGGGAGGCAATGTGGGGAATGCCGGCGCTGCGCCCTGGGGCGGCTGGCCGGCACGGTGAATGGCTGTCCATGAGGCCCCCAGTCTACAGAACAACCGCTGGTCGCGGGGCCGCGCGGGGACTGGGGAAACGCACGGCGGCAGATTCGCAACGGTCGGCGGAAAGTCACTAGACTGGCCGGAGGCCTAGGACTATGTCGTCGTGCAGTCCTGGCCCATGGGCTACAAGCGACGAGGCAACCAGGGAAGAGGCGTCACCGTGCCAGAACAACCACACCACCGACTGACCGAGGAATTCGGCGGAAACGAGTGGCTTGTCGACGAGCTGTACCAGCAGTTCCTCCGAGACAAGAACTCCGTCGACAAGAAGTGGTGGGACATTTTCGAATCCTTCGGCGGCACGGATTCCCCGCGCCAGGCCCAGCCGAACAACGCACCGGCTCAGCAGGCGCCGGCGAAGCCGGCCGACGCGGCGCCCGCAGCGAAGAAGGCCACGCCCCGTTCGGCGACCGACGCGCGCGTCGTGAACGCAACCGGCACCGGCGCCAACTCGTCCGCCGAGTCTTCCGAGCCCGCGACCACGGCGGCCGGCAAGAGCCTTCCCGCCGAAGCCCCCAAGGACCAGAGCAAGGCCGCGCCCAAGACCCAGCCCATCCCCGCGGAACTGCCGAAGTCCGCCTCGGCGTCCGCCGCGACGGAAGAGGACAAGTCCACTCCCCTGCGTGGCCCCGCCAAGGCCATCGCGACCAACATGGAGCAGAGCCTCACCGTCCCGACGGCAACCACCGTGCGTGCAGTGCCGGCCAAGGCCCTGATCGACAACCGGGTGGTCATCAACAACCACCTCGCCCGCGCCCGTGGCGGCAAGGTCTCCTTTACGCACCTCATCGGCTTCGCCGTCATCCGCGCCCTGAAACTCTTCCCCTCGCAGAACGTCACGTACGCGGAGGTTGACGGCAAGCCCTTCGCCGTCCAGCCCGCCCACGTCAATTTCGGCATCGCCATCGACATGCCGAAGCCGGACGGCACGCGGATGCTGGCCGTGCCGAACATCAAGAAGGCCGAGAACCTGAACTTCTCGGAATTCTGGAACACCTACGAGGACCTCATCAAACGGGCCCGCAACAACAAGCTGACGGCGGACGACTACGCCGGCACCACGGTTTCGCTGACCAACCCCGGCGGCATTGGCACCGTCCACTCCGTTCCGCGCCTTTCCAAGGGCCAGGCGACAATCGTGGGCGTCGGCGCCCTCGAGTACCCGGCGGAGTTCCGCGGCGCGAGCGAGAAGACGGTCGCCATCCAGGGCATCGGCAAGATCATCACGCTGACCTCCACCTACGACCACCGCGTGATCCAGGGTGCGGGCTCGGGCGAGTTCCTGCGCCTGGTGGAGTCGCTCCTCCTGGGCGAACGGGGCTTCTACGACGAAATCTTCGAGGCCCTGCGCATTCCCTATGAGCCCGTGCGTTGGACGGTCGACAACCAGGTCGACGTCGAACTGCAGGTCAACAAGATCGCGCGCATCCAGCAGCTCATCCACGCCTACCGCGTGCGCGGCCACCTCATGGCCGACACCAACCCCCTCGAATACGTCCAGCGCCGCCACCCGGACCTCGACATCCAGACCTACGGCCTGACCCTGTGGGATCTGGACCGCGAATGGGTCACCGGAGGGTTCGGCGGGGAACCGCGTCTCCCGCTGCGCAAGATTCTCGGCGTCCTGCGCGACGCCTACTGCCGCACCACCGGCATCGAATACATGCACATCCAGGATCCGGAGGAGCGCGACTGGTTCCAGACCGAGCTGGAGCACGAGTACTCCAAGCCGACACGCGAGGAGCAGCTGCGCGTCCTGAGCAAGCTGAATGCCGCCGAGGCCTTCGAGACGTTCCTCCAGACCAAGTTCGTCGGCCAGAAGCGCTTCTCGCTCGAGGGCGGGGAATCGTTGATCCCGCTGCTGGACGGAATCATTTCCGACGCCGCCGACGACGGTCTCGACGAGGTCGCGATCGGTATGGCGCACCGCGGCCGCCTGAACGTTCTCACCAACATCGCCGGCAAGACCTACGCGCAGGTCTTCCGCGAGTTCGAGGGTACCCAGGATCCCCGCAGCGTCCAGGGTTCCGGCGACGTGAAGTACCACCTCGGCACGGAGGGGAAGTTCGTCTCCGACCGCGGAAACGAGACGAAGGTGTACCTGGCCGCGAACCCTTCGCACCTCGAGGCCGTCGATTCGGTCCTGGAGGGCATCGTCCGCGCCAAGCAGGACCGCCTCGACCAGGGCGACGAGGGCTTCGGAGTCCTGCCCCTGCTCGTGCACGGCGACGCCGCGTTCGCCGGCCAGGGCGTGGTGGCGGAGACGCTCAACCTCTCCCAGCTGCGCGGTTACCGCACCGGCGGCACGATCCACGTCGTCGTGAACAACCAGGTCGGCTTCACCACCTCACCGACCGCCTCGCGCTCCTCCGTCTACTCGACGGACGTCGCGAAGATGGTCCAGGCACCTGTGTTCCACGTGAACGGCGATGATCCCGAGGCCGTGGTCCGCGTGGCCCAGTTCGCTTTCAAATACCGCCAGAAGTTCCACAAGGACGTCGTGATCGACATGGTCTGCTATCGGCGCCGTGGACACAACGAGGGCGACGACCCGTCGATGACGCAGCCGATGATGTACAACCTCATCGAGGCCAAGCGCTCCACCCGCAAGCTATACACCGAGGCCCTCGTCGGCCGCGGCGACATCACGCAGGAGGAAGCGGACCAGGCCCTGCGCGACTACCAGGAACGCCTGGAGCGTGTCTTCTCGGAGACGCACGCCGCCCAGACCTCCCCCATCCCGGTCATCAGCTCGGACGGCACCACGGTGCACGACCTCGAGCTGCCGACGTCGCAGCTCGACGACGAGTCGACGCCGTCGCGCACCGAAACCGCCATCACGCCGGAGACCCTGGGCAGGATCGGCGCCGCGCACACGCAGATCCCCGACGGCTTCACGGTGCACCCGAAGCTGAAGGCGCTGCTGGAGCGACGCGAGCAGATGTCCCGCGAAGGCGGCATCGACTGGGGCTTCGCCGAGCTCGCCGCGTTCGGCTCGCTCTCCATGGAAGGCGTACCCGTCCGGCTTGCCGGCCAGGACTCGAGGCGCGGTACGTTCGTCCAGCGCCACGCCGTTTTCCACGACCGCGCCAACGGCAACGAGTGGATGCCGCTGCACCACCTGTCCGACGACCAGGCAAAGCTGTGGATCTACGACTCGCTGCTGTCCGAATACGCGGCGATGGGCTTCGAATACGGATACTCCGTGGAACGGCCGGACGCCCTCGTCCTCTGGGAGGCGCAGTTCGGAGACTTCGTCAACGGCGCCCAGACGGTCATCGACGAGTTCATCTCCTCCGCCGAGCAGAAGTGGGGCCAGCGCTCGTCGCTGGTGCTGATGCTCCCGCATGGCTACGAGGGTCAGGGCCCGGACCACTCGTCGGCCCGCATCGAGCGTTTCCTCCAGATGTGCGCGGAGGACAACATGGTGGTCGCCAACCCGTCCAACGGCGCCAACCACTTCCACCTGCTGCGCCGGCAGGCCTACGCGCGGCCGCGCCGGCCGCTGATCATCTTCACGCCGAAGCAGCTACTGCGGCTCAAGGCCGCGGCCTGCACGGTGGAGGACTTTACGGAGGGCCGCTTCCAGCAGGTCATCCCTGACACCGCCGGACTCGACGCCAAGAAGGTGGACCGGGTGGTGCTCGTTTCGGGGCGCCTGTACTACGACCTCGAGTCGGCGCGCCGTAAGGCCGCGGACGAGAAGACGGCAATCGTCCGCGTCGAGCAGCTGTACCCGCTGCCGGCGGAGGAGATCGCCGCCGAGTTGGCCAAGTACCCCAAAGCGGATGTGCTCTGGGCGCAGGACGAGCCGGCGAACCAGGGCCCGTGGCCCTTCATCGGACTCAACCTTGCGCCGGAACTGGACCGCGATATCCGGCTCGTGTCCCGGACGGCTTCCGCCGCGACGTCGACCGGTTCGCACAAGCGGCACGACGTCGAGCAGTCCCAGTTGCTGCAGCAGGCCTTCGGTCGGGGCTAGACCCGATCCGCGAACGCGAGCAGTTCCAGCGGGCGGGGCGGATTCCGTCCCGCCCGCATGCCGTACCCGGGTGGCCGCCGCGAGGCGTCCCCAACCGCCAAGAGAGGTCCTTCGTGCAACAACGCATCATCCGCATAGCGGCAGTAGGCAACGAGCTGTTGGCCGGACACGGCGATCCACGTGCGTTGGGGTGGTACGGACGCGTCCTGGCGCGCACAGCGGCCGACGACGTGCGTCTGGAGAGCTACACCCTTGCCAGTCCCGACGAGGGCACCGAGGTACTGGCACAGCGTTGGCTGGAGGAAGCCGGGCGTCGCTTCGGGGACGGGTGCGATAACCGCTTGGTTGTCGCGCTCTCGGACTTCGATCTCGACGTTGGTCTCTCCACCGCCCGGAGTCGGCTCAACCTTGCCAACATTCTCGACGCCGCGTCCCAGCTCAGCATCAAGGCCCTCGTCGTCGGCCCCACCCCAGGGCTGGATACCGAGCGCAACACCCGATTGGCCGAGCTGTCCGCCGCGTACGGCGACGTGGCGTCCCGGCGCCATCATGCCTTTGTGGACACCTTCGGCCCGCTGCAGAACCACGAGCAGTGGCGCAGTGACCTGGCCGCGAACGGGGGGCTCCCCGGGCAGGCGGGCCACGGACTGGTGGCTTGGTTGGTGCTACACCGCGGCTGGCACAAGTGGCTGGAGCTCCCGGAGCCCGCCGCCGCGGGTTGATTGCGCACGCATGCCGGTTAGGCCACCCCACCGGCGTGTGGGAGACTGGGACGCAGTTCTTTTTGATCTAAGTAAGGAGGCAGCTATGAGCAAGCGAGCACGCAAGCGTCGTGACCGTAAGCGTGGCGGCGCAAACCACGGTAAGCGCCCCAACACCTAAACGGTTCGGTAAGCGAAAGGGTCCGTCTCCCACTGGGAGACGGACCCTTTTGCCGCGCGGGGCGGTTACCACCGCCCCTACGCGTGGCCGGACTCGACGCGAATCTCGCTGATGCGGCCCATGATCCGCGACTTCAGGGTCTGGGGGGCAACCTCCTGGCAACTGCGCCGAACCACGGAGCGGATGATGCACTCAAGGTCGTATTCGTGCGCGCACTCCTTGCAGTGTTCGAGGTGGTCCTTGACCTCGTTGAGATCCTCGAGCGACAGCGCGCCGTCCAGGTATTCGTAAAGTCGGACGATCCGCTTATCGTCGCAGTCGCCCAGCGATTGACAATCGCCCATTAGTTTTCCTCCTGTGGGGCCGCCGCGGAGCGGCCACCCGTTGGTTTCCTTTTGCCGAGCCCACGTTCGGCGGCGTAGTCGGCCAGCAACTCGCGTAGCTGCTTGCGTCCCCGGTGCAGGCGCGACATCACGGTTCCCATGGGGATCCCGAGGATCTCGGCGACCTCCTTGTAGGCGAACCCCTCGACGTCCGCGAAGTAGACGGCGAGGCGGAACTCCTCAGGGATCGACTGCAGCGCGTCCTTGACGTCGGAGTCGGGCAGATGGTCCAGGGCCTCGGCCTCCGCCGAACGCAGGCCGGTCGGCGTGTGCTCCGCCGCCTGCGCCATCTGCCAGTCCTCGACGTTGTCGGTATTGGCGCGCAGCGGTTCGCGCTGGCGCTTGCGGTACAGGTTGATGTAGGTGTTCGTGAGGATCCGGTAGAGCCAAGCCTTCAGGTTCGTACCGGGCTTGTACTGGTGGAACGCCGAATAGGCCTTCGTGTACGCCTCCTGGACGAGATCCTCGGCATCGCTGGGGTTCCGCGCCATGCGCATGGCGGCGGAAAACAGCTGGTCGACATACTGCATGGCGTCGCGTTCGAAACGCTCCCGCCGCTGCTCTTCGGTCTCTGCTCCGTCTGGCACCATCTCGGTGCTCTGGCTGCTCTCGGTCATCACGCCACAGTCTACGCCGGACGCCGTGCCGGGCACGGCGGGAGCTTCCTCCGTCAGTGTCGCCATAGGCTCGTCTCCTTTCAGTCGCGGAACACACGCCGCAACCGGACGCCGGGCTCGTTCCACACGTGCTCATCACAACAGCCGGATCAGTGCCGGTATTCCCCGCAACGGGCCCGCCGGCAAGGAAAAAGTGCAAGACTAGGTGCAGCGAAAACGCACCCGACGAACCCGGAGGTACACATGTCTCTCGTCCGCCTGATTGCCCGTCCCCTGTTGGCCTCAAGCTTCGTGTGGTCGGGGTTGGAACGCCTGCGCAAGCCGAACGAATCGGGCGAGCGGCTCCAGCCGGGGCTGCGACGCATCTCCACGGTCGTCCCGCAGCTCCAGCAGTTCGCGGATCAGCCCGCCGCGGTCGCCCGCGTGGTCGGCGGCGTGCAGGTCGTTGCCGGACTCCTGTTTGCCCTCGGCCGCTTCCCGCGCCTGTCCGCCTCGCTCCTCGTGGGCGCCTCCGCGTTGGCCTCGTTCGAGGACTCCTCCGATTCGGCCAACGGCGCCAAGTCGGCGTCGCGCCTTCGCAACGCCTCCCTCGCGGGCGGGATCCTCTTGGCATCCGTCGACACGGCCGGCCAACCCTCGCTCGCCTGGCGCGCCCAGCACCTGACGGCCGACGCCCGCAAGCACCTGGCGAAGACCAACCGCGACCTCGGACGAACCGTCCAGCGCACCACCGCCGAGGCGCGGAAAACCGCAGGAGGGGTGATCGGCCACTAGGCCCGACCCGCATGACGATTTCCGCCAGCTCAGCCCCCTCCACACCCGCTCCCTGGCCCGCCCCCCGGGCCGCGGCTCCCGTCGACGCGACGCTGCGCGTTCCGGCATCGAAGTCGCTGACCAACCGCTACCTGGTGCTTGCCGCCGTGGCGTCGGGACCGAGCCGACTTCGCGCGCCGCTGCATTCGCGGGATTCCGTCCTGATGGTCAGCGCACTGCGGTCACTCGGGGCGAGAATCGAAGAGGTCGCCGGCGATGACGACCGCTTCGGCCCGGATCTGGTGGTCCACCCGATCTCGCCCGGCGCTGATTTGGGGAGCGTCCACGTGGATTGTGGCCTCGCCGGCACCGTGATGCGATTCGTGCCCCCGCTGGCGGCGATGACGGGTTCCACGGTTTCCTTCGACGGAGACGACCACATGCGCAAGCGCCCCATAGGTGCGGTGCTCGGCGGACTGCGGGACCTCGGAATCGACGTCGCCGACGGCGGCCGCGGTAGCCTGCCGTTCACGATCGCGGGCACCGGCCGGGTCCGCGGCGGACACGTGGTGATTGACGCCAGCGGCTCGTCCCAATTCGTTTCGGCACTGCTTCTCGTGGCCTCGCGTTTCAGCGAAGGGCTCCACCTCGAGCACGCCGGAAACCCGGTGCCGAGCCTGGACCACATCCGTATGACGGTGGAAGTGCTTCGCAGCGTGGGCGTCGAGGTGGACGACTCCGTGCCCAACCACTGGGTGGTCTCCCCCGGGCCCGTCGCGGCCTTCGATCGCAGGATGGAGCAGGACCTGTCCAATGCGGGCCCCTTCCTGGCCGCGGCGCTGGCCACGGGCGGGACGGTCCGGATCCCCGACTGGCCGGAACCCACCACCCAGGTCGGCAACGCCTGGCAGTCGATCCTCGCGCGGATGGGGGCCTCCGTGGAGCTGAGCGACGGAACGCTCACGGTCCGCGGCGGCGGACGGATCAAGGGCATCGACCTCGCCGACGCCTCGGAGCTCGCCCCCACCGTGGCCGCGCTGTGCGCACTGGCCGACGGCGAATCGCGCCTGACCGGCATCGCCCACCTCAGGGGCCACGAGACCGACCGGCTCGCCGCGCTGGTCACGGAGATCAACAACCTCGGTGGCGACGCCGAGGAGACTCCCGACGGCTTGGTCATCCGCCCGCGGCCGCTACACGGCGGCCTGTTCCGCACCTACGCGGACCACCGCATGGCGACCGCGGGTGCGATCATCGGCCTGGCCGTGGAAGGCGTCGAGGTCGAGGACATCGGTGCCACCGCCAAGACCATGCCCGAGTTCCCCGAGTTGTGGAGCGCCCTCGCCGCTACGGCGGACCGGGGCTGAGCATGGGGCGCGACGCCTACGAGTGGGACGAATCGGATGTCCGCATCCGTCCGAACAAGAAGGGGTCCAAGCCGCGCACCAAGGACCGCCCCGCCTACGATGACGCGGTGATCGGCCGCATCGTCACTGTCGACCGGGGACGCTACACGGCCATTCTCGACGAGGACACGGACACCGAGCGGATCGTCGTCGCGGCCCGCGCGCGCGAACTGCGCCGCTCTCCCGTGGTGCCGGGGGATTTCGTCGCGTTGGTTGGCGACACCAGCGGTTCACCGGACAGCTTGGCCCGCTTGGTGCGTATCCAAGACCGGGAGACCGTCCTGCGCCGCAGCGCCGACGACACGGATCCCGTGGAGCGGGTCGTCGTGGCCAATGCCGACCAGTTGGTGATCGTGGTCGCCGCCGCGAACCCCGAACCCCGCACCGGATTCATCGACCGTGCTCTGGTCGCCGCGTACGACGCCGGAATCGAACCGGTCCTGTGCGTCACGAAGGCCGATGTCCGGGATCCGGGAGCGCTCTTGGAGAACTACCGGCATCTCGACCTCGAGGTGGTGGTGAGCAGGTCCGCCGGCGACTCGGCGACCGGAATCGACGCGCGGTCGGCCGACGGTCTGTCCGCGCGGCTGGAAGGGGCGGCCGTCGAGCGGCTCCACGAACTCCTGGCCGGAAAGGTCAGCGTGGTGCTGGGCCACTCCGGCGTCGGCAAGTCAACACTCGTCAACGCATTGACCGGGGCGCAGCGCGCCACGGGTGGCGTCAACGCGGTGACCGGTCGGGGTCGGCACACGTCGTCCTCCGCGATCGCCCTGCGGGTCGGGGACGCGCCCGCCGGAACATGGATAATCGATACCCCCGGAATCCGTTCGTTCGGACTGGCGCTGGTGGACGCGGACAACATCCTCGACTCGTTCCCGGACCTGTTCCCCGCCTCCGCCGATTGCCCCCGGGGTTGCACGCATGCCGCCGATGCCGTGGGATGCGCCCTCGACGCGTGGGTGGTCCGGGCCGAGGCGGACCCGTCCGCACCGGCCAGGCTTGCCTCGCTGCGCCGGCTGCTCGGCGCCGAAGACAAGGCGGAGGCCAAACAGCTCGGAGCCGTCTAGCACCACGGGCTGCGGCGGCGCCTGCGGTAGGTTGGAGGGCATGAACCGCGATGTTATGAACTACAACGATGACCTGCGACTGGCCCACGTCATCGCGGATTCGGTGGATTCCCTGACCATGTCCCGTTTCAAGGCGATGGACCTGAAGGTGGACACGAAACCGGACCTCACCCCCGTGACGGACGCCGATCGCGCGGCCGAGGAAGCCATCCGAAGCCACTTGTCCCGGGCCCGGCCGCGGGACGCGGTGCTCGGCGAGGAGTTCGGCAGCACCGGACACGGTCCCCGCCGCTGGGTGATCGACCCGATCGACGGCACCAAGAGCTTCGTGCGCGGTGTGCCCGTGTGGGCCACGCTCATCGCGCTGCTGGACGAGGGACGCCCCGTCGTCGGCCTGGTCTCCGCGCCCGCGCTGGGCCGGCGCTGGTGGGCGGCCGAGGCGATGGGCGCCTACACCGGCAAGTCCCTTGCCGCCGCGAGCCGTCTCCAGGTGTCCGACGTCGGCGCGCTGGCCGACGCGTCGCTGTCCTATTCCAGCCTCGGGGGTTGGCGGGACCGCGGACAGCTGGACCAGATGCTCGAACTCCACGACTCGGTGTGGCGCACCCGCGCCTACGGCGACTTCTGGTCGTACTGCCTCGTCGCCGAGGGAGCCGTGGACATCGCCTGCGAACCCGAGCTCAACCTCCACGACATGGCGGCGCTGGTGCCCATCGTGACCGAGGCGGGCGGACGCTTCACGTCCCTCGAAGGCGAGGACGGTTGTTTCGGCGGAAACGCGTTGGCGACCAACAACAAGCTGCACGAATCCGCGCTCGCCATCTTCGAGCGCGGCTAGGGGCACGCCGCCCCGGGGATCTGCACCGTCCGCGCGCCGTCTGGCGTGCGGACGTTTTTCGTCCGAGTTGCGCCAAACACCCCTGAGTGCAATATTCAGCCATGGCTAAAAATCGTCACCGTCGCCTAGTTCCGTGCGTGTGAACCCCGAACAGGGCACGCCCCCGCGGCGCTGCGCCGCGGCACTGGCGTTAACCTGCGTCCTGGTGCTCGTTGCCTGTTCGGCGCCCGCCCCGGCGGAGACCGGAACCGAGAAGCCCGTGGTCCTGACCACGTTCAGCGTGTTGGCGGACCTGGTGCGCCAGGTCGGAGGCGACCGCGTGGAGGTCCTGTCCATCACGAAACCCGGCGCGGAGATCCACGGCTACGAACCCACCCCGTCCGATCTCGTGCGAATCCACGAGGCCGATTTGGTGCTGGACAACGGCCTCGGGCTGGAACGCTGGTTCGGCCGGTTCGTCCGCGACCTCGACGTTCCCCATGCGGTTCTGTCCGCCGGGGTGGACCCGGTGGACATCGCCACCGGCGCGTACTCGGGACGGCCCAACCCGCATGCCTGGATGTCCCCCGTGCAGGCACGGACCTACGTCGACAACGCCGAAAAGGCGCTGGCCCGGCTGAGCCCCGAGGACGCCGACTACTTCGCCCGCCGCGCCGACGCGTTCCGCGGCGAGCTCAGGGACCTCGAGCGCCGCACGCGCGCAGGCGTCGCCAACAACCCGCACGCCGCCCTCGTCACGTGCGAGGGCGCGTTCTCCTATTTGGCCCGCGACCTCGGCCTGGAGGAGCACTTCCTGTGGCCGGTCAACTCGGACGCCGAGGGGACGCCCCGCCAGATCCGCGAGCAGATTGAATTCGTGAAGGACAAGGACGTTCCGGCGGTCTTCTGCGAATCCACGATCAACCCGGCGGCACAGGAACGAGTCGCCCAAGAGGCGGGCGTTTCCCTGCGCGGACTCCTGTACGTCGATTCGCTTTCCGGCCCCGAGGGGCCGGTCCCCACGTTCCTGGAGCTGCTGAACCACGATCTGGACCTGATCCTGGAAGGACTCGACCATGCCCCTGCCAACGGCTGAACCCCCGGAGGCGGCCATCCACGTGGCCGGACTCGGCGTCAAATACGGGAGCACCCGCGCCTTGGAGGGAGTCGACTTCAGCCTCCCGGCCGGAGAGCTGTGCGGTCTGGTGGGCGTCAACGGGAGCGGAAAGTCGACACTGTTCAAGGCACTCATGGGCCTGGTCTCCCCCTCGAACGGAACGGTCCGGCTCTTCGGCCTCGCACCGGCCCGTGCCCGCAAGGAAGGTCGCATCTCCTACGTCCCGCAGGCGGAAGCGGTCGACTGGACCTTTCCGGTCAGCGTCCGGGACGTCGTCATGATGGGACGCTACGGATACATGGGGCGCTCGCGCAGGCCCTCCGCCGTCGACCGGGACGCAGTCGACGAAGCGCTGGAGCGCGTGGACCTGGCAGGTTCGGGCGGCCGCCAGATCGGCGAACTGTCCGGCGGACAGCGCAAGCGTGCCTTCGTCGCCCGCGGCATCGCGCAGGACGCGGACCTCATGCTGCTCGACGAACCGTTCGCCGGCGTCGACGTCGGTTCGGAACGCCTGATCAGCGCCCAGCTGGAGATATTGCGCGGAGCCGGCCGAACCATCCTCATGTCCACCCACGACCTGGCCGGAGTCCCCAAATTGTGCACCCACGCCCTTCTACTGCACCGTAGGGTCCTCGCCAGCGGCCTACCGGACGACGTCCTCACGGACGCCAACCTCGCGCTCGCCTTCGGTTCCGACGGGCGCGAGGGCGAACAGTGAATCCGGTGGCATGGCTCGTCGAGCCGTTCGGCTACGGGTTCATGACGAATGCCTTGGCCGTCACCCTCGCCGCGGCGCTGGTGTGCTCGGTTTTGTCCTGCTGGCTGGTGCTCATGGGCTGGTCCCTGATGGGCGACGCCATCTCCCACGCGGTGCTGCCCGGGGTCGCCCTCTCCTATCTGGTGGGCGTGCCGTTCGTTGTCGGGGCGTTGGTCTTCGGGCTCGGCGCCGTCTATCTCATCGGCGGACTGCGGGCGACCACGAAACTGAAGTCGGACACCGCCACCGGCGTGGTGTTCACGGCCCTTTTCGCTCTCGGCCTCGCCATCATCTCCCGCACCCCCAGCCAGGTCGACCTCGGACACATCCTGTTCGGCAACGTACTCGGCACGGGGCCGGGCGAGCTCGCCCAGGTCCTCGTCCTCGGCGCGGTGACACTGGCCGTGGTCCTGTACCTGCGCAAGGACCTGACGCTGTTGGCCTTCGACCCCGTGCACGCGCACGCGATCGGCCTCAACGCCCGCGTTCTGAACGCCATCCTGCTGGGGCTGCTCGCCCTCACGGTCGTCACCAGCCTGCAGGCGCTGGGCATCATCCTGGTCGTGGCGATGTTGATCATTCCCGGGGCCACCGCGTTCCTGCTCACCCGCCGCTTCGGACGCATGCTCCTCATGGCTTCCACGCTGGGCGCGCTTTCCGCGGTGGCCGGCATCTACGCCAGCTACTACCTGGATCTGTCGACCGGAGCGTCCGTGGTCCTGGCGCAGGCGGCGATGTTCCTGATCGCCTATCTGTTCGCCCCGCGCACGGGGGTTCTGACGACGGCCCTGCGGCGCGATACTGTGTCCGGGTGACGCTCTCAAGCAACGAAGAGGACTACCTCAAGGCCGTCTACGGCCTGGGCGAGTGGGACAGGCACCCGGTCACCACCGGAGCCGTCGCCGCCAAGCTCGGGGTCTCCCCCGCCTCCGCGACGTCCATGGTGGCCAAGCTGGTCGGTCGGGGCCTGCTGGACCACCCGCCGTACGGCGCCGTGTCGCTCACACCGGAGGGACGGCGTTGCGCCCTGGCCGTCGTGAGGCGCCACCGGCTGATCGAAACGTTCCTCGTCGGTGAGCTCGGCTACGGCTGGGACGAGGTGCACGACGAGGCCGAGCTGCTGGAGCACACCGTCTCGGCACGGTTCATCGACCGGCTGGACGCGCGCCTCGGCCACCCCGCCAGCGACCCGCACGGGGACCCCATTCCCACGGCCGGTGGCGATCTCCGGCTTCCCGCCGCGGTGCGCCTGGATCAAGCGTCTTCCGGAAGCGCCGTCGTCGTTCGGGTCAGCGACGCCGACCCAGGCCTGCTGCGCGCCTGTGCGGCCGTCGGCATCGTCCCGGGCTCCCAGCTGGATCCGGAAAGCCATCCGTTGACCCCCGAACAGGCCAGCGGGGTCTGGATCGTCCCATCGGCCTCGCGCGCGTGAGGACCGCAGGGCTCACCCCTGGCATCGCGGGGGCCGTGGCCGGGGGTGGATTCGTCGGCACGTTGCTGCGGTACTCCCTGGCCGGGATCGCACCGGACGACTTGGGCTTCCCGTGGACCACGCTCGCCATCAACGTCGTCGGCTGCCTGGTCTTGGGGCTGCTGACGGCCGTCTGGTTGGCGGGTGGCCCGGGCTCGCGTTCCGCGGCGCTGCGCGCGGCCGTCGGTCCGGGTCTGCTCGGGTCGTTCACGACCTTTTCCGCGGTGGCCGTCCACCTGGCTGCCGGCGCTCGGTACGGCGTCGCTCCGTCGCCGGGACAGGCCGCGGCCTACCTTGCGGCCTCGCTCGTCCTCGGTCTGGCGGCGGCCGGCGGCGGACTCTGGCTGGGCGGCGTGCTCGCCCGACGCAGGGGGAACGGATGACTGCGCTGGTCCTCGGGCTTTGCGTGGGTCTCGCGGGGGCCGCCGGCTCTGTCTTGCGCGTCTGGCTCGACACGCTGGTCACCAGGTATGTCCCGGTCTCCGCCGGGCACGACCACCCATGGCCGGCCGGCACGCTGGCGGCGAATATCCTGGGGTCCTTCGCGATGGGTCTGCTCGCCGGATTCGCGGAAGGTTCGGGCTGGAGTCCGGAGGTTCAGGCCATCCTGTCCGTCGGCCTCTGCGGCGGGCTGACAACGTTCAGCACGTTCGGCGTAGCCACCGTGCGGCTGTGGCAGGCGGAACGGCACGGAGCCGCCGTGGGAAATGCTTGCGCCAATGTGTTGCTGGGGGTTGCCGCGGCCACGGCCGGCCTCTGGCTGGGAGTCCGCTAGCCGCACGAACGGGACCGGTGGCTGCTGGCTATCGCACACGGTAGTGGTGGGTTACCGCGCGGTCCGGCGGCCCGCCGACCGCCTCGCCGGCTGACCGCGCCGCCGTTCGGATGCGGGCCGGGCTTCCGCGGCTCCGTGGGAGCGGTGCCGCCAGGCCAGGAACGCGCTCATGCCGGTCAGGACGAGCATCACGAGGCCTAGTCCTGTCCGCTCGATCCCGAACAGGAGTCCGCTTCCCAGTAGGAACAGGCCGTGGGCCACCACCGGGTGGGCCGGCCAGGCGATGCGATAGGGGGCTGTGGGGGCCATGAACAGGCCCCAGAAAGCGATCAACGGGACTACGACCACCAGTATGGCGAACAGCGGAAACAGCGGCAGGACCTCGATGGCCCACAGACCCGAGGCACCCAGCAACGCGACTTCGAGCGCAAACGCCAGGGCGTCTGATGCACGCACCCGGCCGCCGTTGCCCTCGGGTTCCCTGCTCCCCATGTCCATATGCGGTCCCTCCGTCTTGGCCGCCGCGACCCACCCGAGGGGCTCCCGAACGTGCGCGTGATGATGTCCGGGACCATTCTATGCGCGGTGGCACCCGGCGTTGGCACCCCAAAGATGCGGCGGACGCCCATAAACCGGCATGCGGGTGGCTCCGTCATGGCTTGTGAATCGGCGTTTACCGTTGGGTAACCCGGATGCAGGAAACCGGAAACTTACATGGTAAGTTAAATGTGTTCCGGCAGCGTCCCCCAAGAGTTGCCGGACACGCTTCGCCACCCATGGTCGCGAAGCAATCCAGTGCTGCAGCACTTCTTGAGAGCGTCCCCGCCACATAGGCAGGCGGGGACGCTTTCTCGTGCTTGTTGCGCGGCAGCCGATTTGGGACGCCACGCCGGCGTAGGGGCAACGCCAAAAAAGGCCCCGGAAACGCATCGTTTCCGGGGCCCGATTCTGTGGAGATGGGGGGAATTGAACCCCCGTCCGATGTGGTGTTGCCAGGTCTTCTCCGGGCGCAGTTTGCTGTGGACTTTCTCTGCCCCATCAGCCGTCGCGCAAACAAGCGGCTGGACCCTTGCGGGCCGTCCTGGGCACAGTCACCTAAGTTATGCCAAGCACCCCGGTGACGAGGATACCTGGCAGTGGCTATCTAAATGACGCCAGTATCAGGAGCGATAGCAAATCCTGGCTGACGGACTGTCTGGCTGCTTAGGCAGCGAGAGCGAAGTCAGTGCGCTTAGAGTCGGCACTTATTGTTTTGCAGAGAGCGTTTGCGAGATAACCCTGCATCCTCGGCCCGCTTCCCCTGTCGCGACTCACATCGTCGAAACCGATCATCCCCGTATTTTGTTGTCAACGGCGGGTTTCCCCGCCCAACTCCCGGAACTCTCGCTCCGGACTTCTAGTGTAACCCCGACCGCCGTCGATTCATTCCCCACGGATCCGGCCATTCCCGCCGGGCCTAGGCGGAGCGGCGGTTCCGCTCGCGCATGGCGCGCAGCGCCTCCCGGTTGTCCTGCTTTTCCCGAAGCGTGTGCCGCTTGTCGAACTCTCGTTTCCCCTTGCCGACGCCGATCTCCAGTTTGGCGCGCCCGTCCTTGAAATACAGCTGCAAGGGAACGATGGTGAACCCGGACTCCTGGATTTTCCGGCCGATCTTCGTCAGCTCCTCGCGGTGCAGAAGCAGCTTGCGGCGTCGCCGCGCCGTATGGTTGGTCCACGAACCGTTCAGGTACTCCGGAATGTAGACGGCCTCGATGAAGAGCTCGTCGCGGTAGAACTGCCCAAACCCGTCGACAAGCGATGCCTTGCCTTCGCGCAGCGACTTCACCTCCGTGCCGCTCAGGACCATCCCGGCCTCGAAGGTGTCGGTGATGTTGTAGTCGTGGTGGGCCTTGCGGTTGGTCGCAACGACCTTGCGTCCGGTTTCCTTGGGCACGGCGACCTCCTCTGGCAACGGTGATTGGTTCCGCCCAATGGCGGAAGATCAATCCTACGCTACAGCAGGCCCATGGGGTTGACTGCGCTGCCGTCCAGAATGGTTTCGAAGTGCAGGTGGCAGCCGGTCGAGTTGCCCGTCGTCCCCACGTAGCCGATGACCTGGCCTTTGCTGACGTTCTGCCCGGCGGACACCGTGTAGTAGGACATGTGATGGTAGTTGGTGGCCAAGGCGTGGCCGTTGACCACCCCGTGGCTGACGGTGACCTTGTTCCCGGAGCTCCCGGAACGCTGCGCGTACCAGACCTCTCCGGAGGCGGCGGCGTGGATGGGTGCCCCACAGGCGCCACCGAAGCCCCAGTCAACGCCGGCGTGGACGTAGCCGCCCATGCCTCCGTAATCGACCGTTCCGGCCGGCGTCGGACGCCATCCGAAGCCCGAGGTGATGTAGCCTCCGGACGCTGGGATCCGCAGGCCCCATGCGCTACTGGAGGTGCCCGAGGACGACGAACCCGACGAGGATGAGCTCGACGACGACGCAGCGTTTCGGGCATCGCGCGCCTGGCGCGCCTTGCGGGCGGACGCCGTGGCCGCGGCATCCGCGGCCGCCTGCTTGGCTGCCGCGTCCCGCGCATTCGCCCGACGGGCCTCGGCGGCCTCGGCCGCACGCTCTCGGGCCTCGGCCGCACGTTCGCGCGCTAGCGCGGCCTGCTTTCGGGCCTCGGCTTCCGCGGCCTTCTTGCGTGCGGCGGCGGCGGCCTCTTCTCGCTTCTTCTTCTCCGCGGCCTCACGGATCAGTCGCTCTTGACGTTCCTTGATATCCGAAAGCACGGAGGCGTGTTCGGCCTCCTGGGCCTGGATCTGCGCCTTGATCTGTGGACGCTTTTCGGTCAGCTCCGCACTGAGCGCCTCGGCCTTCCCGATCAGCCCATCGACCTTGCGCTTGCTGGCCTCCGCCTCTTCGCGGGCGCCCTGTTCGCGGACCAGCGCGGCATCGGCCTTGACCTTCAACCCGCGGATCTCTTCCTCGACGGCAGCGAGGCGCGCCTGGGAATTGCGGTCTGTCGCGTGCTGCTGGCTCAGTTCGTCCAGCACGGCATTCTGGCTGCGCAGCGCCTGGTCCGCAAGATCCATCCCGGTTGCCAGGTTTCCGTCCGCGCCCGCGTCCATCATCAGGCTGAGGTTGCTTGAGACCCCGCCGCGCTTGTAGGCCTGCGTGGCGATCTGTCCGATCAGCTTTCGGGTGTCCTCCAGCTTCGCGGCGTCGTTTTCTATCTGGCGGGCGATCTCGTCCCGCGTCTCCTGGGCCACCTGGACGCGCTGGGACAGTGCGTTGACCTCGTCCGTGGCGGACTGCACCCGTCCCTGCGCGTCGGAGAGGGCCTGCTGGGCCGCCGGCAGCTGCGCCTGGTAGCCCTTCAGCTCGCGGGCAACCTTCTGGATGTCCTCATTGAGGAACTCGAGGTCGGTCTCAAGCCCGTCGATGCTGTTTTCGATGTCGCGCTTCTGGTCGTTGAGCTCGTCGGCGTGCGCCCCCGTGGCAAGGGAAAGGACCAACACGGCCGCCAGGGCACCGCTCAGGGCGGTCATGGGCATAGTGCACCGGGGGCGATCCGCCAAGGGGCGTCCTTTCGTTACCTACCTCCACGGGGGAGCGGAGGCCTATTAAAACAGGGAGCGAACTAGACCTTAAGGTAGCGCCTTAAGGTTAGCATCGACGATACACCAGCGAGTACCGCGCCTAACACCAGCAACACGGGTGTCACCAGCAACACCTCACCGGTGGAAATGAACGCCGTGTCAGGATATTCGTTGGCCAGCCTCCCGTCGATGAGGAAGTGTGCCACGGCCCACAGCGATCCCGAGGCAAGGACCGCCCCGATCAACGCGGCGATAACACCCTCCAGCACGAAGGGCAGTTGGATCACCAGCTTGGATGCGCCGACCAGGCGCATGATCCCGGTTTCCCGTCGACGGCTGAAGGCCGAAAGGCGGATGGTCGTCGCGATCAGCAACACCGCGCAGACAATCATGACGCCCGCGATCCCCACGGCGACAAGGGACGCGATGTTCATGATCGAAAAGATCCTCTCGAGGAGCTCGCGCTGGTCCACCACGACGTCCACGCCCTCCATCGATGAGAAGAGTTCGTTGATGACCTCGTACTTCTCCGGGTCCACCAGGCGCACGCGGAAGGATTCGGGCAGCTGGTCCGCCGTCACCGAGTCGACGATGGGCGAGTTCCTGAACTGGTCCTGGAAGTGGCCCAAGGCCCGTTCCCTGGACTCGTATTCGTAGCTTTCGATGTAGGGCGTGACGGCGGCGGAATCCATCATGGCCTTGATGTCGTCGCGCTGCGCATCGGTGACGGCCCCGTCCGCGCAGGTCTGCGTTCCGTAGTTCTCACCGCAGAGGAAGACGGCCACCTGGACCTTGTCGTACCAGAAGCCCTTCATCTGGTTGATCTGCAGCTGCAACAGGGCGGCGCCCCCGACGAACGTCAGCGAAATGAACGTCACGAGGACGACGGAGACGACCATGGACAGGTTGCGGCGCAGGCCGGAGCCGATCTCCCCGAGGATGAATGCAAGTCTCATGCGTCGGAATCCTCCGGGTCGAAGGGGGCGATCGCCTGGTCGTTGGGGTCCGCGATGCGGAGCTCGCGGGAACCGTCGGACTTGACCACGGGAATCATGGCCGTGTACTCGCCGACGGCCTCGTCGCGTACGATCCGTCCATCGGAGAGTTCGATGACCCGGCGCCGCATGGAGTTGACGATGTCGTCGTCGTGCGTTGCCATGACCACCGTCGTGCCGTTCTGGTTGACGCGGTCCAGGACGTTCATGATCCCCACGCTTGTCGCGGGGTCGAGGTTGCCCGTGGGCTCGTCCGCCAGGAGGATCCCGGGCCGGTTGACGATCGCGCGGGCGATTGCGACGCGCTGCTGCTCCCCGCCGGAGAGTTCGTGGGGCATGCGCTTTTCCTTGCCCTCCAGGCCCACGGTCCTCAGGACCTCGGGGACGGTCTCGCGGATCATCGCACGGCTCTTGCCGATCACCTGCATGGCGAAGGCGACGTTGCCGAACACGTCCTTGTTCGGCAGGAGGCGGAAGTCCTGGAACACGACGCCGATGCCCCGCCGCAGGCGCGGGACTCGCCAGGAGGGGATGCGCGCGACGTTCTTCCCGGCGACGTGCACGGAACCACGCGAGGACGTGTCCTCGCGGAGAATCAGCCGGATAAACGTCGATTTGCCGGAGCCGGAGGCGCCGACCAGGAAGGCGAAGTCGCCACGGTTAATCTCGATGTCTATGTCGTCCAATGCCGGACGCGACGTCTGGTCGTAGACCTTCGTGACGTGCTCAAATCTGATCATGTCGGTTCTGCCCACACGGACCACCGGTTCAACGGCCATGGATGCGGGGCTTTTGCTGGGGGAAGTTGCGGCACCGGCACTAGCACTCTAATGCCGGCCGCCGCCCCGGACGCGGACGCCCGCGATGCAGCGGTGTGTCGCCCCCCGCACGCGCCGCTCCCCCGGTGCCCGGGAACGCCTACGCTTCGACGGTTCCGACCTCGCCGTCGGGCATGCGCAGCTCCGGTTCCGTCGCCGCCCGCACCTCCTCGACGCTGATCCCGGGCGCGGTTTCGACCAGCACCAGTCCCTCCGGCGTCACGTCGATGACCGCGAGGTCCGTGATGATGCGGTGGACCACGGCCCTTCCCGTCAACGGAAGGGAGCATTCGTTCACGATTTTCGGCGTCCCGTCCTTGGCCGTGTGCTCCATCAGCACAATCAGCCGCCTGGCCCCGTGGACCAGGTCCATCGCGCCGCCCGGCCCCTTGACCATCTTCCCGGGGATCATCCAGTTCGCCAGGTCGCCGGCCGCGGAAACCTGCATGGCGCCGAGGATGGCCGCGTCGATCTTTCCGCCGCGGATCATGGCGAAGCTCGTGGCGGAGTCGAAGAACGATGCCCCGGGGTTGACCGTCACGGTCTCCTTGCCCGCATTGATCAGATCCGGATCCACATTCTCCTCGGTGGGGTACGGGCCGACGCCGAGGATGCCGTTCTCGGATTGGAGGACCACCGTTCGGTCCGCGGGAACGTAGTTGGGCACGAGGGTCGGAAGGCCGATGCCCAGGTTCACGTAGTCCCCGTCGCCGAGCTCCTGCGCGGCGCGGGCCGCCATCTGCTCACGACTCAATCCCATGGTCAGGCCCCCTTCCCGTTGGCGTCGCCGCCGGACGAGGTCGGCGCGACCGTGCGTTTCTCGATGCGCTTTTCGATGTCCGGCCCGACCTCCACGATGCGGTGGACGAACACCCCCGGCAGGTGGACCTGGTCGGGATCGAGCTCCCCGGGCTCCACGAGTTCCTCGACCTGGGCGATGCAGACGCGTCCCGCCATCGCGGCGGGCGGCGAGAACTGCCGGGCCGCCTTGTTGAACACCAGATTCCCGTGGCGGTCCCCTCGCAGGGCGTGGACCAGCGCGTAGTCGGTCGCGATGGCCTCCTCCAGCACGTATTCGCCCGGCACTCCGCCGGGGGCGAACGCACGCACCTCCTTGGGCTCCGACGCCTGCGCGACGTTGCCGTCGGCGTCGTACCGTTGCGGCAGGCCACCCTCGGCGACCTGCGTCCCGACCCCGGCCCGGGTGAAGAACGCCGCGATGCCCGAGCCGCCGGCGCGGAGCTTTTCGGCCAGCGTGCCCTGCGGCGTGAGCTCCAGCTCCAGCTCGCCCGTCAGGTACCGGCGCGCGAACTCCTTGTTCTCCCCGACATAGGAGGACGTCATCTTCCGGATCCGTCCGGCGTCCAGCAACACCCCCAACCCCCAGCCGTCGACGCCGCAGTTGTTGGACACCACCGACAGGTCGCCGGCCCCCTGCTCCAGCAGGGCCTCTATCAGCTGGATCGGGTTGCCCGAGAGGCCGAATCCACCCACTGCCAGCGACGCGCCGTCGGGTATGTCCGCGACCGCCTCCGCCGCACTCGCGTACGCCTTGTCAATTGCCACGTCGGCGACCTCCTTCGCTAGCCGTCTGTTCCATGCCCGCGGACCGTGCCCAGGTCACCGCGCGGTCCATCCGCCGTCCATCGTGTAGGAGGCTCCGGTGACCATTCCGGCCCGCGGCGAGGCCATCCACGCCGCCAGGGAGGCCACCTCCTCCGGCTCGACGAGTCGCTTGACCGCGCTTTCGGTCAGCATCACCTTGGCCACGACCTCCGATTCGGCAATCCCGTGCGCCGCGGCCTGGTCCGAGATCTGGCGCTCGACCAGCGGCGGCGTGCGCACATAGGCCGGACTGATGCAGTTGCTGGTGACGCCGCGTTCGCCCCCCTCGAGGGCCGTGACCTTGGAAAGGCCCTCGAGCCCGTCGTCGCCGTTCAGGTCCGCCACCCTCACGGAGGCGCCGAGGCCCGCGAACTCCCGCACGCATGCTTCCCCGATTCCGCTGGCCCCGCCCGTGACCAACACGCGCCGTCCGGTCAATTCGCCGACGGTCCCTGCCTCGGTCATGGTCTCAACCTTGAGAGTGCGCGGGGACGCGGACCTTGGTGCTTTCTCGGGACGGACATCGCGATGGCACGCCTTTCGCTGCGGGCAGGCACGCACCGTTGGCGGAAACGTCCTCCGGGGGAACACGGCCTGAAAGGTGATCCAGGCTACGAAAAACGTATGGCGCCCATCACCACTTGTCAACGCGTCGTTCGTGCGCGCACATCAATGCCGACCCGGCGTGTTGGATGTCCGCTAATCGGGCGCCCGCGGGTTGGCCATGGGCGGTTAGGCGTCGGCGGCCGCGTTGCGGTTGTTGGCCCGCCAGCGGATGCCGGCGTCGATGAAGTCGTCGATCTCCCCGTCGAGCACGGCCGAGGTGTTGCCGACCTCGTGTTCCGTGCGAAGGTCCTTGACCATCTGGTAAGGGTTCAGGACATAGGAGCGCATTTGGTCCCCCCAGGACGCCTTCACGTCGCCGGCGAGCGCCTTCTTCTCGGCGTCCTGCTGTTCCTTCTGGACCAGCAACAGCCGCGACTGGAGGACGCGGAGCGCGGCGGCGCGGTTCTGGAGCTGGGACTTCTCGTTTTGCATCGAGACCACGATCCCCGTGGGGATGTGCGTCATGCGGACAGCGGAGTCCGTGGTGTTGACGGACTGCCCGCCCGGTCCCGAGGAACGGAACACGTCGACGCGGATCTCGTTGTCGGGGATCTCCACGGTGTCGGTCTGCTCGATGAGCGGGATGACCTCTACGGCCGCGAACGACGTCTGGCGGCGCCCCTGGTTGTCGAAGGGGCTGATGCGGACCAGGCGGTGGGTGCCTGCCTCGACCGAGAGCGTGCCGAAGGCGTAGGGGGCGTTGACCTCGAAGGTGGCGGACTTCAGTCCGGCCTCCTCGGCGTAGGACGTGTCCATGATGGTCGTCGGGTGGCCTTTGCGTTCGGCCCAGCGCAGGTACATGCGCATCAGCATCTCGGCGAAGTCGGCGGCGTCGACCCCGCCGGCGCCGGAGCGGATGGTGACCACGGCCGAGCGTTCGTCGTACTCTCCGGACAGCAGCGTGACGACCTCGAGGTCGGCGAGCGCCCTGTGCAGCGAGGGAAGTTCCTTTTCCGCCTCGGCGAGCGTGTCGGCGTCGTCTTCCTCCTCCGCCAGCTGGACCATGACCTCGAGGTCGTCGATGCGTTCGGCGAGCTTGTTGAGGCGCTCGAGCTCGGTCTGGCGGTGCGACAGCTTGGAGGTGATCTTCTGCGCCGATGCCGGGTCGTCCCACAGGTCCGGAACGCCCGCCTGTTCCGACAATTCGGCTATGTCTGCCCTGATGCGTTCGACGTCGGTGACGGCTTCGATCGAGGCGTAGGTGGTCCGGAGGGCGCGGATTTCCGCGGTGAAGTCAGTTGCAGCCATGGTGGCTCCAGCCTACGGCATCGGGTTGCCGGAGTCCCTTCCGTCGCGAACGAACCGGCTCCGCGCGGGACGGAGGGATTAGCGGGTCAGGATGGTCCGGGCGTTGCTCTCCACATGGATGGGGATGCCGGCCGGAACGAACCATCCCACGATCGGCGGGCGCACGGTCGCCCGCAGACGCACGTACGCCGTGGTTCCGTCACCCGTGGCCCCGGCGGCCACGATGCCCAGGCCGTCGAAGCGTGCGGCGGCACCGGTGTCCGAGAGGTATCCGGAGACGTCGGCACGGACGGCCCCGTCGATCAGCTCAAGCCCCACGCTGTTCCGTCCGGTTGCCGGAGACACCGAGAAGCTGTCGGCGGCCGCCGCGACGGCCCCATCCGCCACGCTCAGCAACCGCCGCGCCTCCGTGTTGACCAGTGTGGCGGCGAGTGTCGCGCTGACGGCAAGGAGGGCGATCACCACGTAACCGATGATCAGGATGATCGTCTGCCCCTCCTCGTGGGAGGCGTTGCGTAGCCTCATCCGAACCGGTCCACCCGGTGCGTTGACGTCGAAGAGGCGGAACCCACCCGGGCGTCCAAGCCCGGAGGCAGGAACGGGAGCGCCAGCTCCACCTTGACGCTCACCGTGACCGTGGTCCCTGACTGCAGGCATGGGCCGGAGCAGCTGTAGTTCAGCGAGGCCGCCCCGCCGTCGATCCCCATGTTCGCAACGGCACGTCCCGCGGCGTCGTTCGCTTTGGCCGCACCTTCCGATTCGGTCGCCGCGCCGACAAACACCTTGGCGGCATGGTCCGCCGCTCCGACCGCGGCATAGGACGCCGCCTGGAGTTGAGATGCGGTGATGACGAGATAGACGATCGGGATGAGCAGGAGCACACCGAGGAACACGAATTCCACGATCGCGGAGCCCCGTTCCCCCGCGGCAAGACCGGTCGACGTCTCATCCATACCGGACGGCCTCTCCGTGAACGCGAAGTTCGCCGGCGATCGGAAGGAACCCCATCAGCGGAAAACCCGTTGCGACCGTGACCCTCACGGCCGCGTTGCCGCCGATGGTCGTCGACTCGAACGAGACGCCATCCGCGAAGCGCGGACTCAGGCTCTGAGCAATGATGCCGCGCGTCCGTTCGGCTCCCTCGGCCGGGCTACGGTCCGCGAGCGTGCCGTACCTCGCCCCCGTTGCCGCCGCATCGAGCAACGTGTTCCTCACATGCAGAACCAGCGCCAGCTGAAGCACCGAGATGAAGACGGCGGTGAGGAGGGCGGTGACCATGACGAATTCGGCCACGGCCGAGCCCGATTGCCCTCCTGCGGGACAGACGGACGCAGGCGGTGCTGCGATTCGGGAAGGCACGGTTGCGGAATCAGCCGAGACCGGACACCCGATTGATGGCCTGGTTGAACAGTTCGCCGAGACGCGGTCCTGCAATGGCCAGGAGCGCCGCGACGAGAACGGCTGACATCAGGGTGATCATCACCCAGCCGGGAACGTCGCCGCGCTGATCCCTCCTGATGCCATGAACCGCGTCTTCCATACGGCCCAGGCACAGGAGTGAGGCCGTGACGGCTAGTGCTGCCAGTGCCTGTGTGTGCTTGTTCATGTCGTGCTCCCTCTTGGTTGATGTGACGAGTCGGTCCGGATGGGTGGAGGGGCGATTGTGTCGCCTAGTAGTTCATGTCGATCAGGGAAAGCCCGGGGTAGACCGCAAAGACGATGGTCAGCGGTAGGATCCCGAAGACGACGGGAACCATCATGCCGATTTCCTTCCGCCCTGCTGTTTCCATCAGCTCCCGTTTCGCCGCGTCCCGCACGTCCTGTGCCTGCGCACGGACCACCTGCGCCAGTGGTGTTCCGCGTTCCGATGCGACCACGATGGCGTCTACGAAGCGCGTCATGGCCACCAAATCGATGCGGTCGGCCATATTGCGCAGCGCGACGACGAGCGCGCTCCCCGCTCGGACCTCGGCGAGCGTCAACCGGAACTCGCCGGAGAGGTCTCCGCGCGACGTGCGGCCGATGCGTTCCAGCGCCCCCACCGTGCTTTCTCCTGCACCTATGGCCAACGCCATGAGGTCGGCGACTGCCGGGAATTGACCGAGAATCCGCCTGCCCCGTTTTTGCACCTGCTCCCCCAAGTACCAATCCCGCAGCACAAAGCCGCAGAGTGTGGAACCGAATAACAAAACCAGCGCGAGGAACCCATTGAAGTTCCCCCCGATGGCCGAGGCCACAATGAACAAACCGGCCAGAATGAGTGCGACCCCTGCCCATAGCAGTTGGGACGCTCTGAAGTCCGCGACGCTGAGGGACAGTCCCGCTTTCTTTAGTCGCCGTTCAAGGGCGTCGCCCAATGGGTTGAGACGGTTGATGCTTGCGATCACGTCATTGAGAACCGGTTCAAATATCCGGCCGAGGGGCCCAAAGGGCGAAAGGGACGTGGGAGCGCCAGCTCCCGGTCTCCGCGCTGCCACGCCGGGCCGCAGCTGCGGTGCTAACCTGTCGGCGAAGCTAAGCTGCCGCATGACCGGAAGCCGCACGAATGCCACCCACAAGCCGCAGCCGACGCCGATCCCCAGTGCCACCGACCAGGCGGTTGTCCCACTCACGCGATCACCCTTTCCTCTTGCGGCAGGGTTCCAATTCGCAACATGACCCTGTAGCAGACAACCGAGACGCCGAACCCGATCAGAAGAACCATGGCACCGGAGAATGTTGAGTAGGCCCTCACGGCTTCCGGCTGCGAGGAGAGCAGCAGCAGGATCACCCATGGTGCCGCAACGGCCAGGCGCGCCGCGTTCACGGTCCACGACTGCCGCGCTTCCAACTCCCCGCGTGTTCTGGCGCTCTCCCGGAGGAAGCTTCCGAGGGTGGACAACATTTCTCCCAGGTCCGACCCGCCAACCTCGCGCGTGATGCGCAGCGCGGCGATGATCTTATCTGCCACCGGATCCGCCAACCGACTCCGCAGGCGGTCGATTGAGTCGTCGAACCGTCCGGTAGCCCGGTAGTCGGCAGCGAAGTCCCGGAACGCCGGCCTGAGTTGCCCGGGCCCCTGCGTGCCGAGCTGCGCGAGCGCCTCGGGCAGGGAGAGCCCCGCCCGGATGGCCGAACGGAGGTGGTCGACGACGTCCGGCCACTGTTCCCGTAAGAGGGCGGAACGTTTGGCGGCCCTCCATTTCACCACCGACAGGGGCACGGCACATCCAAAAGCACCAAACACCAGTGCGATCACCGGCCCGCCGGTCGCCACCAGGACCACCACGAAAACGGTCACAGCGCAAATGGTGCTGGCGGAGACGAAGCCGCCGGGTCCCACCTTGTCCATCCCGGCACGAAGCAGAAGTTCCTCGAGGCGCCCCATGCTCTGCGTCCGCCGCTTCACGGCCCTCGGCTCCGTCCAGCAAGACCACCAGACGAGGAACATGCCCAGGCCCAGGCCCAATCCCAAGACTAGGCTCATGGCACAACCTCCGCTAGTCGCGCAATGTCCACGCCGGCCCGCACAAGCTTCTCGTGGGATAAGTCAGCCGAGGGGGCGAGGACGAGGCCGTCTCCGCTGCGCACAAAGAGATCCGTGGATTCAATGATGCCGTTCTCCACCCGTCGACCGAGCTTGAGGATTTCGGACACCTGCCGTTTGCCCGACGGTGACCGTTCGCAGTGCACGACAAGATCAATGCAGGACGCGACCGTCGGCAACACGAAATGCGACGAGATGTTCTCGCCGGCCAATAGGGGAAGCGTGCAGATCTTGGTGACGGCGTCCCGCGCGCTGTTGGCGTGGACGCTTGCCATGGCGGGCAGGCCGGCATTCATGGCTATCAACATGTCCAGAGCCTCGGCCTCGCGCACCTCGCCAACGACGATTCGGTCTGGTCGCATCCGCAGGGCTTCCTTCACGAGGCGCCGCATGTCAATTTCGCCGCCACCCTCAAGGTTCGGTTGGCGGCACTGTAGCGCCACCACGTCGCGCAGGGAAATCTTGAGTTCGAAGATCTCCTCCACCGTGATCACGCGCTCCCTGCTTCCGATGCCCGAGGTCAGGCAATTAAGCAGCGTGGTCTTGCCCGCCTGCGTCGCCCCGGACACCAGGATGTTCATGCCTGCGTAAACAGCAGTACCCAGATAGTCCGCCGCATGGCGCGTCAGGGAGCCGAGGTCCACGAGGTGGTCCAGCCTCGATGCCCGCGCAATGAATTTCCGGATATTCACGGACCAGTGGACCCGCGTGATGTCCGGGATGACCACGTGCAACCGAGAACCGTCGGGCAGCGCGGCGTCCACAAACGGCGACGAAAGGTCCAGTCGCCGGCCGGAGGTCTTCAACATCCGCTCAACAAGGATCCGAACCTGGGACTCGTCCAACCGTACGGACGTCAGTTCCGAACTACCGCCACGGGCGGCATAGACCTCAGTCGGTGAGTTGATCCAAATCTCCTCGACCGCGGGATCGTCAAGGAGCGGCTGCAACGGCCCGAAACCGGCCACCGCGTCGTACACGACCCGCGAAGCCTCTTCCAATTGGCCGAGCCGTGGAAGTACGCCCAGCGACGAACGTTCGTCGTAGTCCCGGACCGCTTCCTCGACGATCCGCCGCACATCGGACACAGCCCGGGCAGGGTCCAGTCCCCGCCGTCGAATGGTCTCCCTGACCTGCTCCTCAATGATGGCTATCCCGTCCATTGGTCCGCCTCCCCGGAATATTGGCGGTCCACGCGTTTGCGGTTCGTAGAACCGATGTATCTGCCTCGATCGAGGTTACCGATCGGTGGCGCGCATTCACAACTGGAGTCCCTTCAAGTGTGGATAACCAGAAAAGTTTCCACAACTTGTCATGTCCGGCCCGGCTCCCACGTTTAGCGGGCTAGTTTCATGGGCAGGACCGGGCGAAAGGCGGAACGTGAAACTGCATGTGAGCATTCTGGGTGTGGCTGCACCGGATAGCGGGCCCCGCCAGTACGACGTCGAGGGGCCCGCGGGCCTGCGGGGGTTCGCCTTGGCCGAGACGCTCCGCGCGGCGGGTCATGCCGACTTGTACGCCAGGGGAACTCCCCTAGCGGACGTCGAGGAACTCCCGGCGGAGGGACATCTGGTGCTTACGCCTTTCCCGCACCCGCCGGCGGCTCTAGGCGGACCGGCGCCGATGATCCTGGCGGCCGCAGAGGGACCCGATGCCGGACAAACCTTCCCCATTCCGCGCGGAACCTACTCGGTGGGGAGGGGTGCGTGCGCCATCCGCATTATGGATCCCGCTCTGTCACGGCACCATGCCGATCTCGTCGTGGACGCCACGTCGATCACGATTCGATGCACGGAGGGGAACTCTGCCGTCGACAACGGCCGAATCGTCCCCGAGTTGCGATTGTCGCACGGAGATCGCTTTGTGCTCGGGTCAACCACTTTTCTGCTGACAGCGGGCGGCCGCAAAGCCATGCTAAGGCCCGAGGCCTGGCCGCTATCGAAGCCCACGGTTGAACGCCCGCCACGGGGAGGCCGCCCATGGCTCATGCTGGTTGGAGCTGTCCTCCCGCTCGTTGTCGGAATCGGCTTGGTCGCGGCCACGGGCTCTTGGTACTTTCTAGCGTTCAGCGGGCTCGGACTCTTGACGGGCGGTATTCCAGCAATCGCCGAGCTGCGGTCCAGACGCCTGTACGCCCGGCGCTTGCGCGCGGCCGCGACCGTCTACCTGTCCAAGCTCGAACGCGCAGCGCCGTCGCCCGGCGACCTGGCACTGGCAGCCCCACCCCATTCCCACGGGTCCCCCGGAGACGGTGCCGTTATGGCGTCCCTGCCCGTGAGGTTGGGCCGCGGCGACGTGCGCCCCGACATCGTCCCCGGAGTAGTGGGCGACCCGGACGAGGTCGAAACCGTTCCCGATGGAAGCGTCATCGTCGAACTCCGTCCGGGTGACATCGGCGTCATCGAGGGACCGTCGACGGCGAGCGCCGGCGCGCTGCGGGCAGTGGTCGCCCAATTGGCGGTCCATGCCGCGCATCAGGATTGGGGGACCTGGATTCAGGGTCCGGCACCGGATCTACCCTCCGACCTCCGCCGTGTGCCCGGCGTCCGCATGCTCCACTCACCCACGCAGATCACGCGCCTGCGACGGGAGCGGCTGACACCTGCGGTCGTCATCCTAGCCTCGCCCGACGCAGATTGGCTCGATGCATGCTCGTCGGACTTAGGCGGGGCAGGTACGCCGGCTATGGTGTGCATGGATGACGGGAGCGCGGCCCCCGTGGCGCACTGGAGCTTATCCGTGGCGGAAAAACGCGTCTCCGAGGCATCGGGCAACCGACACGTCGCCGCGGATCGGATGCGCATCGAGACCCTGGCCGCTTTCGCAGCGCGGTTAGCAGACGCGAGCGTCGGGGAACCCGATAGCGCCGGACCTTCCATGGGCGACGTGATGCTGCCGAGCTCCGTTCCGTTCGCGCTCCCCCACCACGCGTGGGAAAAGTCTTCGGCCGAGGAACTGTGCACTGTCCTGGGCGTGGGGCGCCGAGGAGAGGTGGACTTCGATCTCGTTCGGGACGGCCCACATATGCTGATCGCCGGAACCACCGGATCCGGCAAGTCGGAGCTCGTCAAATCCCTCACCTTCGGGCTGGCTTGTAGGTACGCGCCCAAGGACCTGGCACTCATGCTGATCGATTTCAAGGGAGGGGCCACCCTCGGGGCGTTCCGGCACCTCCCGCACTGCCACGCCTTTGTCAGCGACCTGCACGTCGAGACGGCCGAGCGAACACTTGAGAGCCTGCGCACAGAGATTGCGCGCCGTGAGCGGCTCCTTGGCTCGGTCGGCGCTCCCGATTACCGTCAATACCGCGGTTTGGACGACCGTAGCGCCGAACCGATGCCGCGTCTGGTTGTCGTGGTCGACGAATTTCGTGTCCTCACCGACGAACTGCCGGACGCTCTGGGTGAACTCATGCGGATCGCAGCGGTCGGACGCTCATTGGGCATACATCTCGTGCTTGCCACACAGCGGCCACAGGGTGTCGTCTCGGCGGAGATGCGCGCCAACATCAACGCCGTCGTCTGCCTGCGGCTGATGAGTTCGTTCGACTCGAACGACCTGCTGGGGTCCTCCGCTGCCGCCGGCATCCCCAACGACCTGCCCGGCAGGGCCTACCTGCGATGCGGCGGTGGAGATCCAGTAGTCTTTCATGCGGTTTCCGTCGGTACTAAGGAGCGCGGTTGGACGGTCACACCGGTCGGGGCGACGCTCGGCGACTACGGGCCGGCACTGCACATCGACGCGCCCGATCAAGTCCCCGCAACCCCACTGGAAACCATGCGCGGCATCGTCGACGCCCGGGGATCGGGTTTCGCGGAGAGTCCCACTCCCCTGTTCTCCGATCCGCTTCCGGAACAGCTAACGCGCATTCCTCGACGGGTCCTGGTCTGTTGCCCGGACGCGGCCGTGCCGCTTGGTCTCCTGGATGACGTCAGACGGCAGCGACACGTGCCCCTCGCATGGCAACCCTCCATCCATCGGCGCCTCGCCATCGTGTCCGGCCCCGCCGGAGGCGCCGTGTCCGCGCTCCGCTCGTTGGTGCGCGGAGCCGCCCGGCGGCATCCGGAATGCCATATCTACCTGCTGGATGGTGCTTCTGCACTCACGGAGGCGACCAACGTCCCCCGTGTGGCGGGACATGTGGGTCCAGACGAGCCGGACCGCGCCCTGGAGCTGATGGGCATTCTGGAAGAACCGCCCCCCGCGGGGATCGCCGATCGGATACTGGTCGTCACGGGGTTGGCCGCGTGGCAGACGGCGATGGGCGCGGCGGTCTCCGGCCACTTCGACGACCGTCTGGCCGCTCTGGCACGCGACGCCGCCGCAAAACGGCTGTCCCTGGCGGTGATGGGTGATCGCGATCTGACCTCGTCGCGGTTCTTCGCGCTCGCCGAGTACCGCCTCTACTGTCCCTTCGGGCTCGGACAGGAGACAACACTCGGTTGGCCTCGGCTGCGGCGGGTTCGAGCCACGCCGGGACGGGCGGTGCTCTTGGGACCCGACATCCCACCGCCTGGAATGGCGCTGCAACTGCTCGACCCGGACCCCTCGAGTCCCGACGGCGACCTCCCTTCTCCCGCGATGGCGATGTCGCGCTCGATGCCGCTACCGATCCGGGTGTCGTGCCCCGCCGATCCCGGAACCGCCGGGTGTTGTCTCGCCGGCACACCGCGCGAAGGCCTCCACGGTCTGACGGGTCCAGACAACCGTCCCTGGGCTTGGGCACCCGGTTCGGTAGGGCTCGTCCTTGGCCGCCCCGGCAGCGGAAAAACGACGGCGTTGCGCCAGATTGCGTCCAGCGCGGCTTGCAAAGTCGCACTTCTCGGTTTCGCAGACGCAGGAAACCCGGAAGGGGCATCGGCGTGGGTCGACGACGGATCGTCCGGATCCGGCCCACCGGAGCTCGTGGTGGTCGACGACGCGACCGACCTAAGTGAAACGGACCGTCGCCGCGTCGAGGAGTGGCACTCCCGTGGGGCGCGGATCGTCATGGCCGCGGGGCCCTCGTCCCGGCTCTACTCTGCGTTGCCGCTGGCTGCGTTGGCCCGCGAGGCCGGCTCGGCACTGTTGCTCAACCCGCGTTCGACGGCCGACGCGGACTTCCTCGGCTGGCGCGTACGGCCCTTGGAACGCGACATCCCTGGCCGCGGCTTCGTGATGATTGACGGGAGTCCGCGGGCGGTGCAATGCGCAATGCCCACCGAAGCCCTCCCTCCGACCGACGGCGGTGGCTAACGGGTCCCGCGTTCGGCCCGATCCCCGAAGAAAGCGGTCGCGCGCGGGTCGAAGAGCAGGATGATGATGGCCGCGGCCGGCACCAACAGCGCCCATCCCAGCCAGGTCGTGGAGCCGCCCGTCAACGGCACCGCGAAGATCACCTGAAACACCTGCCAGACCAGCGCCGCCGCCCGCGTCCAGGGGCGGCCACGGAAGACGTTGACGGCCACCCAAACGAGTCCGGCGCCAGCCGCAAGAATCAGAACCAACATGAAGATGCGGCCTGTCATCGGCACGGGGCCCGATTGGCCGAACGCGCTGCCGAAGACGACCCCCGCCGCGAGCACCGCCAACGCCTCAATGGACAGCAGGGCCGCGACGACCGCGATCGACGGCGGTCTGGTCAACGCATTCCTCGGCTTATCCTTCACACCGAAAATCTACCCGAGCCCGGGCCGGCCAACCTCCCCGAGTACGGTGGGCCCATGCGCAACAACTGGACTTGTGACGAATACCTCAGGGCCAACAGGTGAATTCATAACTCATTGCCCTTGTTTACGTTTACGTAACATGAAAACCTTACTAGGCAGCGAAACGGGAAGCCCACACGCGTTCATCACGCTGCCAACGCCCTCGATTCCCTGGAATGCGGGCAACCATCAGACACCTACTTCAAGGAGCATCAACGAGCATGGATTGGCGTAGTCGCGCAGCCTGCCTGGACAAGGACCCCGAATTGTTCTTCCCCGTGGGGAACACCGGCCCGGCCCTGCTCCAGATCGAAGAGGCCAAGAGCGTCTGCCGTCGCTGCCCGGTGCTCGATACGTGCCTGCAGTGGGCCATCGAGTCCGGCCAGGATGCCGGCGTCTGGGGCGGCATGAGCGAAGACGAGCGCCGCGCACTCAAGCGCCGCGCCGCACGGGCGCGCCGCGCGAGCTAGCGGCGAACGGAATTTGCGGGCGGGGGCCGAATCCACGGATTCGGCCCCCGCCGCATTTAAGCGTGCGTCCCCCACGGGGGCCGCGGCCAGCGCGGGCCGGTAACCGCACTGGCGCACCGCCGCGTATGTCCGGCCCACCGCAACGCCGACTGGCTACCATCGAAGGATGACGGAACACGGGAGCGATCCCCTCATCGGGAGGACGGTCGACGGCCGCTACCGGGTCAACGACCGACTGGCCCGCGGCGGGATGTCCACCGTATACCTGGCGACGGACCTGCGCCTGCAGCGCGATGTGGCGGTCAAGGTCCTTTACCCCCACCTCGCCGAGGATCCCAGGTTCGTCCAGCGCTTCGAGGCCGAGGCGATCACCGCCGCCCGGCTCTCGCACCCCCACGTGGTGAGCGTGCTGGACCAGGGCGTCGACGGAAACATCGCCTATCTCGTCATGGAGTACGTGCGGGGACGAACGCTGCGCGACCTCCTAGGCGACGGAGGCAGGCTGTCGCCGCGCAGAGCGCTGGATCTGCTCGAAGATGTCCTCGAGGGGCTGTCCGCCGCCCACGTGGCCGGCCTGGTCCACCGCGACATGAAGCCCGAGAACGTCCTCCTGTCCCACGACGGACGCGTCAAGGTGGCCGACTTCGGCCTCGCCCGCGCCACAAGCAACCACACGGCCACCGGAACCCTGGTGGGCACGGTCGCCTACATCTCCCCCGAATTGGTCACCGGAGCTCCGTCCGACGCCCGCAGCGACATCTACGCCGTCGGGATCATGCTCTACGAACTGTTGACCGGTCGGCAGCCGTTCGAGGCGGCGCTCCCCATCAACGTGGCATTCCGCCACGTCAACGAGGTGGTTCCCCCGCCCTCGAATCTCCTCCCGGGACTCGCCGAGGACATCGACGAGATCGTCCAGTGGTGCACGGCCAAGGATCCGGAGGAACGGCCGCACGACGCCGAGGCCCTCCTGCTGGAGCTGCGGCACATCCGCGCCACCCTCACCGATGAACAACTCGATTTCGGCCCGCCGGTGCCCACCGCGGCGCCCGGGCGCCGCGACACCCCGCAAGGCACCCCCCTCGACACCGCCGGGCAACCGCACGGGGCCACCGAGGTCATCTCCGGAATCGAGGGCGCGACGTCGGTCATCCCGGCGGGGCGCAACGCCACGCGGGCGATGCCTCGCCGGGATCCCGCCCCGCCGGCGGCCGCCCCGTCCGTCCCCGGTGACGCCGGCCCCGCTCGGCCGCCGTCGGCCCGTCAGAACAAACGCGACGCCAAGGCCGCACGCAAGGAATGGAACCGTGCGGCCCAACGCCCGCTGGAGTCGCTCGAGTCCCCGGGCGCACGGCGCCGCGGATGGCTCCTCGCGGCCGCCGTGATGGTGCTGGCGGCCCTTCTGGCGACGGCGGGGTGGTTCTTTGGGATGGGACCCGGGGCAGCCGTCAACGTGCCGTCGCTACAGGGAAAGCCCGTCCAGAGCGCCGTCCAGGAACTGGCCGTGCTCGGCGTGGGCGCCACCCAACGCGAAGTGTTCGACGAGAAACGGGAACGGGGAGCGGTCGTCGCCTCCGAACCGGCCGCGGGGACCGAAATCAGAAAGTTCCAGGATGTGGAACTTCTAGTTTCCCGCGGGCCGGAGTTGTTCAACGTGCCCAACATCGTGGGCCGGGGCGCCGCCGATGCGCAATCCGTGATCGAGGAGGCCGCACTGTCCGCGGGCAAGGCCACGGTGACCCACAACGAGTCCGTGCCGGCCGGACGCGTGGTTTCCCAGGAACCGCAGCCCGACAAGCAGGTGCGCGGCACCACGAAGGTCTCCTACGTGGTCTCGCTAGGCCCAGCCCCCGTCGCCGTGCCCGACGTGGTCGGAAAACCGGCCGGGGAGGCCACGGAGATCCTGGAATCAGCCGGGCTGAAGGTGGAGAAGACCGAAGAGAAGTTCAACCGCGCCGTCCCCGCGGGGGCCGTCGTCTCACAGAGCCCGGGGAACGGCAAGCTCGACCGGGGATCCGCGGTCTCGCTGACGGTTTCCAAGGGTCCCCGCATGGTCGAGGTCCCGAACTTCGTCGGCAACCAGCTCGACCAGGCCCAGGCAGAGCTCGAGCGGCTCGGCTTCGAGGTCGTCGTGGAGACGCCGCTGGGCAACTTCTTCGGGACCGTCCGCTCGCAGGATCCGGAATCCGGGCGGGTGGAAGAGGGTTCGACGATCACACTCGTCGTGGTCTAGGCAGGGACGTCCCCGGCGGATATCGATCCGACGGGGACGTCCGGTGTGCTAGCTGCGCGGGCCGCGCTTGGACAACGCGCCGGCCACGAGGAACGCCATCTCCAGGGACTGGCGGTGGTTCAAGCGGGGGTCGCAGACCGACTCGTAGAGGTCGTCGAACTGGTCCTCGCGAATCGGATCGGCACCCCCGAGGCATTCGGCGACGTCGTCCCCGGTCATTTCCACGTGCAGGCCGCCCGGGAACGTGCCCAGCGAGTCGTGGACCTCGAAGAAGCCGCGGACCTCGTCCATGACGTCGTCGAAGTTCCGCGTCTTGTACCCGTTTTGGCTGGTCACGGTGTTGCCGTGCATCGGGTCGGTGACCCAGAGGACCTGGGCGCCCGAGGCGGTGACTCGTTCGACCAGGTTCGGCAGCTTCTCGCGGATGTTCTTGGCGCCCATGCGCGTGATGAACGTGAGCCGGCCGGGCTCGCGGTTCGGGTCCAGCTTGTCGATGAGGGCGAGGGCGTCGTCCGGGGAGGTGCTTGGGCCAAGCTTCACGCCGATCGGGTTGCGGACCCGGGACAGGAAGTCCACGTGCGCGCCGTCGAGTTGGCGGGTGCGTTCCCCGATCCAGAGGAAGTGGCCCGAGGTGTCGTAGGGCAGGCCCGTTCGGGAATCGATCCGGGTGAGCGCCCGCTCGTAGTCGAGCAGCAGCGCCTCGTGGCTGGCGAAGAACTCCGTGCGCTTCAGCGCCTCGAAATCGGCGCCGCACGCGGCCATGAATCGGACCGCGCGGTCGATCTCGGCGGCCAGCGACTCATAGGCGGCGTACGCCGGGTTGGCGCGGAACCCCTTGTTCCAGTTGTGGACCGAACGCAGGTCCGCGAATCCGCCCTGCGTGAAGGCGCGGATCAGGTTCAGCGTCGCCGCGGAGGTGTTGTACGCCTTGACCATGCGCTCGGGGTTGTGTGCGCGGGACTCTGCGGTGAAGTCGTATCCGTTGACGATCTCACCGCGGAACGCCGGCAGCGTCACGCCGTCGCGGGTTTCGTCGTTGGAGGAGCGCGGCTTCGCGAACTGGCCGGCCATGCGGCCCATCTTGACGACCGGCAGCGAGGCGCCGTACGTGAGGACAACGGCCATCTGCAGGATGGTCTTGACCCGGGCGCTGATCTTGTCCGCCGTCGCCCCGCCGAAGGTCTCGGCGCAGTCGCCGCCCTGCAACAGGAACGCCCGTCCCTGCGCCGCCTCGGAAAGGCGCTCCCGCAGGACGTCCACCTCGCCTGCGAAGACCAGCGGCGGCAGGCTGGAGAGCTCGGAGACGGCCCGGGCATGCGCTTCGGTGCCGTGCCAACTGGGCTGCTGCTGGATGGGCAGCGAACGCCACGCGTCGAGGTCGGGGACGCTGCCGGCGGCGGACGGGGAACTGGAGGAGGTTACGTCGATCACCCCTCAAGGTTAGCCCCCGCCACCGCCCGGCGACATTCGCGCGTAAAGGACCAACGACGTCGGTTCACAGTGCGCCCAGCGTCGCGTTGCGCGCTATGCGCACGGCGTTTCCGGTCCCGGGACGGACTAGGCAGCCGGGCGGCCGGGGCCCTCATGGGCGTCCTCGTCCGCGCCTTCCGGGGCGCTCCCGGAGACGTGTTTGCGGTCCGCGAGTTTAGCCTTCACGGCAGCGACGGCCGCCTGGCGCTTGGCGGCCAGCTGCGACTTGACGGTGGCGGCGTAGACGTCGACGTACTCCTGGCCCGAGAGCCGCATGAGGGCATACATGATCTCATCGGTGACCGAGCGCTGGACGAACCTGTCGTCGGCCATGCCGGCATAGCGGGAGAAGTCCAGTGGCTCGCCCACAATCATTCCGACGCGGCGGATGTTGGGGACCGTCTTGCCGATGGGCTGGACCTTGTCGGTTCCGATCATGGCGATTGGAACGACGGGCACGCCCGTCGCGAGCGCGAGCTTCGCGACCCCGAGCTTTCCGCGGTACAGGCGCCCGTCCGGGCTGCGCGTTCCCTCCGGATAGATGCCCAGGAGCTGCCCCGAGGAAAGGATGGCCTCGCCGGCCCCCAGCGAGTTCGCCGAGGCGGTTCCGCCCGAGCGGTCCATGGGCAGCTGGTTGGTCAGACGGAAAAACAGGGCCGTGACCTTGCCCTTGATGCCGGCGCCGGTGAAATACTCGCTCTTCGCCAGGAACACCACGGGGCGGCCCACGGCGACCGGCATGAAGATCGAGTCCGAGACGGAGAGGTGGTTGCTGGCCAGGATGGCGCCGCCCTCGGCGGGAATGTTGTCCAGCCCCTTGACCCAGGGACGGAACAACAGGTTGACCAGCGGCCCGATGAACAGCCGCTTCATGATCCAATAAAACACGCGTAGTGCCTCTCACCTTTTGGGGTCCCTCGAGATGGGGCGGAAAACCCTACATTTCGGGCGTTAGCGGGATGTTTGTACCATCCATTGTAATGGGGCTGGTTAGGGGACGTTGGGGGTCTTTGGGGGTTTCGTGGAAGACTTTTGACAGAGTTGAATCGAACAGTTGGCACGACCAACATTTGTCCACTTCGCATGCCCCGGGCCTATTAGAATGTCGCGCCTGGGCTCAGGACGGTGCGGGACGGGTCTTGCATTCCAGCGGTTCATATCACCACACTAGCGTCGGACGCTCCCCCAGTATGGTCGCAGCGTCCTCTGTCATCTCCGCCAGCAGCCAAAGAAGCGTCAAGTATTGGGCCTTCCAAGCTCGACCGGCCTTCTTCTCTCCGAATTCATCCTTCATCTGATCACCAGGACGATCTGTCCTGCAGAAGTCGAAAACGGCTTTAGCCTTAGCGATGGAACGCAGCAGGACAAGGTAGGACTCAATTAGTCTTGGTTCCTCAGAATCACCATAGCTACCTCTGCTGAGCACAAACTTCAGGAAGGCTCTGTGTCCCTCTGTGCCAGCCGAAGTGAGGTCTTCAACGAGTCACAGAACGGCCTCATCCTCGCGTTGGGTTTTGTCTCTACTGAAGGATGCGTACGCACTGGCAATCGAGACGACTACAGCCACGACGGCGATGACTATGGTTGCTACGCCAACAAACTCGTCGAAGAGGCTCGATGACGAACCTTGGACTACGCAGGCAAAGGAATCCAAAAAAAGCGCCTTTCGGGTTCGACTCAACGAGAGCGGGTTAGTCCACTGAGGATCGACCAGGTAGCCGCACCCAGGTGCGGCGCGGACGTCCCGGAGCCCTAAAGGCGCGGGGCGACTCAAGGCGGAATGGTCTCCAGACAGTCAGTAGACGTCACCAGCTCGAAAAACCAGAAGAACGCCTCTTCGCCTGCCCGGCTGACCTGGCCCGGCTGGACAAGCCGCCCCTTCTGCGGGAAAGGTGAAGGAGAAATAGGAGTCAGGCGGTCGCGCGTGCGCACAACGTTCGGAGGACGACAATGGAGCACCAGATACCGAAGCAGCTGCGGGCGACGACGAAACGACAACCGTTCCCGCCCAAGGGATACAAGGAGCTCCGCGTGCTTTCCCTCGAAGACCGGCAGCGGTCCCGACAAGCCGAGCTCGACCGGCTGACCGGTCGCGTCGATCTTGACGTCCCACCCACCCCTGGCGGGCGCCTCCCCCCGAGGCAGCAGCGCCTTCCCCTCGCGCCGGCGACGGACGCTATCGGAGGCAACGTGGAGGTGGTCCGTGCTGCATGGGTCGCCAAGTACAACCCGACGAGGGCGCAACAGGAGGCGCACCTTCCCGTCGCGGACCCCTCCGTGCTTGCCTCCGACGTCTGGCAGGACTTCGAGTGGGCAGACCCCCTCGAGGCCATCCGGGATCCGTGGATCAACAGCCAGCTTATGCGCGGATCCAAGGAGGAACTCGAGAAGGCGAATCCCGGCGATCTCGTGTTTGTGATGCGCACCGAACACCTCGACCAGGACGTGCACCAGCTCGCCCGCCGGACCGTCGTCGGCCTGTGGTGGATCGAGTCCATCAAGACCGGGACCTACGACGACGGGAACGGGAACGCCAGGGAGTATGTGGAAGCCGCCGGGTTCCCCATCCGGCGTTTCGACTTCCCCGTCCCTGTCGTCGAGACGGGCCAGATGGACGCCGACTTCGAACGAATCGCGGCCCTTCGCGACCGCCGGCGGAGAGCCTTCATCGAACTGAGCCCGGCCGAGGCCCTGCACATGGCCCGGGCCTGCGGGCTGCCCGCCAGCGTGCTGTCGGAGACCGACCACCACCGGCTTGCACCCCTGTGCGCAAGACTGAAGCTGGGGCCGCCCTGGGAGGTTGAAAAGCGCATTCGTGACGGAGCCAAGGCGGTCGACCACCGCAACAAGGTCGAGGCCAACGCGCGCAACACGGCCGTCAAGGCGTTGCGCCGGGAACGGTTCGCCGTTGTGTCCACCGAGGACGAAAGGGGCGCGAACGGTCCCGGAGCCGACCTGTGGGGTCGCTCCTATGAGGTTGACGGATCCGTGTCGGAGGTCCGTGTTGAGGTGAAAGGGACCGGAACGTCAAACCCCTGGGGAGTGTCCTTGACCCACCATGAGCGGCGGGCCGCCGAGGAGGACCTGAACGTGGGTCAGTGGTGGATGCTCATCGTGACGCACGCCCGCCGGCCGGACCGCAAGGAGCACTGGCTCACCAGCGAAGAGGCCGTGCGGAAATTCAGTATCAAGGATCAACAGGGCAGGTGGGTTGCCGATTCCTCGGTGACACTCTGGAGCCGCGCCCAAGGTAGCAGCGCCGCGTCCTGGAGCGCGGACCGAATGGCGCAAAGTACACCCCCGTCGTGACGAGGTATCGGGCCCCGGCGTTGTCAGTGGCGACCGCGCCCACGAACAGGTATTCGGGGCTGCGGCGGGGGCGAGCTCCATCGGCCCGGCCAGGTGGCCCACTGGACGATGAGCAGTTCGCGCCGATGCGGCGCCGGGGCCGGTGGACGATCCGGTGCGAGGGGTGGTCCCTCTCGTGTTCCCACACCGCGTGGTCCAGATGGGTGGCCGGGGTGGCGCCGGCTGCGTGCGCCGCCGCCAGCAGCGTCCTGGCCTCCAAGAGTCCCATCCGCTGATCCCCGGTGGTGTGGCCGGAGGGTGCTGGTCTCTGGCCGCACCATTGCGATGGAAGCGCCCATGGCCGACTGAATGACGTCCCTCTCTTCCACCGGTGCTCGAGCGGCTCGGCAGCGTGGAGGAAACCCGCGACACACTATGGGCAACCGGCGAATGCTCGGCAACGCCCGACATCCTAGACCAGCGGTCACCCTCCAGTCGAACACCTCACCTTGCGGTATCCGACCCTCGCATATCAGTCTGACAGCGCCGTTGATCAACGAAGCGCCAGACCCGGCCACCACCGGACAGAGGGAACGAAAAGAGCGGTCCACGACGACCCTGCCGCGGACCGCTCATTCTTGCCCCCTTAACAGGAAGTTCCTACATATCTAGAGCCCTAACCGGTGTAGAACTCCCCGCCCATGGTCTCTTGCACGAGGACGCTGTCCGGGGCGTTGACCACCCAGTTTTCCCCGACGAGCCACTCGCTCGTTTCGACGTCAGTGGAGAGAAGCAGCTGGTACACCAGCTCCGCGTTCTCCAGGGCCGCCGACTGGGAAGGGTAAATCGACAGGATAGTGTTGTCGCCGCAAATGACCGACGATGTCGAGTAAGTGCCCGGATCGTCGTTGAAGTCCGCGTCCTCGCAGTAGCCCCCGGCCGCTTCGAACGCTGCCAACAACTCCTCGGTGTCGGCGTATTCGGCTCCGAGCGTCCCACCGGCGACGGCGCCCTCCAACGCCGCCTCGAACTCCTCCTGCGCCGCTTCCAAGTCTGCCTGGAGCTGCTCCAGCTCGGCGTCCTGGGACGCCTGCACCGCCGCTTCGGACTCCGCCGCTGCGGACAATGAGGCAGCCGCCGCCGAGGACGACGCGGCCGTCAACGATGACGAAGCAGCGGCCGCGACCGCCGACTCTGACGCGGCAACCTCCTCGGCTGACAGGGCACACCCGGTCAACGCCGAAACGGCAACGGCCGCCACAACAAGATGCTTCTTCATGGTTCCCCCGGAAGTGATGCGAATGATGTAGCTCACCATAGCGGCCTAAGACGCGAGCCGCATTCGGTGTCAAGCGATCGGATGCACCTGAAACCCGTACACGTGAACCCGGTCGTCGCCCTCCCACGCGTAGGTATCGATGCGGGTCCGGAACCCTCATAGCGACTCGCTGGCCCCGCCTGCCACTCCGGCACGTTTCCGCAACGATTTGGGGTAACCAACCAAACCGTCCGTGCTCCATCCTGTCCGCGCAAGTACTCTGAAATCCACACTTCACTCCTGGGGGACCCATGAACACTCGCTTCGCCGCCATCCTGCTTGCACTGATCCTTCTCGCAGGGTGCGCGGCACCCGAGGCCGATACTGAGCAGGCCGCGGAGGCTACAACGGCCAGTGCGAGTCCAAGCGCCAGTCCCAGCGCGTCAGCCATTGACGCTGAGGAGCCTGCGTTTAGGGTGTCGCGGCAGACCACCTGCACTCAACTTCTCGGCCAGAACGAAGGTGGTCCGTTTTACCGGACGATCGACTTCGTCAACGAATTCCAGGACATCGACGATGCCACCATCACCAAGTCGCGTGGCCTGAAGGACGAGGTCGACAGTCTCGCCCTGCACGCTGAGGAAGACCTAACGCCCTTCCTCGAAAGCTTCGCCAGCCCGATGACGGAGATGATCGAAATTACCGAAGGTGGAGGAACAACCTACAACTTCGACGCAACCGAATTCAAAGCCGCCGGCACCGAGCTGGTCAACCTCTGCACCCCGTACTTCTCGGGATCTGGACAAACCGAAGTCGAGCCCCAGCCCGTACCAACAACAGGCGACTACGCCGCCGATTTGGCTGCAATCGGTGTCGTGCCGGACGACGCCACGTCCTACGGTCAGTTCCTTGAGAACAATTTGTGCACCGACGACCCCACCGAAGAGTTCAGCGACTTCAAGCAGATAGTGCGGGTGTCGCACGACGGCGACCCTGCTTTGGGTAATGGTGCTGAGACGCTCAGGCTCGCGGTCGCCTACTTCTGCCCGGAGCGCGCCGGCCACCTCGAGGACGCGATTGAAGAGGCGATCGCCAGGGGAATGTAGGGCTGCTGCAATCGTCGGTGAGCGGCGACGCGGATCCAGCACACATGGTGGCATGCGCAGAACCAAGCCCCTCGACGTCGACCACAACGGTTTCCAGTTCATGCCCTGGCCCGAGCCGGTCTCCAGGCTCATCCGCCCACGCCCTATCGGTCAGATCATGGGCCTCGTGCTGGCCGCCCTGACATCATCGGTTTTTCTGCCGAGGTGAAGCTCTCGCGGGTACTTACCTCCGACGATTTGGACCGCATGGATTGTGACTTGAGGGCAGGCACGCGACCGATCGCGGAGATGCTGTCTCCTAAAGCATCGACTTAGTGCGGTGCCGCTGGCGCAGCCTGCCGACCCGGATGTCCTCGCCGTAGAGATGCTAGCCGTCGCAAAGCGACGCCCGGAGAGCGAGTGCGAGTGGAGTACAGCTCGAGGAGCTGCTGGCGGTACGCCCTCCTCGCCGTTGTTCCGCTGTCCCTGCGGCTGCCGGGCCTGGCATAGGCCCAGTATGGCGAAAAAACGGCCGCGCGTCGGCCTCTGGACGCCACCCCCGGTCAGGCGCCCGTGCGGGCCTGGCGCGCGCCCCGACCGGGCACGCGCCGAAGCCGTCAGCGGCGGCCCAGCAGACGCACAGGGCCCTCCAGCATCCTTTGGGCCGGCCTCAAGTGCACTTCAGGGCGCATGCGGGGCAGGCGGCCCGCCCAGGACGCCCGGACTGCCCCGGGAACCTGGTTTCCCGCACCACGCCTAGCACCACCGATGGACGCACCGTCCCTATCCCGGGTCCGGGCAGCACCGCGGGCACTGCCCCGTCCTGCCGGGTGGAGCGCCGGGCTCGGGGATTTTCGACGGGGGGGCCGGGATGCGGGCCATCCGGATGGGTTAGTTCTTCTGGAAGACCTCGACCGGGGTCCAGTCGTCTCCGGCCCCGACGGTCCTGCACAGCCATTCGGAACGCAGGGTCGCGCCGAAGCCGTTCTGCGAATCCACTGTGGTGCCCACGATGATGTCTTCGCCGCTGAGGCGTGGCTCCGAATCGTATGTGGCGCCGGACGGGGCCACCAGCCGCTCCTTGATGGCCGTTTCGCAGGCCCGGACGGCGGCGCGGTCGTTGAGGCGCGGCTCCGCCGGCGCGGACGACCCGCCGAACACCATGAAGCCCACGAAGACGACCATGCCGGCCAGTGCCAGGCCGAGCACCGTCCGGACCGTGGAGACTGCAGAGTCCTCGGCAGGGGGCGCGCCTTCCGGTGGCGGTTCCCCCGACCCGGCTTGCTCCAGGGCGTCCAGCAGCCTCCCCCACCCTGAGGGGGACACGGTGAGCTCGACGGCGGGGGCGTCCGCCGTGGAGGCCTTTGCGGTGGGGCCCTCGATGATCCGCGCCCGGTTCCCGGCGATGGTTTCCGTGGTGAAGGACCCCGCCGGCCACCGGGTGCACCGGCCGTCCGCATGCACCAGGTGAAGCCCCGTGCGGGTGGCCACCAGGAGGACCCGGCCGGTGCTCCCGGTGGCCTCCGTGACGGCGTACACGGTGTCCGCGTCCGAGACGGTGCGTTCGGCGGCGCGGACGAGGGCCGGCACCACCTGGCTTTCGGTGTGGTCGGCGACCGCAGTGGCCAGGTCGTTGCGCAAGATGTCCCCCGGTGTGTTGTGTTGGCCCATGGTATCGGGGCGCGGTGACGCGTTAGCGCAGCATGCACCCGCGGTGCGGCATCGTGTGGGACCGGTGGTGCGTGCAGCAGTACGCCGCATGGTCGCACGAGGCGTACTCGAACAGCGCGTCGAACTCCTCCCACGGGACACTGTCCAGCACCCGCCGGTCCGCCCCTGGCGGTTCGTGGACCATCACGGCGCCGCGATTGCGCAGGTGCGAGAGCAGGTAGGCGTCCCCGGTGGCCCGTTCGGTGTACGTGGCTCCAACGACCGGCTTGGTCGGGACGGCGGTGTTCCCCGCGGTGAAGGCTTCCAGCGCAGCCCAGTGGGCGGCGGTGATACCCGTCCCGGATTCCGGGGCGATCGCCAGCAGGCGGCCCTGGCGGGCGGCGCGCCACGCGTCGGCCTCGGGCGCGGCGGTCAGGTCGTCGTCGAACCACGCGACCAGGTCCGGCCGCGTGGCGTCAACATGGTCCGCGACCGCCTTCAGCTTCCACCATGTCCACGGGACGGTCGGCGCCGGCTTGGCCAGGACCTCCCAGGTGCCTCCGCCTTCGATGCCCAGGACCGTGGAGAGCTCGGCGGTGTTCTCCTGCCAATGAGTTCCTGGGCGACGTGCTCCAGGTCCTCGGGCCCATACGTATTCAGGTCGGTGCCCATGGGAAGTACTGTCTCAGCAGTCCGTTGGTGTTTTCATTCGAACCGCGCTGCCACGTGCTGGCCGGGTCGCAGAAGTAGACGTCCATGTCCGTGGAGATGCCGAAGGACTTGTGCAGTGCCATCTCCGCACCCTGATCCTAGGTCAGGGAGCCGCGCAGACGGTCCGGTAGCGTGACCATGGTCTTGAAGAGCCCGTTGCGCACCGATTCGTTGTGGTCCACGGGCAGGTGCACGAGCATCACGTAGCGGGTGGTGCGTTCCACGAGGGTCGCGATCGCCGACTGGTTGTGGGCTTCGGTGACGAGGTCGCCCACCCAATGTCCCGGGATCGAGGGTGCCCTTGGCGTTGACCGCGCGATGCCCATGTGACAGGCGCTCCCGCCTAGGATTGGGTCGCCGGGGTCCACTCGCCGCGGCTCTTGAACTAGGGGGAAACCGTCTTGACCACCACACCACACGTTCCCGGGCACACACCCGAGGATCCGTTCATCGACCAGGAGAGTGTCCAGCCGGTGCACTCCGATGCGCCCGCGTCCGGCACTTCCGGTCCCGCCGGCCATACGCGCCAGCAGACGTGGGCGTCCGTGCCCCGGCCGCCGCGCCGTGCACCCGCGACCCGCCCGACCCGCGGCGACTTCTCTAAGGACCTCGGCGCAATCGTCGTCTACGGGTTCGGACTCGCCGCCATGTTCTTCGCCGGGGAAACGTTCACCAGACCCGTCCACGAGGAACTCCTCGTTTTGATCCTCGCGTCCATCACTGTCGCCGCCGTGGTCGTCTCCGCGGTCCTGCGCTCCTTGGGGTTCGTCGCGTCCTTCGTTGCGGTCCTCGTCCGGTGGATCCCCGCGGCCCTGCTCCTGCTCGGGTCCTTCTCTTTCCTCATCGGCCTGTTCCTGGACTTGAGCGGCAACGAGGCCAACCCGGGCCTCGGCAACGGGTTCGTCCTGATGATCGTCCTCGCCATCCTGGCGGGCGCCCCGCGCAGCACCGAGGACACGATCCGGACCCGGATCATCTGGGGTTGGTTCGCCGCCGGGCTGCTGACGGTCCTGACGATCGTCAACCTCATCTTCGCATTCCAGGCCACCAACCCCGAAAGCAGCGTCCCAGCCGTGCTGGTCGTCGCGGCGGCCGCGGCCGCCCTGCTGTGGCTGCCGGTCCCGGCCGGACGGTCCGTCGCCGCGTTCGCCGGCATCGGTCTGCTCGCCGCACTCCTGCTGGTCCCCGGGTCACCGGACGCCACCCGCATCGGCGGGGAGTTTTCCTCCTGGCTGAGTTTCCCCACGATGTTGATGCTCATCGGACTGCTCGCCCTCGGGTTCCCGCGCGCGCGGGCGGACGCCCGCCTGTTCGCCGACGGGACCGCGTGGGTGGTGGCGCTCGCCGCCGCGGCCGTCCTCGTGGTCAACGCGCCGGCGCTCGCCGTACTGTCTTGGACCGGGCCGCAGCTGCTGGCCATCCTGTCCGGCGTCGCGGCCGTCGTGCACCTGGCGGTGCGCCGCTCGGACCGCCGCGCCCGGGTTCTGCCCGCGCTGGCCACCAGCGCCGCCTTGCTGGTCCTTACCACAGTCAGCCTGGTGTTCCAGTCGTTCGGGTCCGCCTTCGGACCGTTCATGCATCTGGTCATTGTCTTGGCGGTCCTGGCGCTCGTCGCGGTCTCCCGGCTCGACAGGGACCCCGGCTTCCGGATCCTCACCCCAGCGCTCACGGCTTACCACGGGGAGAACCACGCGGCGGCCGCCGCGGTGGAGGCGTCCGCGTACCGGCAGTCCGCGGGCGTCCTCGCGGGCTTGTCGCTGCTGACCGGGCCGCTGGGCATCTTGTTCGGGCAGTTGGCCTTGGGCCGCGCCAACCGGGCCGAGACGTCCGGCCTGCATACGACCGCGATCCGCATGGTCGCCGGGACCGGCATCGCCGTCGGCGTCGCAACGACGGTGTGGCTGCTGCTGTTCCTCATCATGGCCGCCTAACCGTATGAGGTAGGGCCCGGCCCCTGCGGCGAGGCCCTACGTCACGCCGCCCTTGGAGGCCGGCGAGAAAAGAAGGCTACGTTGGCGACGCTGAAGGTGGGCAAGAACAAGGCAGACTTCTAGGCCGACCGGAACAAGGAAGGGCTCGGACCGCTGATTGGTCCGGGCCTTCTCCTTTGTGACGGTCCGAGCCGTGCTATCCACTTCTGGGTGCCGGAAGGCTTCTAGGATCCAATGGTCGCCGTCATGGTGAAGGGGACGCTCGTGCAGTTCCGGAACTTGTAGGTGCCGGCGCGCTTCTGCGCCGCGTTGACGAAGTAGGCGACCCCGGCCTTCGCCTAGATCTTCACCGTGTTCGCACGGGCGTTGGAGACGGGTTTAGCGATTGCGACGCAGTTGCGGTTGTCGAACTTCCACGACGTGGTGCCAGCCAACTTGTACGCACTGTTCGTCGCCTTGTTTGGTCCCGCCTAAGAAGGGAATAGGGAGACTGGGCAGGGTGACGAGGTAGGTGGCAAGGAACGTCCCCGTGCCGCTCAGGAAACCGCCCCATTTCCCGACCCGAAGCGACTACCGAGGCGCCAAATGGGCGCCAAGGAGTTTGTGCGCCGTGGGACGCAACCTCGTGCACCAGCGTCAACGAACACCATTCCCGTTCTTCAACCCCCCGACATGGGCTCGGGGTAGGCGGGCACCCCGGCTAGGACAAGGCATCAACAGTTGCGGGCCCAGCACCCCACGCTGCGCGGTCCAGACCCAGACACGGCGAAGCCTCGCGCCAGCTGGTTCCGGGGGGCGGGGCTTCGGTGTGCTGTGGGGGCGCTACTCAGCGGGGTACTCCCATTCCCAACCTGCCTGCGCGAGCGGGTCCTCGAACACGAGGGTGCCCTTGGGATTTTCCACATCCAAGATGACGATGCCGCGCGCCTTCTCAGCGTCCCCAATGGTGTCCGGCAGCCCCTCCGAGTCGTCGAGGCACGAGTAGGTGGGCATGGTGCCCAGGTCGGAGTTGGACGTAGTGCCATTCGGGGCGATCGTTTTGAAGCTGTACGGGCTCATCGACCATCCGCCGAAGTGCGCCTCCTCCATGCCGGCCTTCGTCGCGACCGACACGTCCAGGGCGAGCAGGTGTCCGTTCTCGGACTTTTCGGCGAATTGACCGGTGCACTTCGGGTCGACCTCGATCGAGTGGACGGTGAACTCGACGAGGGTCTCCCCGTCGGGGCCGGTGAGGCCCGCGGAATCACCGATCTTCTTGACCATGTTGCCCCGCTCGCTAAGGTCGCCGGAAACGGTCTCGGAGGCTTCGGCTTCCTCGGTTTCGATTGCCCCGGACGGCGCGGCGGACGACTCTGGAGCACTGGCGGCCGTGGTCGGCCCGGCGGAGCTGGCCGCGGGTTCGACGGACACGTTGGATTCGGTTTCTCCCGCGGTAGCGCCGCAGCCGGTGAGCGTAAGGGCCAGGACGGCGCCCAGCGCGAATGACTTCTTCATGGTTCCCCCGGAGTTTAAAGTGATGGTTGTTACAGGACATCACTCTAGGCACGACTGGCGACGGTTTGAGGTTTCGGGCAGCTGGTGTGGCCGATTCGTTACGGGAACCTGTGGGTGGCGAGTCAGGACCCGAAGGCGCCGATGAACAGCACGGCGACGCTGTCGTCCATGATGTCCTCGACGAGGTCGAGGCCCCTGGCTCGCGGGAGCAAGACGTGCGTAAGCGCCCAAGAAGAAGCGGAGCCACGGCTAGACGACGTCTTGTAGACGGCGTCAACCATCCACGAAGAGCGTGCCGACACGGCCCCGGTGCGAGTCTCAGGGACGCTCCTGGGCAAGCAGTGCAAAGAAGGCGTCTCCACCTATGTTGTCTTCGATCCGGCCGGCGACTTCGATCCCGAAGAGTGCCGCCCACGACCCGAAGCTGGGGCACTCGCGCCTAGTGCTCGCCAAGGCGCTCCACGGCGCCAAACGCGTCTACAACTGCGCCCGGAAGCTCACCGGCGTGTGGGTGTTCAACCGGGCGATCGTCCTCACCCAACCGCACGACTTCCGGCTCACGCAGTTCTCGCATAGTCTGCTCAGGCAGATTTCTATACTGGTTAGAGAGTGAAGCTGAGAGGCATTGTGAGTCATAAAGAACAACCGCGGGTTGACCCAGAGCCGTCCAAGCCGCTGCCGCCCACGGTGTCGATCTACCAAAATCCTGACTATGTGGAAGGCATCCTCCAGCAAACGTATGGGCAGCCGCTGTTCACGGAGTTCGCCAACGAGGCCCGCAGCGAGCACGAGGATTCGCAGGGCACGACCAATGGCGCGAAGGCCAAAGTGGGCCTGGCTGCGAAATTCCCCGGCCTGTTCGCTGGTGACGCGGCCGTCGAAGCCGACTATGAGAAACGCCTTGGAAGCCAGCAAATCACGGGCAGCACGGCAACGGCGAGAGCTCGTTACACCCAGCCGTACTACCTGCACGTCGTCCGCTCCGTGCTTCGCCAAACGGGCCTGATCCGGGACGTAAAAGGCAGGGGTGACGCGACCAATTTACGACCGGGAGAGTTTGTTGAGTTTTCAGCATCGTTTACGCCGAGCCAGGTAGTCGCCTTGCTGGACATCGCAACCCCGGACCTAGTGGAGCAGATCGTCCGAAGAAGCCGGTTCACCGAGGGTATGGACTCCTTCGAGGGCGGCACCGTGGAGAAAGTGCAGGAATTCAAGCTGCGCCTCGACGGGGACATGGAGACTTGGGGCGCGATAGGACGGGCAGCGACGGAGGCTGTGCGCGCCGATTTCCGCAGCGCGAAGACTCGCGAGTTCTATGGGCAGATCGGAGATGGCGACGAGCTGCTGACCTTCATCACGATGTGCGATGTGGAGCACTTCGTTGTAGCGGACGAGGACCGTATCCTCGACGGACACTTCACTGTCCTCGGGAAGGTAGCTGGACCGCTGACACAGGATGAACCGATCCTGTCGCGGAACAAAGTGCTAGAGAGGATGCGCCCCGAGGCAGTGGATGAACTGGTGCGGGTCATGAATGAGTCCGTGCACAAACAGGCTGAGAAGGTCAGTGCCCTCACACAAGCCGACGATGAGGACGATGACGAATCGGCCTACACAACGGACCGACCCGACCGCGATGGCGACGGGGACGAGGGGAATGACGCCGTCGACGGCATGGTTGCGGCCGACATGTTCAACTTCACCCTCGACTCACGAGTTATTGGGGCGTCCGTGCGAGTCATACCCATCGCCATCTACCTCTGATTGGAACCAGCGCTTGACGAATGCTGCGCGACTCACCGTGCTGATCCCCGCATAGGCGCAGAGATAGCCTGGTTTCTTGCCGTCCTCAGCCATTTCCACGACTGGTCGCGGGGATCGGCAGCCTTGCTCTTGACGTAGCCCGTTCGCCCTTCGGCCGGCGCAGCCCCTCCTGCCACATGCCAACAGAGTGGACGCCTCGGGACCAGACTCGATAAACAACAGGTTTCGCCCGCCGGCCGTATCCGACGCCCCGGCGCCGCAACCCGTGACGTAAACTGGGCCGAGCCGAAGATCCCGCTCCGGCCGGAGCCGTCCAGGCAGCAGCGGCGCCCTTACAATGGAACGACTCGCGCTTAGGCGGCCGCCCCCCGAACCGTCAGGGCTCCTCCGGCCGCGACACGGGCAACGACCGCCGGCCCTTCTTGCAAACTACCGCGGTGAGCGTTCAGACCATGTCGACATCACCTGGGGCACATACGAAAACACGTGTACCTTGCGTGGGACGCGCAAGACATCAAGGCGTGCGGACCTCAGTTGCCAGCGCAACCCTTGCGGGCGGACGGGCGTCCGCTTAGGCAGTGCCCACTCCCTTACTCATGACGTAGCGCCCACACATGCCAGCACTCTTCCACGCCGGTACGCGGGACGGCAGGGGCCGTTGCGTCGATGCACCCAGGGGCATGTCGTCCGACGTCGGACGGTTCCTCGAGACTAGCGAGCCGTTCCAGACACTGCGGAAGTTCCCAGGCACTGCCCGCCTGCCTTGCGCTTCTCCGACCAGCCGAATTCACTAATGTGAGCAACGTAAATACAGAGCCGCCAGATAGCATTGCCGCATGGCGATCTCAATGGACGATCAGGGCAACCTCTACACGATGTACGACTGCCCCAGCTGCGATACTTTTGGGCCACACTTCGACTTCGGCGGTGGGGACAAACCGTACTTCCAATGCGCTGTCTGTAAAGGGCCCGTCGGCGACTCTTCACCCGCTCCTTCAACTTGGACACCGAACTGGTCCAACCGCAAGCCCTGAGCAACATAGAAAATTTCGGCTAGCGGTCTTACCATGCCCGGGCAGCGCTTCCTGAAATTGGACTATATTCGGGAAGAACTGGACATCTCCATGTCAGAGGAGCGCACCTTGGGATAGGATCTCCACACGCAGGACGGGCCGGCTGCCGCCGAACCGGGGGGAACGACAGGCAGGAAGCACGCCAATGCGCGTCATCAACAAGCTCGCCGCGGGCATCGCGGCGGCCTCCATCGCCATCGCCGGGGCACCGCCCGCCGCGCACGCCGACGAGCCACCGGCCACGGAGGCGGCCGCGGACACCACCGCACCGACCCTGGTCTCGTTCACCGGGGCGCCGGACACCGTCGCCCCCGGGGAGCCGTTCACGTTCGAGGCCACGGCCTCCGACGACGGGGCCATAGCCAACCTCGCCTTCACCGCCACCCTCCCCCTGCGCCACCCCGGCCTGTCCAACCCCGACTACACCGCCGGGCCGATCGTGGACAACGGCGACGGAACCTGGACCCGCAGCTTCGGCTACGCCATCCCCCGCGACGTGCCCTACGGCACCTACCCGCTGGGCACCATCGGCATGGCCGACGCCGCCGGCAACTACACCGCCAGCAGCTGGACGACCCCCGGACCGTCCATCACGGTCGACGACCCCACGCACCCCGTGGGGGAACTCGCCGTCTCCGGGACCCGCACCACCACCTCGACCGTCACCGCCCACCTGGACGCCCCCGGCGCCACCGTCACCCACCTCTGGTGGGGCAAGTCGGCCATCGGGCTGACCACCTCGTCCTCATCGCGGACGTTCACGCTGCCGCTGGGCCTGGCCGGCTCCACGGTCACTCTCCGGGCCACCGCCCGATGGGACGACGGCACGGTCCGCGAACGCACCACCACCTTCGTCCCCGGCAAGGGCACTCTGCCGCTGGGACCGGTCACCCTCGGAACCGTCCGGGTCGGCACCGCGGCATCCGGCGGGCACACGCCGGTGGCCAGCATCCTCGGAAACTACACCGCCGCCACCAGCACCCAGAAGTTCCAGTGGCTCTCCGGCGGGCAACCGGTCCCCGGCGCCACCGCAGCCCGCTACACCCCGGTTCCGGCGGACCGCGGCAAGACCCTCCAACTGCGGGTCACCACGTCCACCAACCTACCGTTCGCCCAGCAGACGGTGGTCCAGCACTCCCCAACGCGCACCGTCGGCTACGGCACCCTCACGGCCTCCACGCCGCGCGCCGCCGGCAGCACCTGGGTGGGATCGACCCTGAGCGCCGTGCCCGGCACCTGGACGAAAGGCACCGGGTTCACCTACCAGTGGCTCCGCGAAGGCCAACCCATCAGATGGGCGACCCGCGCCACCTACAAGACAACCGCGGCGGACCACGCCCGACGGATCACCGTCAAGGTCACCGGACGGCTGCCCGGCTACGCGATCCGGACCACCACGTCCCCGGCGATAAAAGCCAGCCTGCGCAAACTCACCGTCCCCCGGATCGAACCGTACGGGTCGTGGGAACCCGGGAACGCCCTGGCGGGAAGGAACTACCCGCTCCAGAAGTGGACCGCCGGCACCCGGGTCACCTACCAGTGGCTGCGCGACGGCAAGCCCATCCGCGGCGCTACCTCCCGGACCTACGTCATCAAGCGCACCGACATCGGCCACCGCATCGCCGTGCGGCACACCGGAACCAAAGCCGGCTACCTCACCGCAAGCACCACCACCGGGTCCGTCCGGATCTAACGCCAAGGCGGTCCGGGCGTGCGGGGCACGGAACCGTTCCATGCGCGCCCTTCCCGGGGTCGGTGGATACCGTTGCCACCGGTTCCGGCCCGCACCCTGACCGGATACCAGGCGGCTGGACACATCGGTGCTTATCTCCGACCCCCGGGCGCCCTTCAGGTCAGTCACCCGCGCTGCGTGTTGCAGCTTGCTTGGGGCGTAGGTCAACCACCACTGACCCGTCACCCGTGCGGTCTACGGGGTGTTGCGTCAATTGCCTCTATCGGCAACTGGCGGCGTCGCAATGGCCATGACGCCTGGCAGCGCTCCGAAATCCGTGTCTGCCCCTCACGTCCTTAGGCCCGCCGATGAGTCGAAATCATCGAGTCGAGTACTACGAGAGACCCCCGAGTGTATATCCATGGGCAAGTCGGCTGAGGCACCAACGACGATGAACTAATAGGGCCCGATGCGGGCCAGATTCCCACGACGGAGTTAGGTGTCGTGGAGGGGTGCTCAAATACCCATCCGGGGTGATGAATCAGCGTCATTCCCCAATCTCGAAGTCCTAGCTGCACACTCTGGCAAAGCCAAACGTGGTCGTCCGCCCGGAGTTCAGGCAGCGCCACCTTGAACGGCGGCACTCCGAGCCGGTCGTCATAAAAACGATGAGCGAAGAGGCTGATGTCGCTTGGCGGTCCACTGCCCGAGATCATCCAATCGCAAGAAAGCGGACTAGAGGCACCCGACCACGAAAGTTCGTTCACACCCCAGCCTGTCTTCTGGGCCGGGTGCGCCAGCAGCAAACAAGTCTTAAGCAACCACAAGCCCACTTCTTCGGCCTCCGAACCCCCCGAGCGATCCGCTAGGAAGGAATTTCTCCACGGACGCTCGATACGGAGTTCGAATCTGTCGTTGAGAGCCGTATTGCAAGTCAAGCAGCAAGGCAGCTGCACGTGCTCGGGCGTCAAGCGATCCGACTTCAATGAACCGCCCTGGTTCATAGCCGGTTGTCCATTACGCTCGAACGAATACTGACTAAAGGCCCCTAGCGACCCAAGCCGGTGGCTCCGTCCGTGGGCGCGTTGCATCCCTCCCCCAGCTGGCACCCCACCGCGACCTTTAGTCATGGCAGGAACACGAGGTTTCGACGATCTATCGGAACTGGGTGGAAATCGGTTCAAGAAAGAAGAGGATCTTATCCGGGTCGAAGTCTCCGACTCGAGCAACAAGGCGAAGATTGTCTCCTACGCCGATCGAATCCGGAATGTTAGCGCCGGTGAGGTGTAGGTCATGGGTGGTATTAACATCGCGGAACTGAAAGTTAGGTCCTCCCGACGAGTGGGTTTCACTGTAATTCCCAGCCGAAATCAAGATGTCATAGCGTGTTTGGTATTCGCCATGAGGGGCCATAGCGCCGATACTGCCATCGAATTCAATGACTCTGCCCTCGTACGCGGTTGCAAAGTCTTCAACAACGGGACCTTGTTCCGACCCTGCCAAAAGGGCTGCAAGATCCTCATTGTTCTTTACAGTTAGCGCCTCTTCATCGGCCGGTTCGCTCGACGCCGGTTCGTCGGTGGACTTTTCTGAAAGCGGTTCATCGGCGAGTTCTTCCGAGGGCTGTTCTCTCGGCGCGATCGCCCCCTCGGTCGGTGAAGTGGTTGGCTCGGGGCTGCCGTTTCCGCCCTGGATCGCGCCGATGGTGACAGCGAGGATGATTAGGCCGCCCGCCACTGCCAATAGGCGCCACGGCAGCTTCGCCTTCGGGCGACGGAAGGTGATCTGCGCCTGCAGCCGGCCCTGGCTTTGGGTGACGAGCTCCCAGCCGTCTTTCTGCCACTTCGCCGTCATTCTGGCTTCGGTGCCGCGGATCGTCCGCACGGTCTTCAATTCGTACTTTACGTCGTCGTCAGCCATGCGGCTCCGCAACCCCCCCCATAGGACTCATCACTCGTGGACCATCGTGAGCATAGCAACGTCGTGGCCCCGTGCCGGCAAGGTACAAACGTTCGTGGCCGGCTTGCCGGCTTGCCCGTCAACTCAAAAGACGTCCCGTCACCGGTCCAACCCGCACCGGACTCCCTTCCAGCGGAGCTGCCCGGGCCAAGGAGACCCATTGACCGAACGACCGAAACCCACCGCCAGCTAGGTCTTGGTCGTTGGTCAAGACGCGGGCGTATCCGATGAGCATGCTTGACCTGTAGCGTTTAGCGCACCCTCACCGGGCATTTTATCGGGCAGGTCTTATGGGAATCGTCTCATCGACCGTGGCGTCGACACCGTCACACCAATGCCTCATCTGATGGAGAGTGAGAAGTTGCCCATAAGCCGGTCCCTCGCCGGGACACCTCCAGCCGGCCAGGACCAAGAAAAAAATCCGGGTGATCGCTGGACACGTGTCCCGCGTGCGGGGGCATCCCGGTCGGCCGGGGCCGCCGCCGACGTATACTTCATGTTGGCCGTGACATGTTGGAGTAGAACTTTTCGCCTCCCACCACGAGGCGATGACCACGGTACGCCGTTGAGTTTATATTCCCGCTTCGACCAGCGCCCGCACGAGTGCGGCACCTACGACGACTCGATCCTCCGCATCGATTAGTTCTCCATCGACCTCTACCTGGCGGATGGGGAGGAACCCCGCACCTGTGGCGCCGTGCGCCCGACAAATCGCGTGAAAACGGTTTGAGGCGTCGGCATCCTGGGGCGCTGCCAGTTGGAAGCCTTCTTCGACGCACCGGATGCCGCCGCCGCTCCGCGAGAACTGAAGCCATCGCGGTGCCGTCTCGTAACCTCGAAACCAAGGGTCATTGAGTCGGTCCTCGACCGCGCTGGCGCGGTAGATCGCGAGCAGGTAGGGGTCTCGATAGTAGGCGCTTCCCGTCAACGAGGCGGTGCGGAGCATGCACATCGAGTAGCCCCAAATTCCCCGAGTGGGTCGGTGCTCGCCGTAGTAGATCCCCGTTGCGCCTTCGCGCATTGCTGGGTAGGCGACCAAGTAATAGCGCCAGTCGAGCCTGCCGGATGCGTGACGGGAGGCGACGAACTCAGCGACAGCGCGCGCCAGGCTGTTCAGCGTGGGTTCGTCGGAGGCGGAGACCTCGTCAAGTAGGGCGGCAAGTGCCGAACGCAGCTCGCCGTTTCTCCCGCGGCCGGAGTGGGAGAACACTTCCCGCCATCGCGACGCCTGCTTCACCGCGGGTGTTCCGAATTGTCTGACACGCCCGCTGCCGAGGTCGAAGCCATAATCACCTTTGGCGAGCAGCGAGGCAGCGAAGAGTCCCCACGCATTCGGTTCAGTCACTCGTACGAATGCATTGGCGCGCGCCGCAAGCGTTGCTGGATCCAGATCGAACGCGAAGATTCGGCCGCGGAGAAGCGGATGATCTTCAAGGCGATGAATGACCACCTCGAGATCAGTGCCGTTGAACGCTTGCTTTGCCTGCTCGTCACGGACTCGATCGGGGTTGAAACCACGAAGCTCCTCGAGCGACGCGCCTCTGATCAACATCTCGACGCCCGGAACAAGGTCTGTCATGCGAGCTTCACGGACCTCGTTGTCCGCAAGGTCGATGAGGTTGCGCAAGACACGAATTCGCGCCGCGAAATCATCGGTTCTGTACTGCCGGTGAACAAGCACGGCGAGCAGGAACAGCGTCTCCGCCAAGGGGAATTGACGGTTGCGTCCACGCTTAATGCCATAACTGCGCAAACAGGACGCAAGCAGGTTGATGTCGGTGGCGTCGAAAAGCGGGATCTTTTTCTGGTCGGCTGCCGTTTGTGCGCAATCCGAATCGGTAAACACGCTCGCGAACACCGCGCGGACGTCGTCAACACCCACCCACGTGTCGAACGCGTGTTCCATGAAGTCCAGGTGCCGTTCACGTCGTGGATTCGCGGGCCCGAAAGCCCGCTCTGTGCGCTCGAGCAGGGTTGCGCTTTGCATCGTCTCACCGTCCCGCCACTCGCACACTTCGACCACGAACTCGAAGTACCGAAGAAACTCGTCGTCGACGATGTCGTCGCCACCGTCGAACTGCCACAGGACGTCCGTCCAGGCACCATCGATCTTGTGAACGATGCGGTCGAACCTCTCCGCGTCGATCCCCCCCGAGAGTAGCTTCTCGAATCGGGCCTTGAAGTTCTCGAAGTCTGTCAGCGGTTTCCCGCGGGAATTCATCTTGATGTACAGCTCGTCCCCAGAAGGCATGTCATCAAGGGGGAGAAAGTAGAACGAGACCGCCGGCCGATCCTCGGCGATCAGGCGCGACCACGCCTCCTCGAGATTGACGTGCGGTTTGCCGAGTCGATCGTGGATGGCGTCCAACATTACGAGCATCGCCTGGACCGTCGGATCGTGCCGCCATGCATATAGGTACCACGACTGGTTGGTGATCCATTCGGATGGCACGGTGAAGTCGTCGGTCAGTGGATGCTGCGGGTTCACGAGCTGCCGACAGAAGAGCTCGGCTGTCGGGCGAGTCGCGTACGTCAGCTTGAGGATTCCTTCCGCGTCACCCAGTCGTTCGGTTCGCGCCGCGAGGTACCAGTGCAGGAGGAAGAGCGTAGTGAGGCGTTGCTGTCCGTCCAACGGCTTGAGCGCCGAGTCCTCTATCTCCCCGTAAACGAAATCGAGATTCAAGGGTTCGCCGCCGACAACCGCCTCGATGACTACATCGAGGAAGTCATGTCGAATCGTCTCGACGAGTTCCCCTTTTCTACCTTGCGCGTAGTCGCGCTGGATGAGGGGAATCTCGATTCGTGCGACCCTCGGCATTTCACCCGTCGCGTGGCCGAACATCCCGGCGAATGTTGTCTTGTGTCCCTTCACGGGGTGAACTCCTCATCGTTCAGCTCAGGGTCGGGCCTCAGGTACGGCTGGATCGCCTCCAGAATCGCGTCCAGATACGCCTCTCGGTCCTGAACTCCCCAGAAATGGATCTGCTGGTCGTCAGCGTCGGTGTAGTACTTCAGGAACACGTTGCGGGTGCAAGGGGGGATGTAGGAGCCCGTTTTGTCCCGACCGATGATCTCCCTCCGCTTCACTTCGAATGTCGAGTTCGACAGGGCACTGTTGTCGCCGCTCGCTAGCAACGCAAGGTTGGAGATCGTATGCACGCCGTCATCGCCATCAGCTTTTCCCTCGGTTAGCGCAGTCTCGACGAGGGATTTGGTCTGATCGAACTGAGTGCCCACCGCGACGACCCGAGGGTTGGCGATCGCCGCGAGGACGCCGTCGATTTCGGCCAAGAGGTTCTTGCGTAGGTCCTCGTCGATACTCGGGACGTCGCTGATGGCGCCGCGGTGAAGCCGGAGCCATTCGGTCCACACCTTCTCGTCGCGCTTGAGGTCAAGGGCGTTCTGCGCGTGGATGTGTTCGAGCGACCAGACGCCACGTGAGTGCGCATGGAACGAGTAATGCTCCGTAGAGTCGAATCGCAGGCGGACTGTCTCCACATTCATCAGGAGGAGGACGTCCGAGCATCTCGAACCCGATTTCTGGTAGTCAAGGTCAGCGACCTGGCCAGCGCTTAAGTCCAAATGCTTGGCGATGAGTTCATCGAGCACGGCCTGGAGCGCGGGCCTAGTCAGCCCGGTCACTGCTTCGAGAAGGCCCGCGAACGTGTGTTTGCGGGTCGCCACCAAGTAACCCACCTTGTGGAAGATGTCGCGATCCTCGTACCAGCCGACGATAAGAGAATGCAGCATAACCACGTCGTCCCAGAACACCTGCGGGTCCTCGTCGATCACTGGCCGCAGCGTCTCGAACGTGTAGTACCGCGGTCGATGCCCATCTGGTGGTGTGCCTCCGCGACGATCCGCGAGGGTATCCAAAATCAAGCTAATTCGCGTCGGTTCATCCTCGCTAAGCGTGGTTACGAACGACCAGACCTCCGGCACTCGGAGGTCACGTTCGAACTGGTCCCACTGAGCGGCGGTCTGCTCGCTACGGTCAGAGAAACCCGCGCAATGCTGGAGTTTGGCGAGCAATTGAGCCTTAACGAGTTCGGCATCCGAGAGCGGTATCCGTCCAACGTTCAATCGCGTGAAGAGCGCGATGGAGTCAAGTTCCTTCCCGGCTTCATACCAAATCACTCGGACCGACTCGAAAAGGTAGTCGTAGAACCGGTTCGCGGCCCATTGCTTGCGGTGCTCGTACTTATCGAACCATCGGCTGATGTGCGCGTAGGCGGCGAAGATGTGATGGAAGTCAATGTTCTCGCGTCGGCGCTTTTCCGTCGGACTGCTCAGGAAATCTGCGCTTCCGCTTCGCGTCTCGTACTCGATCGTAAATCCTGCGCCGGCGTTCTGTAGGCCCTCGCTCCGCATGTACTGGAATATGAGAAACAACGTGGTCAGCCTCTGTTGTCCGTCGATTAACTCCCACCTGCCCTCCCCCATCGGCTTCACGACGACCGGCTGTAGATAGTAGGGGTCCCCGTTACTCGTCCAAATGTCGTCGAGCAAACGCCCGACCTCCTCGGCCCCCCACCGATAGCCGCGCTGGTACGCGGGAACGAAGAATGATCCCGCGATGTCTCCGACGGCACGTCGCTCGAGTATTGCGTCCATGCACCCACCGTATTCCTATGCCGTCTCGTATTGTGAGCTCAGACCGAACCGAGGTCGATCCCGAACCGCTTGGCGACCTTCGACAACGGGGTGATCTCGGTCTTGTCGCCCAAGTGCGCCGTGCACCGCGTGACTTTGGCGGAGTTGATCGAAAAGGCGCTGAAGCTAACGCTCGCCAATCGGCTCATGCTCCCCGACGAGTTGCTCAGCAGTACCGAGGAGTCGGACGGACGCGACACCAAGTGCACGGTGCAGGGTCCTAATCTGACACGTCTAAGCGGTGGTTCAGGCGCACATGCCTAATGACGTGTACATGGGACCGTCGCAACCGGAGCCGAATACCGAAGGCACCCGCACGTTCCCTTTCACGTGGGCTTTGGGCAGCTCAATCCGGAGCCCTACATGAAACGCGACGACAGCCAAGTTCAGGACCGGCCCTACGTCTACGGGCAAGGTCGGCGCCTATGGTCAACACTGCTAAGCCGCCGCATTGTATTGCTCCGAACTGTGCAGTTCGAGAAACGTGTCCTGCGCGACCCTCGCCTTTCGATGCCGCCTCCACTGCCCTCCGTCCCCTCCCGTAATTCGCCCCATGCCCGGGAATCCACGACAAGAATGGTTTGGTCGTCGATGAGGGACGTGTGCGCAACGATCAGCCCATCGCTGCCCTCTGATGTTGGCTGTTCGGCCATCTAAGAGTTCGGTATCCACGATCGGTTCGACAGGTAACGAACGAATGAGTTGCCGACTCCGAGGATGGAGAAGTAGTGATGGATGGTAGCCCTCATCGCGCATACGCCGGACGAGCTCATCTAGCCGGGACGGTAGGTCGTCCCAGTCCGAATCGTGCGGGATGGACTCGACCTCGTGCTCGGTGCTGCCCGAATCGCGCATTCTTGCTACGAGGTGTCGATTCTCGCCTTGCGCTAGTTCTTGCCCGCAGTGCTGGGCTATGTAGCCAAAGCCAAATGGGTTCGCGTACTCCACGGCCCACAGCTTGGACTCCAGCCTGGGAGCCAAAGCCAACCTCTTCGTCGGAACATCACCGACATCCTGCATCAGCCGACCGCCAGCCGAAAGGAACAGTGCAAGCATGGATCGCTTCTCTTCCCATGCGTCTGTTACAAGCGTTCGGAATAGCTGGTGTGCCTCCTCCGGGACTGATGCCACGTTCAAAGCATCCTGATCCAACTCCTCCTGCTTAACAGTTGCCGCAGCGATGGCGCCCTTCAATTTCTCCGCCCGCTTGTCGATGTCTTCGCGGTCGACTCCGAGTAGGGCTAGGACTTCGGATCGGCCAAGCAGGGCCTCAACCGTCGTAGACAACTGCTGGCGGTTCGTAAGGAGCCAAGGATTTGGATCCAAATTCTGGTTGTCCCAATTCGTGTTGAGCAGCAGAAGGACTGTGGCCGTCAATGTTGGCGACTTGGAGTCAACGACGTGGGCCTCATCGCTGTCTACCGTCCTGGATCTCGCGACAAAGAACCGCGCGCTCGGTCCACAGCCGACCAAACTGTCGGAGGCCCCAGATACGGTCGGCGCAGGAGCCGGCACGGGCGCCTGCTACGCGGTTAACAAAGGGGACGGCATGGGAGAACGACTGGTGGATCCGGACGCGCGGGAGGCGTGGGGGTTGCCCCGCCGGGCACCGAAACCGGAGGTGACGGTCGCCGCGGTCCGCCCGGAGGTGCTGGACCTGTGGTCCGACGAACGCTTCGGGCCGTGGGACCTCGCCTCGACGTCCCCGCTGAAGGTCCTCTGGCGGTGCCCGGCCGGGCACCGGTTCCTCGAATCCCCGAACGTTCAGTGCGGGTCCGTGGCCGCCTGGCGGAACCAGGCCGGCGGTTCCCGCGCGTGCTGGGAATGCTGGTGCGCGACGCTGCCTCCCGGGACCGACCCGCCCACGCGGAAAACCCACGGCGGCACCCCTCCCCCGAAGGTGCGCACCCCCAAGTACCCGGTCGGGACCGTCGTGCCGTCCAAGTCGCGGGCCGGTTCCTCCCTGGAGCGGGCCGTGGAAGCGAAACTGCGTGCGGCGGGGATCCCGCTGCGCAAGGAACGCCTGTCGGTCCAGTGCGGTTACGAACCGGTCCGCGGGAACCACCCGCTCATCACCCCGGACTACATGGTGCGCAGCGCGAACGTGTGCATCGAAGTCGACCCCGCCTACACTCACCGGGGCGATGAGGTCACCGACCGGCGCCGCAACACGCTGCTGGAGGAAGCCGGCTGGGTGGTGGTCCGGCTGCGGATGGGCGGGCTGGAGCCGCTGGGGGCGCACGACGTCGTCGCCTCCTCCGACCACCTGACCCAAGCGGCCGTGGTCGCGCTCGTGGACGCGGTGTGCGACGCGGTCGTCGGCCGCCCCGCGACCGTCCGCCGGGTCGCCGCCAAACCGGTGGCCCCGCGGGCGAAGTCCCCGCTCGGCGCCGTGGGCGCGCACAAATATTTCGACCGGGCGCACTACGTGTCCTGGACCACCGCGGCCGGAGAGGTGGTCCGGCTCGTCGCCATGGGCGACGGGGCGTACCTGGCCGCGCAGTCGGGGTGGGGGTTCCCGCTTTACGTGTGCGACCTCGGCCTGGAGGATGTTCCCCGCGCCCAGTGGCGGGGCCGGCTGCTGGAGGTCCTGTCCGCGCGGGAGGCCGGCGCCGGGTTCTTCCCCATGTCCCGGTACCCGTGGGGGGACAAATTGTTCACCGGCCCGCAGGCCGGTGCGGTCAACGTCCCGGACAAGTTCGACCCCACCGCCGACCGCTGGGAGGGGACCGCGAACCTGGAAGGCGTCGACGAACTTGACGGCACCGACCTGCGCGGCGACGGCGCCGTCCTGGCGGCGCTGGACCCGGGGGCGGCCGCGTACGGCTGGCGGATCGCCCATCTCGAGCACGCCACCGGCTACCGGGGCCCCTACCAGCGGGTCCTCCTGGAGCGTGACACCGGTTGAAGGGTACGAGAAAGCGTAGCGATCCTCCGGAGTCTGGTTAGCCTCGAGTGGCCACCAACCCGGGAAGAAACCGTTGAGTACCCACACCTGTGGGTTTCCATAATCCGAAGGACCGGCGGCGCCAAGTCGGTGCATCCCTAGACGCGTGATGTACCTACACTCGGTGCACATCGCTAGTCTGAGACTACCGCCACACGAGGTGACGGGATCAACGGGAAGTCAAACATGGCTGCGAGCTCCAGATTCCTCAAATGCGCTCTCTGGGCGGAGGCCGACGACATGCCAACGGTGTATGCGCAAGAATCCCTAGTGATGGTAAGCATGATACCCAAAAACGCAGGTTCTCATTCGTCTGTAGACCATGACAGTTAAACGAATAGGTGTCATGGACACGGGCATGCGCGGACGGCCACCGCTGGGTCTGGCACTTTCCCGCCGTGGGACGGAGTGGTTGGCGCTGGACTCCCCTAAATTCCAGGTCAAGAATGGCGAAGTCGTCTACCAACGTGACGATGCGTTCGATGTGGACGCCGTGGCATGGATGTTGCCTGCATCCATGCTTCCTGCAGTACGGCCTATACTCGAAGCCTACGAACAACGCGGCGTGCCCGTATGGAATTCATCTCGAACGCTGGACCTGTGCTCTGACTGGCGGTCAGCTTACGTCCGTTTGGCCGAATGTGATGTGGACGCTGTCCCCTATCAAGTCGTCCTGCCAGGGCATCTAGTTAGACGCCGTTACATCGCGAAGTCTGCAATAGGTGGCAGTGGAATCGTCGTCGGGGAATTGGCTGCCGGAGGCGCACCACATAGGGTGCCCCTCGGAATTCAGTCGCCATGGATCGAGCAAGAAAACGCGATGTGGGGTGGGAGCATTACGCGCGTCCTAGTAGTAGACGGACGACCCCTAGGTACCTACCGCCAGGCGCCCCATGATCCGCACGAAGCTGCTTCAATCGAACGGGTATCGGACCTCGATCTGTACGACTTGGATGTAGCCGTTGCAGCGGCGGATGCTTGCGGCGCTGTGATCGCTGGCGTTGACCTTACTTCCGACGGTGCCGTGCTCAAGGTGAGCGCTACACCCGACATTCCCCGGTACCTGATAGATGACGCCGCTCTGATGCTCACATACAAACTCGACGATCTGCCGGCAAAATAGCTCCCGAAACTTCTGGCCCCCCCTGTGGCGACGACTCAGCGGCTGACCTTCCTGCCCGCGGGCTTACCGGTGCCGTCGTCTCTTGCGGTCCCGGTCAAGGCTGCGCCGGAGTTCGCCGGGACCCGGTGTGCGTATCCGCCGGCCCCCTCCAGGACCACGCCGTTTGCGGCGTCGGCCAGGATGATGACGGCGAAGACCTGCTTGGTGCCGTGTAGAACGATCGGGTGACCGAACGGTCGGCCCCGATGGCGTGCGATTCGATGGCGCCGGACGTGCGGCCGTTCTGGTCAGCTGTCCCGGCTGAGTGGACTTCTGTGTACCGGGTCGCGGCCGATCTTCATTGTCTATGGTGCTCGTTAGACAGGGTCTCGCGAATATCCGTGCCTCCATCGGCTCGCCGCGTGACGGTGGCCCGATCGTCTTTACGGTTGAGCCACAGGAACAAAACGACGATGAGCCAAAAACCGCCCGTGAAAATCGTCAGTAGGGTATGCAACACCATGCGCATTTGGCGCTGTCTGGTGAGAATCACCTGCGTTTCGGTGCGACTTGCGACGCGCCAACCTCGCGCAACGTAGTCCGCGACGATCTGGTCCAAAGTTCCTCCTGAGAATTTCCTCCTGAGAATATATCCGTCAGGAACGCTAGCAGGCATCCGCTAGAAGTTGTCAGCCCACGGCGCCTGCAGCATGGAGTCCCGCTGGTGGAACTCCTGCACCGCGGTCCCCGCTCGTCCTCGCAGTCTGGCTCCCAGTCGTCAGGGTGGGTGTTGGGCGGAAACTCGTTGGGCAGGAGTTGTTGACGCGGCTGGATGAGGCGGGCTTCTGGTTTTTAGGCGAGGCTGTTGCCGGCTCCTTTGCTTTCGCCTGGTATGGCGCCGTTAGCTCCCGGTCCGCCTCACGTGTGTCTGCAACGATTTCTCCGCGTCGTGCTTGTTCACCACTGGGCCCGCTTGGGGGACGTTGCCCCGCCCTTCAAGGACGGGGCGCGCCCGCTTCCCAGCGCAACCGGGGAAAGGCTGCGCACCGGCATTCTCACGTGCCGACCCGGTCACTATAATCGAATATGTATTCGATTGGCTAACGGCGGTCGTCGATTCCAAGGTGGAGGGCGCCGCCGAAGCGAAGTCGCCCCATTTGGGGAGTCCAGCGCGGAAGCAGCATTGCGGGGACCGGAGCACCCGTCGGCGGGACTCGTCGAGAATGCATGACGTGGTCATGCGGCGTTTCCACATGGCAGGGCTTCAGAAGATAGGGATCGCTACATCATTTGCATCCAGCCAATTCAATCGCACCTAACGAAGCGGCGATCGGCTGGGAGTACGTGCACCGCTTAGGCATAGGTTTCGATGCGGGTCCGGAACCCTCATAGCAACTCGCTGGCCCCGCCTGCCACTCCAGCACGTTTCCGCAACAATTTGGGGTAAACACCCAAACCGTCCGTGCTCGGACCTAGGATCACGGCAAGGCCGCACCATCCAGAGGGACGGCATTTTCCGGGGGGAACCATGGACAACACGCCACAACCACCGCACTTCGGGGCCGAGCCGCCCGTCGCACCACCGCGCGCACCCAGGACGAGGAAGCCCTGGATGGCCAGGGCGGTACTCGTGCCGGCCGGGATCGCCGCCGCCGCGGGCCTGCTCGTCGGCGGGACCGTCGGCGGTTCCGTCGGATCCGCCCCCATCGCGGGACTCGAACAGCAGGTATCCACCCTGCGCTCGTCCCTGGCGACGACGACCACGCGCGCCCACGCGCTGGAGGCCGACGCGACCGGACACGAGGACGCCATCAAGGAGCAGCAGGACCTGGCCAGCCAAGCGACCACCGACGCGGAGTCGACGATCGCCGAGTTCAAAGCGGAGCAGAAGACCGCCGCGGAGAAGCTCCTGGAGCGCGAGAAGGTGGTCGCGGCAGCCGAAAAGCAGCTGAAGTCGGACCAGAAGGAGTTCGACGGCGCGGTCGCGGACCGCGAGGCGAACACCATCGGTTCGGGCCTCTACGAGGTCGGTGTCGACGTGAAGGCCGGCAAATACAAGACGACCGGTCCCAACGGGGACAACCCGGTGGGTTGCTACTACGCGTGGTTGTCCTCGTCGGAGGCGGACGCGGACATCGTGGACAACAACATCGTCCGGGGCCAGGCCGTCGTCACCTTGCGCAACGGGCAGTTCTTCGAAATCGGCTCCTGCGACAGCTTCGTCCGCCAGTAGCCCGGCAGGTACGCGGGAATTCGTCGCGCAGGTCCGCCCAGCCCCGGGCTGGTCAAGCCCGGGGCCCTGCCGCACGTGCCCTGCGTGCCGCCTAGGCAGCGTAGTCGAGGTCCTCGTCGGCTCCCCACACGAACGGCGGGAAATCGTCGTCGGTCCACCCCTTGTCCTCGGTGCCAGCCCAGTGCCCGTCGGGTTCGGCGGACTCAGTCTCGGCGGCGGACCTGTTGAACTGCTTGCCCGTTTGGCCGGCGGCGCCCGGTTCGATACGGCCGCACTCTTCGTCCCACGCGGCCAAGCGCTCTTCCTCGCTGTTGCCCCCGTCGAACCGGTACTTCTCCGGGACGTCGTACTCGACGCCGTCGCGGCGCAGCGGCCTTCCCTTGTAGAACCGCACCCCTTCCGCGACGTTATACATGTGTGCCCGTCCGACCTTTTCGAGCGTGACGTATCCGTTGTCGACCAGGGCCTGGACTGCGTCCTTCTTCGTCTTCTTGTTGCCCTTGACGCCGTCCTCGATTTCCGTGTACTTCGCCGACGCGCCGTTTCGCCGGTTCTCGAGGAACCGGAAAACGTTGTCGGCCATGATGTACACCCAGTCCTTCGCCCCTGCGTCGTCGGCGTCGAACGGGTCGAGTGCGCACTTGACGTCGTCCGGGTCGGTGCTGTCGACGGTGAACCGCGCCGTCTCCTGCGTGCGGTCCGCACCAACCGGGCCCGACACGCCCCGCACAGAGCCCGGGCGGTCCTTGCCCACCAGCAGGCGCAGGGTGCCGGTGCGGCCCTTGCCGAGCGGTTCGATGACATCGACGATGTACGCGGCGCCGTCGATCGAGGCCAGCTTCGCCTGCGCGCCGATCGCGAACCGGCCGCGGGACTCCTTGGACTTGCTGACGTGGTCGATGGTGACCACAGCCGCCCCCGTCTCCCAGGCCACGCGGCGCGGGAACGTCCGGTTCCACTCGGTGACCTCCCCGTTGTCCAGAAGCGACGCCCTGGCGAGTCCGAGGGACTCGTTCACTCCGTCGATGATGACCAGCTCGAACTTCCGCTTGCAGAGCGCTTCGAACGCCGCCCCCTCCTCGTCGGTCGAGTCGAAGTGCTGCTCGGGGTTGATGCACGTCAGGTGCCGGGAGATCAGTTCGTCCGTGACGCCGAACATTCCGCGCAGGCGGCGCACGACGGTCCTCGCCGTGTCCTCGAAGTCGATGATCAGAACGTCCTTGCCCGCGAGGATCGCTGCCGCGGCGCCCCACTGCAGGACCAGGGACTTGCCGGACTCGCTCTCGCCGAACACCCCGTTGACCTTGCCGGCGTAGAACAGGCACGCCCCGTCGCTGCGTGTGAGCACGGTCGCCGTCTCCTCCTCGACGGTGTCCGACAGGATCCGGGCGAGGTCCACCGGCCTCCACGACGGGGCCTGTTCCTTGCGATCGGCCTGCGAGTTGTCGAAGTCCCCGGCGTCGCCTTCCGGGAATCCCTCTGCTTCCCAGTCGACCTCCCCGTCGGAGTCTGAGTCGCGCCCGTCCTCGTTCCCGGCGGCGGCCGGCACGGGGGACAGCGGGATCAGGTCCTCGAAGGACAGCCCGGCTTCGGCGTGGTCGCACCAATCGGCACCGGGCGTCTCGAGCGGGCTGCGCAGGATTTCGGACGCGATGCCGCGGACGGTGAGCTGCGCCGTGACGAGGCGGGCGTACTCGGCGCCGGGTTCGTCGTTATCGGCGATGATGGTGACGAGCTCGCAGCCGGCGAAGACGTCCCAGTCCGCGAGGTCGACCTTGCCCTTTGCCCCACCGAACGAGCACGCAGCAGGGTAGCCCTTGGCGGACAGCGCGTCGACGTCCTTCTCACCCTCGACGACGACGCCGTGGGTCTTGCCGTCCGCGACCAGCTTGCGGACGTCGTTGCCACGGTACACCGGGACGGGCGTGCCGGCCTCGACCAAGGCCGCCACGACCTTGGAGACGGTCCTGCCGGGCACGGCCGGAAACTGTGTGAAGGTCTTGGACACCTTGCCGGACTCGTGGACCTGACGGTACCGGGCCTTGGACCACAGGGTTATGCCCTCGGGGGACTTGTACGGGTAGGTGTTCGTCTTGATGCGGGTGATGACCAGGTCCTTGGGCTGCTTTTCCGCGGGTTCCTGTTTGGGTGCCCGCTTGGCGGACAACGGGACGACGTTCGCGGTACGGCGCTTCCCCGCCGCGCTGGTGCGCAGCCCCAGGGCCGCGCCGATCTCGTCGGCCGGGCAGCCGGCGAAACACTTCACCAGTGTCGCGTCGCCCTTCGCGCTGGTGCTGATGGACAGGGACGGTGTGCGGTCGTCGTGGGCCGGGCACTGCCACATTCCGGATTCGCCGCTCTCGCGGCCATTGGCCTCGAGTGACTCGACCGTCTCGGCAAGCGTGGCGAACACGATGCCGGGGACAGTCGGATGGGTGCTGGTGGTACTGCGCATGCGGTGGTTCCTCTTTCCTCATACTGTTGCGGCCGGGTTCTGTGCCGGCCGTTCGGGCGGGCTCCCTGCAGGGGAACCCGTTCTGCCGCCTGTCGATGCGTAGCTGTTCGACAGTCGGTTGCGAAGGCGTTGCATCCTCCGCACCAGGACCCGTGTGCGGCCGTTCATCGCGACGCTCCGTACCCTGCACCCAACCCCTATGGGCCGACTCCTCCGACGGGTGTCAACCAAGATCCCTCCATCCCCTAACGTCCCCAACGACGCTGGGGACATAGCGACACCAGCCGGTATGTCCCCCCTCCACCCCCTGTCTATAGACAGGGGGGAGGGGACATAGCGAGTGAGATAAAGGGCCCCAGATCACGGGTAAGTTGGGGTCTTGCAGGAAAATGCGCGGCAGCCTGCCTTCGGACCACCCGACCGCCAGCGACCTCTGATCTCTCCCGGACGTCGGGCCATGGTGCCGGCACTCGCTGGTCCCGCCCACTGGGGCCCGTCGCCGGATCCTCCATGGCGTCAAGGCCCAGATCCAGAAGACGTTTCCCTGCACCGCCTGTGGCGCCGAGTCACCTACTGCCCCCCTGCCGTCCTGTCCGCCCGACGTACATGCGGACCGACACAGCTGCCCCGCACAGAGCCTCGGAGCGCTGGCGCCGATACTCCAGCGCGCGGCGTAGAACGGACCGTCAGGAGGGCGCACACGGCGTCTCCTGCGCTGCACGCCTTGTCTGCTCCGCCGACCACATCCTGTGGTCATGTGCATGCCGGTCGCGGCCGAACCATCAATGCCCAGCGCGGAGGCGATGTAGGCAGACCTGCCCATTAACCGGTGCGGTTGAGTCTGTTCCCGGCTGTGCGACGATCATGGAAGAGGCACCCCTCCGCCCAACATGAGGCCGCACATCGTTGGGGGTAGCCCCACTGAGTGGGCTTCGAGGCACTTACTTCGAAGGCGGTTGCCTGTCGCTTGCCATGGACGTGTAGTGCCGCGCGTCGGGAATGACAACATCGGCCTAAGCGTCGCGCCACCAGAAAGCAGTTCCGGGCCCCCCGAAGATCTCAAGCGGGCCCGCGAGACAGTCAATCCCGTGCACGTCCTTCCCCCAGAAAGCGACACCACTTGGTGATTTAGGTGCCGCCGGGCGCCAGCGGGCCTGCGGAGAACGGCGCGAGGTCGACGCCAGGACGGGGACTCGGGTCGCCCTGGATCGCCAGTTCCGTGCCATTTTGGCGGTGCCGTGCTTAGTAGTCGTTTATGGGTGTCTGTGGCGGAGGAGAAACGATGGGTCGGGGCTCGGGTTGCCTGCGGCGCATGAGCCTGCGGCTCTGGGCTCCGGTGGTGTGTGGCTCGCCGGTGCTGGACCCCGGTGTGGCGTGCGCTACGCGGTGCATCGCGGAGGACACCAAGGGGTCGGGGAGAGGATCGCCCGTGCGACCGGCGGGATGGGGCGCGCAGCGCAGCCGGTTGCCAACGCCAGGACTGGCTGGGAACCAGAAGGGGCGGGTGCCTCCGGCAGGCAGGGACAGCACTATGCGGACGGTCCGTCGGGGAGAACCCGGTGACCCGTGCCGCTGTGGATCGGACGGACGGTGCGGATAGGCCGGATGCGGACCCCGGGCGCGGGCCCTCTGTGCGGACCGGACTACGGGTGTGGGCGAGGCGGGTGCGGAGAGTGCGGGGAAATGGATGTCCCCGTGGACGTGGCGGATGTCGGTGGCGCGGGAAATGGGCTGCGTCGGCACGACCTGTTGGCTGACGGTCGGAGGGGTCGGATCGCCAGGGCGTTCGCCGCGCGGGCGCAGGAGCGGTGGCTGCGCAAGTTGGTGGATCCTGCCTCGCGCCCCCGGTTGCGGTTCGCCCCCCCCGGTCCCCGGGGGGCTCCCTCGCCCCGCCCTTCCTTTATGTCCTCTCCTCCGCGCCTAGCCACCGTGGTTGGGCCTGCCGGCCGGGGCTCGTCGCTGGCGCGCCGGCGGCTTACCGCGGCCGCAGCCAGTGCGGGACGTGCAACAACCCGTGCGCGGTCCGGACGAGCGCGAGCGGGTCGATGCTGTCCGCCGGGTCGAACGATATCTTGGCCAGCGGCACGCTCAGCCACCGCTCCGCCGGCACGCTGCCGCGGCCGACCTGGAAGGACGCTTCCAGACTCAGGAACGCGTCGCTCAAGTGGCTGCCGGAAGGAAACCAGTCCTCCCAGTCGACCACGCCGATACGCCCGGCCGGAGAGAACTTCGCGCGTTCGGGGTGGAAGCGGAGGGCCTTCCGGATGGCCTGGCGGATCTCGGTGGACCCGCCGCGTTTCCTGACGTCGCCCGGGTGCGGGACCCCGACGAACAACACGACCAGGCCGGTTGTGGCGAGCGGTTCGCGCTCCATGAAGCGGACCCAGCGGGCGACCTTGGCATCGAACCGGGCGGAACGGGAGGCAGTCACCTCGATCGCGATGCGCAGGCCGTCCTGTCGAATGAGGAGGGCATCGGCGCGGTGCGTGTACGCCCCGGTCGGCTGCGCGGTGAGCATGTTGGCCTGGCCGTACTTCTCCCCCAAAACCGCGCAGACCGGGAGGTACTCGGCGGCACGGATGGCCAGCTCGACGGCCAGTATGTTGTGCCGGTCAAACGAGGCGCCGGTGGACCATGGGAGGCCCCCCGTCACCGCGCGGACCTCGCCGTCGGTGAGCTCCTTGGCCAGACCCGCGAGTGCGCGGTGCCCGAATGGCTTTCGCCGGTACAGCCACACGGGCCTCGTGGAACCGCGACGCAACTGCCGGTTCGCATAGGTCCCCATCTCCAGGAGACCGAGCGTTTCCAGCGCGCGCGGCACCATCGTGCGCCGGTCCAGCAGCGCCATGTCCCCCGTGATGACCGCGGCCTGCTCGGCAGTCACGGTCCCCCAGGCGTCCAGGCAGGCGAGCAGTCCCAGGGCGGTCGCCCGGCGGCGGACATCGGAGAAGAGCCGCAGGGCTGTCTCCGGGGTCAGGCCGGTCCCACCCCGGGGGTTGCCCGCCGGCGACCACACCGCTTGGGATCCGGAGACCCAGCTCTCCGTCCAGTACGGGTCGTTCCGTTCGACGGTCGACAGCGCCCGGGGGTCGGCGCGCGAATGGACCACGAACGCCGGGTAGCCGGTCATCGCTGGCCCCGGCAGCCGGCGATCCAGCGGCGGGCCAAAATGCGCGACAGGGTGGCGATCGCGGACTCACCGGCAGGCGAGTCGAGGTGGCTGCCCCCGGGGCGGTAGTGGATGATCCCCAACGGATCATTTCCGACGTTGCGCCTCGCTCCGTTGGCAGGGTTGCCTGCCGAATCGCCGCGCGGTCCCCCACCCCAGGAGGCCAAACCCGGCGCGGGGTCGCGGTAGCTCGTCCGCGCGCGGCCACGTCGGGCATCCAGCGTGGGAGCGTGTCCGTCCGGGGCAACGGCTGGTCGGGCATGCCGAAGGCACGCCGCCGCCGCCGCGTTGGCCAGGCGGTTCACATCGGCACTGGCGGTGTGCCGAAGCGCTATGGGGTTTACACGCACGGGATTTCCCTCTCGGTTGTATACACCGTGAGAGTGGCCGGGTTTGTGTTCGGTTCGCAGCCGGTCTGGGGAGCGAGATTCCCGAAGGTGGAGCGCCCCGCCGGGGGCACTGCGTCACGGGGTGGCCACCGATACGAGCCCCTGGGATTCGGCGGGCGCGGCGACGGCCGGCAGAGCGTATTACAAGCCGCGCTGGCGGGACTTCGCCCGGACCTCGTCGAGCTTGGCCCGCAGCCACGCGCTGCGCATGGCTGCATCGTGTTTCTCCTGCCGGCGTCCCCGTATGAGCTCGCGTACGAAGTAGAAGGACACGCCGAGCATGATGACGCTCCACAGCATCTGGGCCGCTAGGCCGATATACGCTTCCATCAGTCCGCCCCTTCGTTGATGCCAGCCTAGCGACCGGCTCCGACGCGTTGGGAGAAGCCCGCCAGATACCGGATGAACCAACCCCTGGCAGGCACCCATGGGCAACCGAGACGCGGTTCGATTCCTCCGTCGGACCCCGCAGAGCGGCGGCCGTCTCCCACCTGCATGGGTGTGCCCCTGCGTACGTTCGCAAGTCGGTGGTCTGCCACCCCCATTCCCGCCCCTCCCCCGCATTCGCTGCGCACGCTACGCTGGCAGCTCGTTTCCGAGGTCCGCGCGGTGGTGGCCGGCTACCGGGACCGCGTACCCCGCAGCCCCTCCTCGGTTCACCGTGTCCTGGAGCTCCTCCCCGCCGAGCCAGCGGTGACGGCAGCCCTGCTCGGCGCGCACACCTCGATGCCCGCCGCGACCGCTTTCCGGTCGGCTGAGCGGCTGGTGGCCGCCGGAATCCTGAAGCCCGCCGGAAAGGTCCGTGGAACACAGGTGTGGGTCGCCACCGACATCCTCGCCGCCCTCGACGCATTCGCGGCCCGCGCCAGCCAACCAACCCGGCGCTGAAAGGCCCTGCACACTCAACCCGCCGCGGCGGTCAGCTCCGCCCTGTTGTTGCGGACCGAGCCGACCTCCTTGCCGATCACCCGGGGCACCAGCTACAGGTCCGGGATCGCCTCCAACAGCGACCGGACGTCGTCCTTCGACGTCGTGCCCGGATCCAACCAGTCCCCCTGCAGGTCCGGCGGGACGATCACCGGAGTGCGGTCGTGGATGTGCCCGAGCGCGTCCGCCGCCGGCCGGGTCAGAATCGGTAGACCACCGATCGGTTCGGGGTGGCCCAATGGCTACCGGCCAGTGCCCGGCTACGAACGCGTGGCGCGGGCGTTTAGCGACCAGCTGGGGCTGCGGGGCAGCCTCCTGTGCTTGTGGCCATCGCTAGCTGCTACGGAAGCGTCGGCGTCCCCGGGAGAGACGCTGTGCCGGCACGTCCGGGAGCGGCAACGTCCATGCCGGCTGGCCGAGGTGCCCACGGCACCGAAGGAAAAGCGCGCTGGTCCAAACTGTCGGACCCTTTCCGTAGTCTCCGACCAGGCGCCATGGGGGCGCTACGTAGGGAATGGGGAGAAAATGGCACAACTGCCGGGCAGCGCGCATGGGAAGACTTCGCGATACCGAACCGGATGCCGCTGTAAGGAATGCCGGGCGGCCCACAGCGCGGCGACGCAAGCGTACCGGGCGCAGAAAAGGGTCACGGGCGGTTACGCGCACGCGACCTTGACCGGGTACACGATGGGATGCCGGTGCGCATTGTGCCAAGCGGGGGGCCGGGCGTATAGGGTCAAGCGCGCGGCTCGGCACGAGAAGGCCGGCGCGTACATTCACGGCACAAATTCCTCGTACACCTCCGGGTGCCGCTGCGACCTGTGTAAGGGTGCCCACCGTGAATACTTGGCTCAATGGCGGGCGCGGAAGGCCGCCGAGGGGACGCATGCGCACGGGACCTGCTCCGGTTACGTCTCCGGTTGCCGTTGCCCGGATTGCCGCCGCGCAGTGCGCGAGTATGTCCGGGCCCGGACGTACAGGTTGGCCCGGGGGCAATTCGATGCCATGCTCGCGGCACAGGGCGGGTTGTGCGCCGCGTGCGGCGGACCACCGGCCGAGAAGAAGAGCCTGAACGTCGATCACGATCATGGAACCGGAGCCGTGCGCGCGCTGCTCTGCTTCGGATGCAACGTATCGCTGGGGCACCTCGGTGAGGATCCGCGCCGTATCGAAGGGCTCCTGGGGTACGCGCTCCGCTGGGCAGGTCCCGCCAGCGGAGCCCCGACCCGGGTGCCGTGACGGTTGGACCGTTGCTGAAACGCCTATTGCGCCAAGTGCGCTAGCTGCTTCCGGGACGGCGGCCGCCGTGCCGCCGCCCGGAAGCGGCGCCCCGCAGCGCGATTAATCGCAACCACGACGCGCACCGCGTCCGAGCGGACGGGTCCAGCAACCACTTCTAAGGAGGACTAAATGCACGATCCTCGGCCCGCGTCGTTCCGGCTCCGAACGGCCTCCGGCTCCGTGTACCTTCTGGAGGTCGGAGCGCACGCCACGCTGTTGGCCCGCTTCCCGGCCGAAGCGGAGCCAATGGGAGGATGGGACGCGGGGTCCAGCAGCCTGCGGGGTGGCGGCGAACGGCTTCCCGTCTTGAGCCTCGTGTGCCTGCAACACGGTGGTGCCGGGCAGTTTCTTCTCGACCTGCGCGGCAACGGTGTCCCCACAATCCGGACCACCTCGGCCCTCGTGGACATTTCGCCGGTTGACGGGGCGGGGTTCCTCGCCTCGGCCCGAGCCGTCTGGTCGAGGGACCCGCTCGGCGCGATGGTCCTGGCGCGCTTGGCCGCAGCGGAATCAGGCCTCGATGAACTGCTTGGACGCATTGACGTTGCGTTGCCCTCCCCCGGGGAGAGCACGGTGCCCGCCACAGCTGAGGCGACGGCGTGGATCGAACTGGTCGACGCCACGCTGGCCGATGAAGGGCCTACACCCGTGGGGTCCGGCGGTCGTCCTTTGCGCCCTACCGCGCTGGAGCGGATGATTGAGGCGGCCATCATCCCCGCCCGGCGTCAAGGTGTTAGCGCGTCCCAGTGGGTCCGGGAGTTGGCTGGGGACCGCGTCTGGCGCCGGATCGAAGCGCAGTACGGACTGCTTGACGCCTCGGCGGTCCAGGACCTCGAGGGCGCCGAGATGCTCATGGGCGCCGAAAGGAACGGCAGCGTGCTCTACCCCGGGTTCCAGCTGGTCGACGGACGGGTCAGGCCGCTCATGGGCCGGCTGAAAGCCGCCGCCGACGAGCTGCTCATCGAGCCGGCCAGCGTTCTGATGTGGATGACCGCCCCCACCACGCAATTCGGAGCCGCCTCGCGACCCGTGGACCATCTGGACGACGGGGACGCCGTCATCCGAGCATTCAGAAACCACTTCGGCATCCAGTGGTAACCGGCACCACCAACGCCACCCCAGCAACCGCCAAGGACGAACGATGTAGTGCCTCCTCACAGGATGGTGGTTTCGGTGCAGGCGAACCGCCCCGAGCATGCCCGCGACAACGGGACCGCTGCAAGCCACGCAGCCCACGACCTGTCTGACCTACCCAAACCCGTGCGGACCGCATGACGGACGAAACGGCAGATGAGCGCAGATCCGAACCGGTGCCCGCCGCGGTCCCTACCAGCGCGTAACACCGTTGAGAGCACCTGGCGGGCGGCCGCATGGTCTGGATGAAGCAACGCGAACCGAACGGCGCAGTCCGCGCTCTCAAGCCCTACCGGACGCGAAAGCCGCGTCGACAAACAAGGAGAATCCCCATGACCCAACAAATCCTTCCCGACTCCCTCCGCCTGCACCCGACGGAGAAAACCTGGATCTCCGCGTGGATCGTCACCGTGACCGAGCCGCTCACCGACGCCCGCCGCAAGGTCGAGTACGAGCGCCGCATCGTGGACATCGCCACCACCAAGGCGCAGTCGGTCGCGTCCCTGTTCACCGGGGCCATCAGCATGCTCATGCAGGCGCTGCCCGACGAGGACCCGTGGCGGAACCTGCAGACCACCGCGGACGGCGACACCGTCATGGACGACGGCGGCGCCCTCGCGTGGGACGCGGCCACCGACCTGATCCCCCCGTCCTCGTCCGACCTGCGCCTGGACGCCCTGCTCTCAGCGCTGGTGGACGCCCCCGACGACGCCGGCATGGCGCTGCTCGCCGCCGGCCCCAAGGGCTGGCCCGCGACCCTGCACCGCGCAGAACTCTCCTACAAGCTCATCGGCCCGAGCCCCGAGGAGGCCGAGTCGATGGTCTACTCCCTCATGGGCGCCCTGCGCTGGGCCGCGTTCCGCTACCAGAGCTACCGTGGGCGCGAGTCGGTATTCCCGACCCGCGCGCTGTCCCTGGCCCTGCAGTACTACGCCGCTCCCCTGCTCGACGACGAGCAGGCCATGCTCGCGGTCGACACCCGTGACCCGGACTACGCGATCGAGCCGGGCGCATGGCGGAGCATCATCGCCGACGTGGCCTGATGGTGGTGCGGCGATTAGGCCCGCCCTCCGGGGATCAACTTCAAAAAGCGATTCCTGTCAATCGCCAGGTACGTCGGCAACGGCGCCGTGGCATCATGAAGGCATGCTCACGCCAGACCGAAAAGGATCACCGGTACACGGCGATCAGGGGCCGTTCCTGCGTCGAGTTGTTCAATTCCTGGCCGACTGAATCGCCGTCTGGGACGAACAACCGCTCCAAGCAACCGTTTTCGGGTCAGGGGCCCGCGGACAACGGCACAACCTATCGGACATTTGTCGACGGCGGCGAATACCGCCCGATCCGCGCGCGAACACCGACCTGATGCTTGCACTCAACGTAACCTCCCCCACGAACGGCGCCAGCTGGTCTACGTGGCTCGCAAATCGCACCGGCGCGCATCTTCACCGACATCCTCCGCGACGGCGTCCACATCGCAAGAGACCAGGAATGGCTACGCCGCACCTTAACCACGCACGCATAGCATGACCGCCGCCACGCGCACCCCTCCTCCACCGTCCAGCAGAGTCACGACACGGGATCCTGCACGGCACTGATGCGCTGTACGACGGTGACCGGTCGGAAGGTCGTCACGCCATCCAACCTCAAGTCCAAGGCGAACACAGCCCGGGAACCGACCCTGAGGCGCACCACCGCCAGGACCTTGATGGGCTCGCCGTCCCGACGGAGGTCGTTGGAGAGCACTCCCCGCAGTTCGCGCGTCAACGTCCCGGCAACCGGGTCCAGCAGATAGCGGCTACCCGTTTCGGTCTCGATCAGCAGCCGCGCAGCGCCGTGAACGCGGGCGTCGCAATCCTCCGCGATCAACAGCGGCGCTTACCGTGTGCGGCCCGGCCGTCATCGTCGGCAGGAGCTGCTCCGCGGTCAGGCGCGGCATGCTTACCGTTGCCGTCGGGCAGGAGGTACCGTCGAACGATCCGCATGCGCGTTTCGTCTGCCCGGCGTCCCGCGTCGCGGGCTCCCAACTGATTGCGGGCCGGCCAATCGATGAGACCAACACTGATAAGGAAGTCCATACCGCCAGCCTACGGACGACCACCGACGAAATAGATCGAGAGGAACTCGCCGCCCACCCTGATCGCACGGACGCGCGAGGCGTGGGCTGGTCTGGCCTGCGCGGTGAACCCTAATCGGTCCGCTCGTCCGAGCGGCGTCCGCCGCCTCTGGCACAGGATCGTGCGCCGCGCCAGCCTGGCTCCCGCAATGGGCCGCCGTCCTCACCGGGCTTCCGTCCACGCCCGGCCAGCCCCAATCACAACATTCCATCATTCCGTTCGTCCAGTCCCAAACCAGCCGGTCAGCATCACCCGGATCCGCACGTCCCGGACTGCTCGCGCGGCCACCGTGGTGCGCCGCAACACCACCCCGCTGCACGTTGGCTCGTTGGACTCCCTCGGACTGCTCGAGAGCCTCAACCCCGCGGGCGGCCTATGGCGGCCGCCACCTCGCACTGTGGGGCACAAGCCGGCACTCGCGTTGCTGTCTGGGACCTGCTGCGTCTGTCTCCGCACCGGAAGCTCTCCAACCCTCGGCCGGCTATCGCGGGAAAGGTGATCCGCTCTGTGCCCTCTAGGGTCCGTGCCCGGATCGGGGTTCCGGCGGTGACGACGGCGCGGCGCGACTGTAGTACAACGGCGCACCAGCCGCGCGGCCCGCCAGTCCTCAACTCCATTCATTCCGGCCCTTCCCTTCCCAAGGTCGAAAAACGCACCCTCGCTAACAATT